>JAYPIL010000006.1:0-49366 GCA_038127845.1 Candidatus Poseidonia sp.
TTCCCCCACCATGACAGGCATGACAGGGTGCTAAGCAACCACCCGACCTTCCCCCTGTATAAGAAGAAATCGGTTGCGAACAGTCATTGATTGTGGGACAGTGTCCCATTTTCAAGCAAAAACAGGGGGTTCGGTAATCAGGCTTTTGAAGCGGGTGACAATTTCTGCAAATTGGTTGAGGCCACGGGATCGTTCACGACTTTCTGAAGCGTTGCTGCGGCCTGAGACAGTTGACCGAGGTTGAACATGGCCACCGCGGCGGTGTTCATGCCCTTTGCAGAACGTTGTTCACGGGCGTTGTGCACGTTCATGATGCCCAGCGCTTTTTCAGACCGACCACTTTCGATCAAGGCAATGGCGAGGTTCACCAAGATATCCCCGCTCGTTGGAGCGCCTTTGGCCGCTTCTCGTAGCGCCAAAATGGCCGATTCGAACTGCGCATCGGCCAATGGGCGTTGCTGGAGGTCAGGCCCGTCACGCATGCTGATGGCCCGCTGAAGCAGTGAGATGCCGTAGTTGTTGAACACCTCGGGACTGGTGGGGAGACTGGCTGCTAAGCGCTGAAATGCCCGAGCGGATTGCGACCAGGAACCCTGTTGCATAAATCCAAATCCTTGCTCTACGATATCCTGGAGGTCCGGCGAGCCCCCGACATCGACGCCCAAAGCCTGAGCCGGGTGCAACGAGAGTGCCATTGATGGAGCGGCCACCGAAACTGGTGAGGCTTCCAACGGTGAATGAAACACGGCCGCAGGTGAGTCTGTTTCATGGTCAAACACCACCACATCCTCGGCAAGCGACCCGTATTCCACTTCGACAACTTCCTCGGTATGGTCGTAGATTTCTTCATAATTCGGAATTTGAGCATCAATTCTCCAGTAGTCAGGAACAGTTGGCTCGTCCTTTACAGGAGGTGTTGGTTCGGTTGATGCTGGCATCGCTGCGGCATCCTCTGGAGAAGGGTGCACAAGACGCGCTGTTTCAAGGCGGACAGGCGTTGCTTGGCTCGGAGGTTCAAACGCAGGAGCGGATTGAGGAGCAGTTGTCGCAGGCTGAATTTCTTCAACGTCGGGCAGAGAGGGCAATGGCTCGGGTTCAACTGCGGGCTGGAGCTCAACTACTGGCTCGGGCTGGACTGTGGACTCGGGGTGAACCGGGGGGTCGAGATTCGCATGAGACTGGACAGTATCACGTTTGTCCGGCGTAGTGGAAACCTCCTCTGCCACTGGATTTTCTGGAGAGTGCGGGCTTTCGGCGGGCATGGAAGAGGGAGGGGGTTGCACAGTGTCTCGCGGGGTGGCCGGCGTGGCCATACCGCCCTCAAATGGAATCCCTTCGGCGAAGCTGCCGATGCCAAATGGAAGACGCGAGGTGTAGACGGTCGATTCGCCTTGAAAACCGAAGGGAAGCCCTCCGTTTGGGACAAGCGGCTGTTCGGCAGTCGGCTCCGAACCGTCGTCCTCTTCAGGTGGTTCAATACCTTCCAAATCGTACCATGCGGCCGCAGCGTCATCAAGACCAGGGACCTCTGATGGAAGGACTTCATCGCCTTCCATAGACGAAGACAGGTCTGTGCGAAGTTGACTGCCACACGCGGGACATGCCGTCCCTCCAAGTGACAACAACCCACAAATTTGACACTCAAACATGCGCCTGCCTCACCTTGGGGTCGCAACGGTAGGACTTGAAATCAACGCTTGAGTGCGTTATCATTCCTCTTCGCCACGAAGCATTCCGGTAACAACCGACTTGGCTTCCACGACAAATTCCTCGATGCCGTCCATTTCGTCATCAACCAACGCCTCGGCGAACGTTTTGCCTTTGCTTCGGCCACGAGCAAGTTGCCCGATAATGCTCAGCACGGTGATGCCGATCAAGATGAGTTTGACGAAGGTTGCACCGTCATCTCCACCAACAACAAACACGAGAAGCATGTACAGTGAAACGATGAAGGTGGTCAAAATCATGACGGGGAAGCCTGCCTTGAAAAATTCGTTGAACGAAATCGGATACCCCGCATCCTCGGACATCCCCGCTGTAACCACGTTGGCTGATGCCCCGATGAGCGTACCGTTGCCGCCCAAACAGGCACCGAAAGCCAAGGCCCAAATCAACGGTGAGAGAAGGTAGTCCCCAAGACTGTCGGCAATCTGTAGAACGATGGGGATCATGGTCGCCGTGTACGGAATGTTGTCAATGAAGGCAGAAGCAACCGCCGACACCCAAAGCACGATCAAGATAGCTGCTGCAAGCCGTGTTGTTTGCCCTTCAGGCGTGGTGCTGTCGCCGAAGGCAGCAATGGCCTTTTCAACGTAGGTCCCAATGAAATCAATGACACCGATGTATTGCAAGGAATGAACCAGAACGAACAATCCGGCAAAGAACAACAATGTGGTCCATTCAACGTGGTGAAGCGGTTTTTCGAGATCGTGTGCGTCGGTAGCAAGGAGCATGACCACGGCACCTACAAGCGCTATCCAAGACACAGCGATATGGGTGATGGGATGGAGGAAGAAATTCAAGATCACCAAGACGAGAATGAAGCCTGCAACCTTGAGCATGGCCGGGTCCTTGATGCCGTACTTGGCTTCAAGTTCTGCAACATCTCGGATGCGACTGCCGGAAAATTCGTCTGCATAGAACCACTTGAGCAACATGAACGACGGCACGATACACATCAAAATCCCTGGACCCATTTCGATGATGAAATCGTTGAATGTCACGCCGTATTCTGACATGTAGGCGTATTTGCCACCCTCTGCGGAGGCGATTTTGTCAGGTGAAAGACCGGACCCGATCATGATGTTCGGTGGGTCACCGATCATCGTCGCTGCTCCACCAATGTTGGAGAACAACACTTCTGAAATAAGCAAGGGAATCGGCTTGATGTCCAAGACCTTCGCCAGTTGAATGGTTACGGGAGTCAACAACAGCATCGTCGTCACGTTGTCAAGGAAGGCAGAAAGGACCGCTGTCACGGTACAAAGAATCACGACCAAGGTCCAAATGGATCCACCGCTTTTCTTGTAAGAGAGGACAGCAAAGTACTCGAACACGCCCGTGTTTGACAAAATACCGACCATCACCATCATTCCCAAGAGGAGACCAATCGTTTCCCAATCGATCATGGTCGTGACTTCAGCCAGCGTGAAGGTGTCCTCGACAGCGTAGTAGTTGAGGGCGAGAACAGCCAACAAACCGCCAACAGCGGCTGCAAGCGTTCGGTGGACCCACTCAAAAATAATCAGCGCATAGACGCCGATCAAGATGGCCAAACCGACCCATATGGCTTGTGATTCCAAGCCGTCTTTAATGGTCACATCGAGGGAGACACCACCTCCGCCACCTGCGGAGGTGTAGCCCATCAGCATCATGAAACCGACGAGCAAAAGGAGCGCAAAGGAAATCTGACGACTTCGGTTGGTAAAGAGATGGCTGTTCATTCAATTCGCTTCCTAGTCCAATCCAACGAAAGGCCACCTTTGACCCTTTTCGTCGCTTTGTTTAACTGCGCCACAAAACACCAATGTTTCCCCGTTGCAAAACGAGGACACTGTTCGTCTGTTCGGCAAGATAGTTCCAGACCTCGGATTTTTGTTCTCGCTCAAACAGGCCTTTGTTGACTTTGACCTTGACGAGTTCCTTTGAGCGAAGCTGTTGACGAATTTCTTCAACAACCGTTTCGCTTAATCCTGCCTTTCCAACTCGGACACTGGCTTTGAAGTCGCGAGATTTGGCTTCGTTCAAGACCCGGCGGGGAATGTCGACCACGGTTAATCACCTTGACTCAATCTGTGGTGCTTTGGACCACCGCCAAATCGACGAACTGTTCCGCACTTGAGGCATGTTTTGATGCGCTGGCCGTGTTTGATTCGTATTCGAAACTGTGAGGAAACCGTATGGTGTGACCAACACGCCCGGCACACGAGGTCTCGACTGCTTGAAGGAATGGGCAGACGATGGCGTCTGGAGGTTTTGATCAGATGGACAGCAGCAGATTGAACCACAGGCTCGGGGTACGCAGCCGATTCTTGTAAGATGCCTGTAAGATGGTGTTGAGCCCGGACAGCACGCAATCTTCGTTGTTCCTTGTTGGAACGGCCACGACGACGCCCCACGATAACTCCCTCAGTTCAGAATGGAAAGCAAATCTGCCGCAATGAGGTCGATGTCTCTGTCCCCGTCCACTCGATGAAAGAGACCGCGCTGTTCGTACCAAGATGCAAGCGGTGTCGTTTGTTCGTGGTAAGCCCCCAAACGGTTCAACACCGTATGTTCGTTATCGTCGACCCTACGCTTCTCTTGGAAATCACCGCAACCACAGCCTTCGTTTGGAACGGGATTGAACGTATCGTGATACACCGTGCCGCATGTACCACAGGTTAGGCGACCACAAATCCGTTCAACAATTCGCTCATCAGGCACCTCAATGGCCAAAACATGTGTAATCTCGGTGAGGTGACTCAGGGCTTCGGCCTGTGGAACCGTGCGTGGAAACCCGTCAAACATCACTCCGTCTTTGGCGTCGCTGTCTTGCAAACGTGCCTCGATGAGAGCCAGAATCACATCATCAGGAACCAAAGCCCCACGGTCCATGTAGCCTTTCGCCTCCTTACCAACAGCGGTACCTGCTTTGACCGCAGCCCGAAGCATGTCACCGGTTGAGACCTGTGGCAAGCCCGTCTGCTCCATAATGCGTTGTGCCTGTGTGCCTTTTCCAGCACCCGGCGGGCCAAACAAGACGATGCTTCCCATGGCCGATGGGAGGTGCTCCTCCCTTTCAACCTTCATCCCTGCCTACGCAACCACTCATGACCGTAATGTTGCCATTGCTCCATGGTCCAACCGGCTGGCAAACCTCCCGGCGGCAGTGGAGGAACCGCAGGGAGTTGCGGGACAGACACGGGAGAAGGGGCGGTGGGGGCTGCGGGCGGTAGTGCAGGCAATGCCTTACCGGGGGTAGGAGGCATGCCAGCAGGAGGCATGCCGAGTGGGGGTAGGCCAGCGGGTGGCATTCCTGCTGGAGGCATCCCCGAGGGGACGGCGGCAGGTAAAGGAGGCAAGTCCATGGATTGCATGATGGCTTGAGCGATCTCATCGTCGCTCACCTCGCCGCTGGTCAATTCGTCAACTGCGGAACCGAGGTCAAGGGCTTCATCACGACGCGTCCCGAGCGTGTCCGGATCAACATGGGTGTTTGGAGCCACCAAAGCAGTCCCATCATCAACCAGTTGCCCTGATTGCTTCATACGCCGAGCAACGAACACAACGCCAACCAAGAACAAGGCGACAAGACCGATGCTAACAGCCGGTGGTAAAACATTGAACAGGCCGGTTGAGCCGGTGGCTGTTTCAACGCTGACCTCCAACTCCATCTGTGCGAGAAGGGCTTGACTGGAGGTGAGGTTCAACAGGAGATAGGCGGTTCCTCGCTCCACGTTTTCCTTCGGCTCCAGCCGTACCTCGACAAGCGCTGATTCTCCGACGGCCAAATTGGCGATGGTGTTCGGTTCAATGGTGATGACCCAGTCGGCCCTCACTTCCTGTTCTTTGTCAAGAAGGACACTCGTGATGTCAGCCGTGAGGGGAATGTTCCCGTCGTTGGTGATCACAAAGGTCTCGGTTCGACCGTCGTCTCGCGAAATCCCTTGAAGGAGGCGTTCACCTTCTGATTGGGCGGCCACAGTTCCGTACATGGAGTCAAGAACGCCAATAGTGACGGTTTGAGAGGCTTCAACATAGCGACCATCGTTGCTTGCATTGACCAAAATAAGCATGTCAAACGCAGCATCCGTAGCAGCGGTTTGGGCCGGCGGAACCAACCCGAAACGCACGGTTTTTTGTTCTCGAGGTTCGAGATAAACGGTGGGGTTTGCAAAACCGACCTGCCATCCATCGGGGGCTAATCCGTGGGTCCAATTCAACACAAGATTGGTGTTTCCGGTGTTCTCAACCAAGAATTCACCGTAGGAGAATGTGCTGGCAATCACCGTGTCAATGCGCTCACCTTCTGGAGGCGTGAGTTCAACGCCAAGTTCGTCACGAACCACGAGTTTTGTGATGTTTTGTCGGAAATTCGAAAGACTCCGTTCCGTGCGTATCGTAAACGAATTGCTGTCCCCTTCTTCAGCCGTGAGTGGTACGCCGATAATGAAGCGGACCGTGCCGTTCTCTCCAGGGCCAAGCGTGATGGAAAGAGAGCGTGTGTCCTGGACTTCGCCATAGGACACCTGAACCGCCCATTGCGGGTTGTCAGGAAGCACCGAAACATCGAGGTCAATACCGATGTTCCCCGTGTTTTCAACACTCAAATTAAGATGGATTTGTTCCCCACTGTCAACGGCGATGTCGGGTGAGAGTTGATTGGGTCCAACAGGTCCTTCATCGTCATTCAAGTGAACGTCAAACGACTCCTGTGCAAGAACGGTGATGGTAACGGATTCTGTGAAATTCATCAGTGGATCGGTTGAACTTGTTACGTAACAGGTGACAGTGTCGGTATCGCCTGCGGAGGGTGCGCCTTGCGCAACCAACGGTACGACCACACGAATGGACATGGGAAGGTATTCCAGGATATTAAGGGGTTCAAAATCCAGTTGAGACGAATTCGAGGAACCGAGCATGACTTGCCACCGTTGCTCGGAAATGCATTCCATACTGTATTGCGCAGGTGCATTGCCGGTGTTTCTGACCGAGATTGAAAAGAAACTCGATTCACCGGGCTCAGCCTGCAGCCCAATGGTACCCGCCGCCACAACCTGCACCTGATCGATTTGCTCAACTTCGATGAACATCCTTTGGGTGTGAGCAACCGTTGGTTGGAGTTCGTAGCGTGCCGTCACTTCGACGACATAGGTTCCTGAACGGACATAGCGTGGGTTGCTCGGGTCGGAGGTGAGATCGGCATCCAAGTCCTCCAAACGGAGATTGATTGATTTGTTGGCTTCGGAAGTTCCCTGTGCCGACAGCGTGAAGGTGTTGGATTCGTTGAAGGTCCTCGTCCAGAGGTCTGGACTTGCGAGGAAGAAGTTCTCTCTCCCTGGTGCGGGTATCTGAACCGTTGTCACCGACAGTTTGACCGATTGATTGCCCGTTCCTTCGTGCAAGATAGCGAGTGGGATATCAATACCTGAATCGTTTCGTACATCAAGGGTCATGTCAGCATTCGCTTCCCGCTCCTCGGGCGTCACGGGCACGGTTCCGTCTCCGTTGGCGACCACGACCCGCACACCGAGGGCGGTAACTTCCACCTCTTGCTCCCAAATGTTGTTGTCGACCCCATTATTGCCGTCGTTCATCTCGGCAACGGTGTTGCCCGTATCCACGGACAATCGGAGCTGGTGGACGCCAGTTGTGGCAAACTGATGGAAAATGGTGTAGGAATCGATCATCCCCGGTTCGAGACTCGGTCGTGTAGCTGTTGCGAGCGTGGTCTGTGTGGTGAGGTCCTCAAGAACGATGCCAAAGGAGGCTGATGCACTCGTCCCCTGATTGGCCCACGCCAAGCGGATGGAAATGAGGTCATCTTTCAGAGGAGATTCGGAAGACGTCAGGATGCTACCGTCGAAGACCACAAGGTCGGCCTGGGGTGTTGGTGTGGCGACGGCGGTCATGACCAAGGCGAAATCTTGTGTTGATCCGCCCCGATGCATTACTTTGACAATCCAAGGTTCAGCAGAGGACGGTAATGTTCCCGCAGCAATTCGAATTCGTTCGACATTGTTCACGCTGTCTGCGTTGCCTCCTGAAGTCGAAAAGCCGGATGCAAAGTTGTTGCCCAGCCATTCTGTCCCGTCGGGAGAAACCAACTTCAAGTCGAGGTCGTTGACCAATCGGGCCTGATTCTGAGGTGCGTTTGCGCTGCCCCCTTCATCGGTCCAGGTCAATGTCAAATCAACACCGTGTGCGGGGTTGAGGTCAAAGGAATACAGCAAGCCAAAACCCGGTTCGAGCGATTTCTTATCGTCGAGGAAGGTGTCGAGGGGCGTGGTGCCATCCATCGGTAGAACGACCCGTTCAAGGTCAACCTGCCCCCAACCTTCGGCAGCGTTCGGAATGTCGGGCGTTCCCAAATCCCGAGCACCGTTGATGAGAGCGCCTTTGACCAACGCGCTCGAGGGTGAGGTCACCCCTACTTGTTCACGGATGTATTCCCTCGTTAGTGCCAACACACCAGAGGCCACAGCCGTTGCTTGCGATGTTCCTGAGAGGGACATATAGTATGCATTGCCACTTGCGTGTGTTCCCGAAAGACAGGATGGTCCAGCAGGGTTTCGGGCCTCTTCGGCGAGACCCGAACAAACACCAACACCGGGCGCCACAACATCGGGTTTGATCCGCCCGTCAAGGCTGGGGCCAAGCGAAGAAAAATTGGCGACGGAAATCGGCATTCCATCCGAGCCCGTTGTCGATGCCCCCACAGCCAAGACGTTTTTTCCCGTAGCCGGAGACGTTACTTGAGAAGCACCTGAGGCACCACGGTCTCCAACAGAAAACACTGGAGTCAAGTCTTTGCGGTCGTGGACAAAGATGTCCACCGAGCGAGCATCAGCGGTGTATTGACCGTAGTTCCCGTTCAAGCCCCAAGCATTGACCGAGATGCGGGCTGTCATTTGTTCAGCATCTCTCAGCATATCGTAGATGGAGCCAATGCGTCCAAAGGTGCCCGTTGGGTCGTGCTCAAGCGCATACATCACAAGGTTCGCAGCAGGCGCAACGCCGCGGGCTGATGCATCCCCGGAACCGTTCCCCAAGACGGTGGTAGCAATGTGGGTTCCGTGACCACCGTTGGTGTCTGCAGGCGAAGGGTCAAGGCCAAACTGCGTGTAGGTCGCAGCCACCCTCCCGACCAAATCGGGGTGGTTGCTGTCCAGTCCTGTGTCCGTAATGGCTACCATTTCGCCTGAGCCATCAAGCGTGAACGTCGCATTGTTTTCAACATCTGCGACGCCTGCAACCGACCAAGCAAGTGCGTTGTGGAGTTGAAGGGTTGCAGCGGGTTCTGTCCACATCACACGACCGTCATGGGCGATGTTCTCAACGAAGGAGAGAGCGCTTTGAGGGGCGACAGAAACGACGCACAACCATGCATCGCAACGGGCATCCTGCCCTCCATACCGAATCAAATCCGTAGCGAGTTGAGCATAGCCCCCCAAGGCCAAATCGGGCGTGGGCAGTACCAGCAGGTTTTCGAAAGCTGCCGGCTGGTCAACAAGGAGTGGAGCGAGGCGCCATCCGGGATGTTGCACACCCAACCAACGAACATCGGGGTCGTGGCGAAGGTCATCCTCGATGTTGTGGGCGGAGGGGAGACGAATCAACCATCCCTCGTCGTGAAGGATGTCGAGGACCGTAAAGCCGTAAGCGGCCATGAGCCGGTCGAGAACGACGCCGTTTGCTTGGTGAAGTTGGAGCATCATCAGCCCCGTGTGGACCTGATCGTTTCCTCGCATCAGTGCCTCGGGAAGTGCAGGGCCTGCCTCGTTCAACGGGTCAAAGGAACCGGATGCGAGATGGAGGCGGCCCGAAGAGGTCTTCATAGGCACTTCAACGAGGGAGGCCTGGGGCATGAGACTCCATTGCTCACGGGCCATGTCGAGCCGTTCAGCCTCGGTCAGCGTTACCGAAGAGGGCACAACACCGTGCGAAGTGTCAACCTGTTCCTCAGGAGGACTCGCCACCGATTCAGCCACGGTGGAGAGCGGTGTTGAAACAAGGAGGAAGAGCACGACAGAGAGCCATACCCTTGATTGCATAGTCCTCGGACCTCAATTCCTTTTTTGAATCAACCTCATCGGTGTGTTGACAACGCTTCAAAACGGTGTCACAAACGGTTGTAGGCTGAAATGGCGGCATCCGTTTTTGCCACCGACGCTCGCCAATCGGCTTCTGTCCCCATCAACGCACGAATGGCGTCAACGTTCTCGGGGATCACATCGGATTCTTGGTGAATGGCTTGGAAATAGTACAACGTGTTCCCGTCAAGTTTTACCCCATCTTCCCAAACGAAGATTTCGTGGAGGTCACCCCACTTGCGACCGATGTCTCGTGCATATTCCATAACCTCAGCCGTGGTGGTAATCTTCGTTTCGGCCCCGTTCATGATGATGATGCGGGGCTCCTGCGACCACAACGCCAACACGCTCTCCGTCGTCAATCCGTGACCTTCGGGCAGCGTTGCGACGATCGAATGGCAATGCATCAAGGTGGTAGGGACGGCAACGGCCATGGAATTGATTTGAATTTCGGGCTTGACCGTCATCACGTCCGGGCCGTGATGTGAAGGAACCTTGAGCACGGGTTTGATCGCGTTGATAGGCCCCTTGGCGGAATCACCGGGGTCGGCCGCCCGACGGATCATGGTGCACTCAACCTTCAACGAGCCGCAATGGTCGTAGAGCGGGACAAGCGTTCTGGAAAGGCCGGTCGTGTTGCATGAAACGACCCGCGTTCCTTGAGCGTTCATGTTGGCTTCGTGATTCGCAGACGACGTATAGGACATGCCTGCCATGGCGTGTTTTTCACCGCCTTGGAAGATGTATTTGATACCCGCATTCACGTAGGCTTCCTTGTTCGCAGCGCCAACTTTCCCCGGCGAACAATCGACAACAACATCGGCAACGGCCAACAAATCAGAAAGGCCGCCGTGACAGGAATAACCTGCTTCTCCAAAGGCTGCAATTCGTTCTGAATCGTCGTAGGTGCAATAGAGCGGGTAGCCCTTTCGAACAGCGAGGTCGCAGCCAAAAGCCGGACGGGTCTTTGTGACCCCAATCACCTCCATGTCGTCTTGTGCATCCACTGCATCAGCGACTCGTTTTCCGATGGTTCCGTATCCATTGATGGCGACTTTGATGGTCATGACCTTCTCCAAGTGTTGCTCACGAAGGCCGTCAATAAAGACTTCTTAGGACACCGCCGCTCTACGAGAGAGCAGAAAACAATCCTGTTGCAGAAGAGAAGAACAGCAGGCTATTTGGGTGATGGTTTCAACCACGCTTCATGGCGGATGTTTCCGAGGTCGTTCAACGGTCGATGAGCATCAACCAAAAACTCGGCCCACGGCTGAAGGCTGCAGCCGAACAGAACGCCATCCTGCGCATTGGTTGGACAAATGCAGGCGACCCCGTGCCAAAAAACGGAGAGTTGGGTCTTTGTCCTGGCTTACCCGAAGGCGCACGCCTCCGTGCCCTCGGCGTCCTCGGCTCATGGGTTGCTGCGTTCGGCCACGGTGGCACGTTCACCCTCCAGGGAGACGCAGGTTCATTTTTGGGTGCAGCAAACCAAGGCACCACCATCGTTTGTGAGCGGATGGCTGGTCACTTTGTTGGATTTCGCATGGCAAGCGGGTCCGTTACGGTGATGGATGGCTGCGGTGACGATGCGGGCGCCCAAATGAGCGGTGGCTCGTTAATCGTTCGCGGCGCAAGCGGTTCGCGGGTCGGTGGAGGAATGACCGACGGACTCATCGTTGTTCATGGGGATGTAGGCAGTGACCCCGGGGCTGGAATGAAAGGCGGTCGAATCATCATTAATGGACGATGCCCATCGCCTCCGCCAGGAGTACTCCTGCGGCCGCTTGAAGCGAAAGAAGTGAAGGAGATCAACGCTTTGTTGGACGATGAGACCCTGCATGTGCCGGCGGATGCCGTCTGCCTCACGCCCAAGGAAACGCTGCTTGTCGAGCATGCTGGATTTGTTGTCTCCTCGGGCGACCTGTCATCGGTGGGCATGGTCAACGAGGAGCTCCCTGCATTGCGAAATTACCAAACGGTTGACACCGTCGCCTTGGTTGGATTAAGCGACACGGTGCAATCACTGGCTTTGCCCGTTCCCCTCCTCCCCAATCTTGTGAGTGGTTCAACCTTGGAACCGGACAAGAAGGCAACGGCGCAAGTCGCTTCAATTTTGAATCGACATCCGGCTCTGGTCGGGGCAGACCCCCGTGGTGTTGACATGCTCATGGTCGGTGAGGACAATTTGCTGAGCGTTGCGCAAGAATTGCCGCAGGCTGGAGGCTTTGGCATTGATTTGGACCATCTTCCACCAATGAATGCCGAGCAACTTGACGGGTTGCTCGTGGCCTTGAGGAGTCTTGCCAAAGACGATGTCCCCGCTATGTTCATTGAAGGCATCAGTCGAATTCAATCACTCCACACCAAAGCAGCCTACCACGGAGTCGACGTTGCCATGGCCCGAATAGAAGACGGATCCGGACTTTCCGAGGCCGCTGCACTCCCGATGATGGGTCGTTCAAAACGTGAACACCTTGAGGGAAGTGCTGTTCAGAGTGGATTCTTGCTTGGGTTTGCTGCAACTGGACACGATTTGGCCGTGCTGATTGCATCGGGCGTGGACCTCGTCAGTTGTGTTGCACCCATGGCAGATAGTGAAGACATCGCATACTGGCTTCAAGGTACGCAAGATGACCTGGCCAACCAACTCCGAAGGGTGGGATTGAGCAGCATCGACATGCTGGACCGGAAGCATCTGCGTGCACTTGACCATGAAACGGCCGCTGTGAGTGGACTTCGTTTGGCAGGCTACGGCCGACCGCTTCCACATTGGTTTTCTCGGTAGGTGAAAACGATGCCGACCATATCCGTTCCACAATCGTTGCTCAAACATCTCTTGGAGAGAGACGGGCACCCGCACGAGGTTGCCCAAATTAACGACCAGTTACCGCTTCTCGGCACGGACATCGATACCTGCGATGACGATACGCTCAACATCGAAATTTTTCCGGACCGTCCCGACCTCCTATGCGGTGAGACGCTTGCCTTTGCAATGGCAAATTTCCTGCACAACGCTCCTGCCCAAACCGACATGCCGACCGAACCAAGTGGCATCACTGTTCATGTGGACCCCAGCCTGGAACACATCCGGCCGGTGGTTCACGGTGCAGTGGTAAAGGGCGTCATATTGCCGGATGATGCAGAGGAAATTGACGTGTTCATCAAAGGGTTGATGGATCACCAGGAAAAACTCCACTTCGCATTGGGACGAGGTCGTCAGCGCGTGTCCATTGGCGTTCACGACCTTGACCAACTCCATCCGCCGTTCCGTGTCGTCTCTGTTCCCGGTGACACCGCCTTCATTCCGTTGGCCTGTGAAGAGTCCATGACCATCGATGAGATCCTGCGTGAACATCCGAAGGGGATTGAATACGCCCACCTGCTTGACGGAATGGAGGCCTACCCGCTTATTCTCGATGCACAGGACGACGTTCTTTCCTTCCCACCCATCATCAACGGTGCGCACACAACCGTCACGGCGAACAGCCGAAACTTCTTCATTGACGTCACAGGATGGGACGAGCGAGCCTGTGAGGCTTCGTTGATGCTGATTTGCTTGCAATTAATGCAGCGAGGCGGCAGCGTCCAATCGGTTGAACTGGTCACCTGCACCGGTGAAGAACGGACGCTTCCCCAAGGAACGGGCCAGCAACATGCGGTGCCAGAACAGTTGGTGAAAAGTCTCCTCGGTAGAGGATTTTCAGACGAAGAATTGCAAGAGTCCATCAACCGAATGGGTGGGCGATTTGAAGGACGTCAGCCTGCTTCGAAGGATGCACCGGCTCGCAGTTCAAAGATGGCCATGGCCGATGCTGGAACATCCGAGTTGGTCTTTACCATGCCACGTTGGAGATTTGACCTTCTTCACCCTGTGGATATCGTCGAAGAGTTGGCTATCGGTCACGGTTATGAAGACCTCGGAACCGATTTGCCAACCGCGCAGTTGACCGCTGAACCTCGACCTGACCACCACCTCCGCCGCCGGTTAAGAGACGCAATGCAGGGCATGGGGATGATGCAAATTCAATCACTCACGCTCTCGAACGAAACGGACCAATTTGACAACATGCGGTGGACTGCACAGCACGACGTGACCAAGATCACCAACCCCATCACCATCGACCACACCGTTCTGCGCCAGCATCTCCTTCCGGGCTTGCTCCGTCTTTTGGCCTCCAACCGACATCATGACTTGCCCCAATCCGTATACGAGTTGGGTACCGTGATCCGCAACCATGCCAACCAGCAGCGCCTCGCCTTCTTGACCGCTGAACGCTCGGGCGGCTTTGCGGCGGTTCGAGGCCGTATTCAAGCCCTCTGTAACGACCTCGGCATTACCGATTGGGAGGCACAACCCCTCGAACAAGACGACGGTCCGTGGCTCGCTGGACGTGGGGCAAAACTGCTGGTGAACGGCGTCTGGATCGGTTGTTTTGGAGAACTGGACCCGGCCGTGTCCGCTCGCTTTGACCTCAAAGTCCCGCTCAACGGTGCAGAACTGGATGTTACCGCCCTGATGGACATCATCGTTGACCCTGTGTGAGGCGCTTGAATGTGCGGCAGGTTCTCCTTAGCAACCCCGATTGACGATATCGCAGCGGATTACGACAGCGAACCGCTGTCCGATTTGACGCCGTTTTCACCATCGTGGAACATCACGCCGCAATCCCTTATTCCCATCATGACCGAACATGGCGTTGATGGAGAAGCGCAGGTCCCACGCCACATCCGACTCATGCGATGGGGGTTTCGCCCGAGTTGGGGGAAGCCATCGAATCGAGAACCCATCAATGCCCGGGCAGAAACCGTGCAGGAGAAACCGATGTTCAGAGCGGCTTTTGAACGACGGCGAGGCGTCGTTCCCGCCGATGGTTGGTACGAATGGATGACAACGCCTCAGGGAAAGGTCCCTTGGTATCATTATCGCATGGACCGGCATGTGGCGCTGCTTGCCGTGATTTGGGACCGATGGTCCAATCACGAAGAACATCTGGAAACCTGCGCCCTCCTGACCCGTGCTGCGAATCGAGACTGCGAAGACGTCCACGATAGAATGCCGGTCATGCTCTCAAAGGAAGAGATCGATGCCTGGTTGTCTGAGGGGGTGTTGCCTTCGGAAACCCCGATTGGGAGCATTGACCGACACCCCGTATCGAGAGAGGTCAACAAGCCTTCTTCGAATCACAGCGGCTTGGTTAAGCCACTTCCGTCGCTCTTTGATCAAGAATATGGTTCGTAGGTGCCATCAGCCGACTTTGTGTGAGGCGTGGGCTCAAAGGAACCGTCGGCGTTTTTCTTGTAGTGATACCCGTCGGTGTGATGGACCCAGGTGAATGTTGGTTCCGCAGGAGCAGCATCGGCCGGTTGTGTGGCCACAGCATTGGAAGCGGCGTCGGATTCTGTGACGCCGTCGTAGTGGACGGATTGGTCGCTGGCGGCCTCGACACTCCTTGAGCCCCCTCCAAAGAGCGCAAGGGCATCTTTGTAGGCTGCCTGGTCGGACGACACGGCCTCTCGCGCCATGGGGTCCTCTCCCCGTTTGTACACCACAGGGGCGGGTGGTGCTTCATCCAATTCAGCAACTGCTTCCTTTTTTTTCTTGAAGGGCCAGAAGGGAACCATGGCGTGTCGTTGTGCGTCTGCTTCATGAATCCTGCGCCCGAAAATCATTCACGGGAGGGTGTGATTCATAGGGGGTCATCTCCACGAGCAATCATGCGCTGGTTCGTGGCTCTGCTCCTCCTCACAGCCACGCTTCTTACGCCCTTGGTCCTCGCCAATCCTCCAACGGACGGCCGGAATGAGACTTTGGTTGGCATCGTTGGGCCAGAGGAGGTGGTCGTTCACCAAAACGAGACCATCAGCACGTACATCACCCTTCACAACAAGGCGACTGAAAACCAAGCATTCACCGTCGAATCACTTTCGGCCCCACAGGATTTGGAAATCATCGGACTCCCTCTCACCGAATTGTTGGTCCCCAACCATCTCCGCCAGATGGTCTTTTCAATCAAGGCCAACGCAAGCGCAGCTTTCGGGACCCACAATGTTTCATTTCGCATCACAAGCGACTTGATGACAGGTGCGGAGACGTTTGAGATGCGGGTGTTGATTGCACCCTATTCTAATCTGAATTTCGGCGTTGACCCCTTTGCCTCACTGACGGTTGATGAGAACGTGCGAACGGCGGTTGCAGTCAACATCTCCAACAATGCAAGTCTGGAGGACAACGTGACGTTTTCCCTCTACTCGTCCTCCGGGTGGAATTGGGGATGGGACATGGAAAACACCCTTGGTGAACAAGCCTTTGAGGTCATGCAACCGGGACAACTGAAATACATCTACTTCTGGGTGGATGTCCCTGCAGTAGAAAACGGCATGCCCCTTGCAGAGACGGGCCCGCGTTTCGTCCTCTCTGCTACATCTGCGCTGGACAGAGCCGTCACACAATGGAACGTTGACCTGTTGATGAATGAGAAAAGGAATGCAAGCATTGACGCCGTTGAACCGTTGTTGAACGTTGCGCCGAATCAGGATGGTCGCCTCGAGATCGTTGTCCGCAACGTAGGGAATACGCCCAACACCCTCAACATCACCTTGCAAGGCGTTGATGCAAACGGCAATCCACTTCCCAACACGCCCGCTGCTGACAGGTTCAACAACAGCGGATGGGTCGTGGCGTTGTTCGGAGGATTGGAAGACGTCGTGCTGCAGCCAAATGAATCACGAACGGTCGAAATCGGGTTTCAGTCGCCAAACGAATTTAGCGGAAGCCTCAATGTCCAAATTCAAGTCTTTGCCAGTGGCGCTGCAAGCCGAATGATCACCGCCAACGTGAGGGCGGAAATCCTTCGTTTAACGGAAGGCGTTCTCTCCTACACCGAGACCGGCTGTGACGCAATTGCCCCAAACCAAACGTGTTCGTCACGCTTCTCGGTGACGAATGAAGGAAATTCATACAACACCTTCCTGCTTCGCATAGGTGACGTGAACGACGGTTTTGAAGTAACCCTTCCCCAAGAAGCGCTCTTGGTGCAGCCCGGACAAACAAAAGAGTTCACGCCAGTGGCCATTTCTGCACGGTCAGATACCCTTGCTTTCATGACGGGAAACCTGAATGTCGAACTTCTCGGTGACGATGGTCAAGTCCTTGATGACGTGACGATACCCCTCAAAGTCGCACCTGATATCAAATGGACGTTCCGCAACGTAGCGGAGCAAGTGGATGCAAGGGGGCGGCTGAGCATCGCCATGGAGGCAAGAAACGACGGCAACGCTATCGATGGTCTTGTCGTTCAACTCCAATCCAGCCACACCGTTGACATGGGTTTTATTCCCCCTGAGGGAGCCGTTTATGACAACACCACCACTTCGCCTCGCTCGTTTGAAATTGACGACGTACCGCTCAACGCAAACTTCACGATTCGAGCATGGGTTCAACTTCCTCAAGACCATAACACCAACGGTTCGGTGTACATCAATACGACCATTCGGTCCCGATTTGCACCAGAACTTTCCTTTACTCACACGACGACTGGCGACTACCTCGGGATTCCCTGGCAACCACAACCCGAGGTGGATGAAGGACTTGATTGGCGTGGTATGGCCAGCACTGCGGTGTTGTATGTGAAAGCATGGTCGGGGGTGTTGCTCGCTACCCTCTTCGCCGGGGTGGTGATTTACAAAGCCGTCATCGACAGGGATCGACGCCTTGAACGAGATGCTGTGCTGCCCTATCAGGAACAATCCGCCGATGATTGGTTGCAACAATACCAAAAAGAACCTGAAGAGCAAAACGCTGAACCGTCTCAAGAGCCGCTTGCCCCGGTACCGAAAGCCACCTATGAAGCGATGTTCCGCCATGAACATGGAACACCATCCGTTCCGAGCACGCCCGTGAATCCAAACTTGATTGATGCTGCAACCGTTGTCCTCGACCAGCGTACGGAAGACATCAACAAAGTCAAGGCCGACGATGCACTCACTTCGCTCGGACAAAAATCCGTTGAACCCTCCCTCGCACAACCGCTTCCACAACAAGAAGCAGCATCCGTTCCGCTTCCGACCCTCAACGAAGAGCCATCCCTTGGAGAATCCATCGACGACCTGGAGTTTTGAGGATGGATGAACAGGTCGTGGGTTTGGATGAAGCGGGTCGAGGACCGGTTCTCGGGCCGCTCGTCGTTGGCATCTGCTCCATACCCAAAGCGGACCTTCCGCTTCTTGAACAACAAGGCGTTCGGGATTCAAAGGAACTTAAGCCCGCTCGACGCGCTGAAATTGAGGCGTGGTTTCAACAACAATCTGAGCAGGAAGGGTGGTTTGGAACAACCGTGACCCTCAATGCCGAGCGTATCGACTTGGCATTGCAAGAACAAGGATTGAACATGCTTGAGGTTGAAGGGTTCCGGGAAGCCATTCAACAACTCCCCGTCAAGCAGCATCTTTCCATCATTGCTGATGCGTGCGATGTCAACGCAGAACGGTTCACCCAGCGGATTGTCAATGGGTTGGAACACTGGCCTTGGCAAGAAAGTTCAATGCGTTCCGAACACAAAGCCGATCAAAACCATTTGGTGGTCGCCATGGCAAGCATCCTTGCCAAGGAGGAACGGGAACGGGCAATGGCGGCCATGCAAAACCGGTTAGGATTCTCGCTTGGGTCAGGTTATCCCAGTGACCCTGTGACAAAAAAAGCCCTTGACGCACTTTGTCAACAATCTGGAATTGATCCCGATGTTCGATGGGGATGGGCAACCGTTGAACGCTTTTGGCAGACGCATCGAGATGGAGACACGCCCAAAAGAGGTCAACCACGAACGGTTCAGCAACGCCTCTTCCAACCCTGACCACCCACGCATTTCTTGAAGGGGCAACGTAACGGAGAAATGAACGACATGGCGTGGATACCCGATGAAGAAACGCGAACCATGATTCGCCATGTTGCTCTCCAAAATGCCCTTGAATACGAGGGAAAAGCTGCGGTAGGTTCTGTCATCGGCCGAATCATGGCGATGAGAGATGACCTCAAACAACACGGCAAGGACGTCACGTCCTTGGTGGCCAACGAAGTCAAGCAAGCCAACGAACTCGCTTCCGTCAATGGTCTTGAACACCTTCGTTCTATTTTGAGCGATGAAGCACCGCACCTCCTTGAAAAACGGGAAGCGAAAGCCCGTCGAGAGGGGTTGCCGGAATTGAAAAACGCCACAAAAGGAAAGGTTGTCTTGCGCTTTGCTCCGAATCCAAATGGGCCCCTGTCCTTCGGTCACGCAAGGGGCTTGGTCATCAACAACACCTATCGCTCCATGTATGAGGGGACGTTCATTCTCCGCTTTGATGACACCGACACGAAGGTGAAACCACCCATGTTGGAAGCCTACCAACGAATCGAGGAGGAAACATCCTGGCTTACAGGCCGTTCGCCTGACCGTGTCATCATCGCATCGGACCGTATTGAGGTCTACCACCAGCACGCAGAGGAGATGCTTGAAAACGGATTTGGTTATGTTTGCAGATGCACGGCTGATGCATTCAAAGAATTCAGAATTTCGAAGAAAGACTGCCCGTGCCGTACGCAATCAACTGCGGACAACATCACGCTGTGGAACACCATGTTGAAGGGAAAATTCAGCCCAGGGGACGCTGTTGTTCGAGTAAAGACCGATATGACACTGAAAAATCCTGCTTTGCGCGATTGGCCTGCGCTTCGGATTCAAGACACCAAAGCCCACCCACATCCCCGCCCGGAGATCGGCTCCAAGCACGTAGTATGGCCGCTTCTTGATTTCCAAAGTGCAGTCGAAGACCATCTTCAAGGCGTCACTCACATCATCCGAGGCAAGGACCTCATGGATTCGACGAGGAAACAGACCCTTCTCTACGAACACTTTGGTTGGACCTACCCCGAAACCATGTACTGGGGAAGGGTCAAGGTACACGAATGGGGTGGATTCTCAACCTCCCAGATGCGACAGGACATCGAAACGGGCCAATACGAAGGATGGAGCGACCCTCGGCTTCCGACGTTAGATGCACTGCGAAAACGTGGCATTCAAGCCGAGGCACTGAACAATTTCTGGCTTGAACTTGGCATCACCCAAAAGGACATCTCGGTCCCGCTTGCGACGCTCTATTCCCACAACACCAAAGTGGTGGACGACGACGCACCTCGTCTGACCTTCGTTCGCCATCCAGTCTCCTATGAGTTGGTCGGAGAAAAGCCGTCGAGCATCGACATCCCTGTTCACCCGAACCATGAAGACATGGGAACGCGTACTTGGAGTCTAAAGGACGGCACCGTTTGGTTAGAGGGCGATGATTTGGAAAAAATGGATGTTCGTCTGAAAGAATTCGCTGATGTCGCCCTCAACGACCAAGAGGCAACGATCGAATCCTTGGAGCGACAAGACCAACGCCCCATCATTCACTGGGTTCCTGTCTCTGCAGCAAAAGAGGCGATGCTTCTTGAAACACGAAACAACGAGGTGATACGCACCTTCGGTCAACTTGAACAGCACACCTATCCTGCGGGGACCATCGTTCAACTCGAACGGATTGGTTATGCGAGAATCATGGAGGACGGCAGTCTCGTGGTTTGTCATGAACAGTTGCAAGAGAACTGAGCCCAACCTACAAAGGGTTCAATCCATGTGGCTTTGCCATGGGCAAGACCGTTAACGACCTCACCCTTGATGACGAACACATGACCGTTGGCACATCCGATACGCTCCAAGAAGCGGCAAAACGCCTCCTCACGGTCCCCGGTGGCATTCTCGTGGTGCTCGATGACGAGCAACATGTGAAAGGTGTCATTGGCCACCGGCAATTGGTCAAAGCCTTGGGAGATGGTGTTGATGCAACCGCTGCTGCGTGCCATGAACACATGGAAATGGATTTCATGAAGGTCCAACTTTCTGACGATTTGAAAAACGTGCTTGCCGACATCCAACTTCGCAGTCCACAAGCCGTTGTGGCGGTGGACGAGCACCAGGAATTTGTGGGATACTTTTCTCCAAACGACTATCAGGAAGCCGTTCAATTGGTGAAGAACCTCAAAGACCTCAAACTCTGATCAAGCAACGAGTTTGATGATACGTTGACAACCCTTGCAGTTGAATCTGTGCGGACGCTCATTGGTGGTCACCGCATTCAGCGTTTGACAGGCAGGGCATGGAATCGTCGGGTGTTGCGCAGCGCGCACGTTGGCCCCCAGCAGCCGAGGACTGGCCACAGCCGTCACCCACCAGACAAAGGAGACCACCCCGAGCGCAATACCGATGAACAGTGGTGGATAGCCAAACAACGTCACGGCCAAGGCAACAGGGACGAGAATCAATTCCAGGTAGAGATAGGTTCGACGTCGTTGTCGCGTTAACCGCAATCCAATGACAAACGATACGAGCAGGCCCACGAGTGTGGCCACGGTAAGCGTTAATGGAGCATAGGCCAATGACGAAGTCGGTAACGTCGCCAAGGTGAATTTTTCATCTTGGTCCAACCCGTCCGCCTGCAAACGAACGTGATCGCCCCATGGCATCCGTGAAACGGAGAAGTCAAAGGCATCCGACTCCCTGAGGATGCTGCTGCTGAGGGCCGTAAACGAGCTGGACCTCGCTTCAAGGTCGATGCGAATATCGCTCCAAAGCGGGGCAGGTTGGACCACGACGAAATTCCTCAACAAATCAAGGCGGTCACCGTCGGTGATGAGTTGTGTTGTGGAGAAGCGGAGGGTAACGGGATGGTTGATGACAGCATTTTTCCCGTTCAAATCAACTTCGATTTTCAATTCATTGAAACTGCGGAAATCACCCAGCAATTCCTCTGTATCAAGCCCCAGTCCTGCGTTCATGTACATGGGGCCCAGCGAAACCATTTGTCGCTCAAATTCTGCTCGCTCAACATCTTCGATAAACCGGCTCACACGGTCCTCATCGGTTACAGGACCTGCGGAGAAGGCTCTGAGCATCGATGAAAGAGCCGGATTGTCGTCACCGATGTGGTCCATTCCCCAGCGCATCCAGAAGGCCAATTCATCTTCAATCGTCATGGTCGTAACCCTTTCGAGTAATAGGCCATCCCCGTCTTGACGAAGCGATAGATCAATGTCCAAAGTCAAGGCACTACCTCCACCGTCGGTACGCAGAGGCTCATCTGGAGGGTAATATGTTCCTGTTCCACCTCCCGTGTCGAATGTTTCGATATCAAATGTCATTGAACCCTTGAGGGAAGGTTGACCCTCTTGGAAGACCAATTCAACCTCAACGCTGATGGTTTCCTGGCCACCTGCTGCCTCGTCCCATGTCCATGTGACTCGTACGGTATCACCCGAGGCCGTTTCAATCGGGTCGCCTGTTACAGCCTTTCCGTTGACCTTCAGGGTGATGGACTCTGCAAGCGCCAGTGTCGACAACCCCCATGCGGAATCCAAGCGGACAGCCAAGTAGACATCCGAACCTTCAATTTCCGGCTCGACCATCAAAATGTCCATCAGAGGAATGGTGGCTTCAAGAGAAGAATCCTCGTCCTCACTTCCCCACAAAAACTCCAAACTTGCGTCGGATTGAGGAACACTGAACACAATCGTTTGGGCCGTTAGTTCCAACTCAATGTTTGATGAGCCCGACGTGGTCATTTCCTCGACATCGATTTCGAAACTTAGGGTCCCGCTTCCTTGCGCCAAGAACGAAGATCCCGCTTCGGTTGCAGCACTGAATGTTTTTGATCCGATGTTGACCGTTGCAGTAGCGTTGACTTGGGCGCCCGCTGCATTGCTCACTTCGTAGTTGATGCGGAAGGTCCAGGTTGAGGAAGGGATGACACCTCCCCATGTATCGGGGAGAACCCACCGGCCGATGCTTTCTTGGGACGATATCGACGTTTCGAGAGAGACGCTTTGGGCTTCTTCGCTCAACTCTGAGAGAAAGGGAGTGAGTTTTTTGTTGCTATCACTGCCAGACAAGTAGAGTTCAACCGGAGAGGCATCGCAACAAACGACTGCATCCTCTCCAGCATCAGCACCCACCGGAGCAACCAACGGCAACAACGTGGTGAGCACCAACAGCGAACAGAGCAAGAGGGACTGACGCATCGTTCTCATGCATCGCACGAGCAGGTTGCTCATAACTTGAACTCATCAGCGTGAGCCAAACAGGCTCAAAGTGCCTTTTCAAGGAGGGCTCCGAGTTCCTTCTCAAACAAGGTAACGAGCGCCTCACCGACCTCGCCTTGAAGCTCATCCGGTAGCAGACGCAAGCCGAGGCGAGTTGCAGCTCGAGTCGCCTTCAATTCAGCGTAAATGCTTCGGGCTTTGGAATGGAAATAATAGGCCACGGCTTCTTTGATTTCTTCCTTTAATTCCGGGTCCTCGTCAACTTTTGCACGGATGTGGGTTTTGAGCTCGTCCTTCACCAAATCGCGAAAGGCCTCAATGACCAAATCTTCGGTGGACATCAACTCCTGAAGTTGATTTTGAATACTGCCGGTGAGCAATCGTTCAATCGCCATGTTCAGATGCACTTCACCATGTGGCTTGAAGGGTTCGCCTATGCATCCGGCGCCAAGATACCTGAGGTTAACCAGCGATCCAAGACCTTGGATGCATGAATCCGACTGGCCTCTTGCTCACCAGGCCATGTCGACTGAACGAGGTGAGCTTGTGACACCAGATCTTGAGGATGACCGCCAAGCACCATGCGATGCCATACCAACTCCTCGAGGCGTGGAGTAGAAAGTTGTGCATGCGTGAGGCAGGGCAACACCAATTCACTCAACGCAAGGGTCCGCTCATCAACATCCATGTTGGGCCACGCCTTGGCCAGGCGTTTGAGTTGGCGGTCAGAAAGACCAGGAATCATGTCGGGGGCTGGGGATTCGACTTCCGGCAGTGGAACGGTACGAACGCTGCCTTCGTCTTGCAAATGGGCGATGGCGCTTGAGTGAATAGGGTCGTAACTGGTGTCCAGTGCACCCCTCATCCACAACCCCAGGGTGATGTAGGGACGAAGAGACCGCACCCGTCGACCATTCGGTGCAATGGCTGCAGCGATAGCGGCTGCCTGCAGGACAGGGTCAAGCGCACCTGCGTGACGCCGTTGCTGCCCACCCATGTTGACGTGTGTCTTGAGTGGCATGATGTTGACCAGCGGTGAAGTTTCCACATCATCCATCTCCCACGTTTCTTCCTCAACATTGAGATAGACGCCAAGGCCGTTTTCAGGTGGCTGTGGCAACAATCGCTCGTCCCTTGGAACATGTTTACGTGCGGGTGTAAAGCGGCGACTGTAGCGTAACCCGTTGTCGAGAAATGCTGCCTCAAGTTGCCCCATTGCAAGAACACCTTCGAGCGTGGCTGGCGCACTCACTTGAATCATCTCCGCCGTTCGGAGCCGCTCGATGTATGTCCCAAGCAACGAAGCAACGGGCTCAACAAACGGTGTCTTCAGCAAGTCCCGCATGGTCGTCGTTTCGCTGGACTACGGGGGACCTCATCAAGGTGTCCTTGAGAAGGGCGAATCGTCACTCAACCATTAGGCGGAGTTCGTCACGCTTGTATCGCCAATCTTCCGGAAGGCGACCCTCGCCTTTGTAGTAGTTGGCGAGTTTTCGAATTTTCGATTCAGTGATTTCCAGGGCCCGCTTGTTGTGGATGTCCTTGTGATTTCCCGACCCGAGATGGTTGATGATGCCAACGGCTTGTCGCATCAAATTCATCATGTCCTCCGGGTAGGAACCGCCCATGTCGTTTTCTGCGAGAATTTGGCCAATGCGCTTGCCGAGGACCAAGCGAACGTTCGGAACGGCGTGTTTGTCCCGCAGAACCGTTCCGATTTCAGCAGAGGACATACCGGCTTTGCCCATGTCCAAGATGAGGGTTTGAATGGCATCTTTGTCGATGTTGGACCATGCAGGAGCCTCGGTCACATGCGGACGGGAAGAGCCACTCTGGCCTTTTCGGGACTTGTACATACGTGCCATTTCACATCACCAAGCGGGTTTCCGACTTATCTCCCCTTCTTAACCACTCCGCATAACCACGGCGGCTTCGTTTAACCTCTCTTTTTGCGCTGATGAGATTTTGCGAGTGCACCGGGGGTCCCAGCCCATTCCCAACCGGGAGCAAGGGCGCGAGCCAAGCCGATGCACGAACCCGCTTGCATGACCCGAACGTCATCCCCCGCCTTGATGGTCGGATCGGCGCTTTCCACATGTTGGGCGAAGACATCGCCCTTCCAGTCTACCTCTGGTTTGAGAACGACCTCGAGCAAAGCCTTGTGTTCATCAAGAAGATCGATGGCGGCTTTGGAAAATGAGAAGCCGTTGCGGTCAATCGACCAAACGGCCACTTGGACGCCGTTTTGTTCCAAACGCCAACGGGGTAATTTCCCCTTGACGTGAAGGCCATCACACCATGCATCGTTCCCCGTGGTTTTCCGTGCGATGCTGCGGTAGTGTTCCAGCAATCGGTGACTGTTTTTTTGATTGCGGAGACCGAATTCATCCACCGCATTTCGTACCGCATCGCTCAGGCGATTGAGCGCGTCGTGGTGGGTGGCGCCTTGACCTCCTCGGGTGTCAACAACCTCAACATCAAGAAATGAGAGGTCAAGATTCGTGTGATTGATGATACGGCTGTAGCCCGTTCGCGCGACCAACGAAACCAGCATCCTACGGACCTTGTCAAGTTCGTCCCCCGACCAATCCCCTGTGACAGGAACGTCGTAGTTTGCAGCGGGCCAAACATCCTCGAGGTCACGCGGGACCAAACCGAGGGGCGAGGTCATCATGACCTCGTGACAGGCCGAGGAACCGATTGAGCGCAAAAATTGGGAATGGGATTTGGAGAGGCGGTACGGTTTGCGGGCCGAGCACGGCAGCAAAATCATCACCTCTCGAACTGGGCGAGGTGCTTCGTAGTCATCCAGCATGAAACGTTCCCAATCTTGCACCAACGGGTCGGTGAGGAGGTGGGATGAGAAGCACTCAAACACGGTGTTGGCGCGGGTGTGTGAGGTTAGGAGACCCATCTGTTCGGCCATCAAGGCTTGGTGACGGCGAAGATGTTCCACCATCCGTGGACTGGAAAGCGACGAGCGAACGGCAAGGGTACCAATCGTCCCCTGTGCAATGCCCGCACGGGTTTCATCAAGTGCTTTCATCATGTGATAGATTTGGGATTCAATGGTCGTCGTCTCATGTTCCATGGGAGTGCGAGGCCCGTTTTGCGTCAGCAACATATCCATGGCTGTTGCTTGACGGCAGCGAGCAAGGTCAAACAGGTCCACACCCATCAACGCCAACGCCGCCACATTATCGGGGCCACCGAGGCCAGGAGCCCACAGCAACGCGCCCGGGAACCGGTGTTTCAGTGTGAGGATGGCGAGGGGTAACTTCCCGGGTTGGCTTGCAAGTTGGACAGCATCGGTCAGGACGACGATTTCCGGCGCCAAGGCCCCGTCCATGAGGCCGTCATCGTGGTGCATTCGCTGCCAAGAAACCGGAAGCAGGTTGGTCGTCCCTTGGGCTTCACCGGCATTCGCATCTTCAAGCGAAGGAGGTAGAACATGACCAAGTTGAACCTCATAGTGTGGTCCGTTCTCACCAAACTTCGGTGGTTGAAAGGCTCCCCTTGAGCGCAAACTCAGCGTTGCGGGAATCGTGGCCGATGTTGCGGACACAAAGGGAGCGTAATGCAACGGCATTTGGACATCGTCTTCCATCAAAACGATGGCTGGAGTCTGTGCTATCGGAGCTTTCCGGTCGCCAATTCCCCAAATCCGGGCATAGCGGTGCCGGTGGAGAACCGTTCGTCCCAAAACACCGGCCATGCTTGAGGCTGAGGCCCGCTGTTCTTGAAAGGTTTGAACGACCAAAGGGGATGGATTTGAAAGAGGCCGCCCCCACGCAACGACATGCGTTCACAGGGCCGTGGGTGGAGGGCCATCCTCCTCGTCGCTCTCTTGGCCCTGATGACACCTCCCATCGACAAGGTGAACGGACAAGAGGTCACCACCGTTGACGAACGCTTGACGACACTCTCGGTGACGCCGGGTGAGCAACAGCATCTTGTCTTTGATGCAGATCAAGACACATTGCACATGGTGGCATGGTCGTGCGTTGCCTGCACCGTTTATGCGGAGGGGCAAGACCTCTCGTGGAACAACGGAACGGGAATGACAGCAACCGTTGAGGTGCAATCCTCAACATCGGTGAACGTCGTTGTTGAGAGTGAACAGTCCGAAACGGTCACCGTTATGGTCGTGAATGACATTGTCTCCTCAGGCGTTCATTCTCGACCTGCCCCCGGAGCAGCGACGACCGTCAGTACGGTCGGTTTGTGTGCCACGGCGAGTGCATGCCTCGACACCAACACCGGAACATTGGCGTCCCGCATCGCTCCAGCAGATGAGGGTGATTACCTTCTCTCGGGCCACGTGGAATCTTCCGTCGATGAATACAGGACCGTGGAGATTTCCGCAGGTGATACCATGGAGTGGCAATGGCTTGCGGCAACAAGCGACATCGCCGTTCAAATTTACGAGCAAACCGAAGCAGGAGAGGTCTTGCACGACCATGTCCACAACGCGCCCGATGGATTCAGTGAACTCGACGGGGCAAACCCTCGCACATCTTACTGGACGGCAACCTCCGAGGGCCGATTTGTTGCTCGTATCACCACCGATTCAACCCAAACGTTGTGGGCAGCACACGTCATGATCCATCCTGCTCAAGGACAAGCACCGCTCATCGACACCGACCTCACATATGGCACGCAGGTTGTTGGCCACGGGAGTGCCACCGCTCTCTTTGAATGGAGCGACATTGAGAGCCTCCACGTGAATGTACTTTTCCAAGACGTGTCGCTTCGACTTGACCAGTTCATGGCAGGCGTGTGGGTTCAAGGAGCCGAACGTGAACTCAGCCCAAGTGAGTCGTGGGCGGTGTATCCTTATCCCCAAACGACCCTCGGTCGGCTGGTGGTTGTCAACACATCGGTGTTTGCCATCGACCTCATCACGTTCAGTTTCGCTGACGGATCTGGCATTGAAGCCCCCTCCTATCTGCCGGAAACGATGAATGAAAACAACAGTTCCTGGCCACTGCTGAATTTGACGTCCATTCAAAACGGTGAATTCACCTTGTCCGTTCACGACACCGTAGACACCTACCGATTGGTGGTTGACGGATGGGAGGATTCCATTCACTACCTCATGTTTACGCTCGATGGGGATGTCGAAGGGTTGGAGGTCCAACTTTGGGACCTCGACCAAACAACCGGAGAGGTCCTGGCCACCGACATCACCCGTCCGGTTGGAGATGAACTCAAAATCGGCCTTCAGGTCGGACGAGGCACACACTATCTGCAACTACGCTTCCAGAATGCATCCTCCGTGACCTCGCATCTCTGGGGGGAAGAGGTTCCACCAAAACCCTACACCATTCAAGCCTCATACAGCCTCGTTGACGAGGGCGAGGAGCCGTGGTATCCTCCGAGTGATGAAGCGGTCTACTGGGGAAGTGTCGCCCGATGGTTCATGGGTCTGTTGTTCCTCATTCCCGTCCTTTACCTCTTCGTTTCACTCCGGCGTTCTCGAACATTCGCCGCTGAAATTGCCGAGAAGAAGCAACGTCTTGCGTGGTACACGACCCGACTCAACAGCGGCGAGAGCAGCGTCAAAGAAGCCAGAGGCGACCTTGCAAAGGCTTTGCTCGCAGTTGCGCAATTGGAGTGGCAAGTTGGCCTTGAGACATGGGGGCCTCACCGGGTTCAGCACCGGACCGAAAACATCGCTCTCGCCGTTTGGCAAGTCGATCGGCGGCTTGCCCAAACGGAGGATGCTTGGCCGCTCGTGGTTGGCGTTCATGTCCTCGAGGGAACATGGGAATTGGCAGCCCTTCGGTTTGACGCACCTGAAGGCGAGGCGTTTGAAGTCATCCACGTCGAACCGAGATTCCTCAGCCAAGGTGAGGAGGTCTTCCTCGATGAGATACAGGTAGGTCATCGGGTCTACCTCTTGGTTGAACTCGCAGGCAATGCGGCACACGTTGATGTTGAACTCAACGGGCGTGTGAACAACGAACCCTTTGCCGCTCGCATTCCTGAAACGGTTCAAAGACGCTCATGAAGAGCGGCGCTCTTCTGCGTCGTCGAGGATGATTTGGTTCATGTCACTTGGCGCCAAATCATGACGAAGTGTGTCGAGGGTTTTTCTGGTCGCTTTCCCCACTTTCTTCGGCATGTGGAGTTTGAGCAACACCACCACATCCCCTCGACCTGAGCCTCGTTGGCGTGGCAATCCTCGCTTTTTGAGCTCGATGGTCTCACCTGAATTGGAGTAGGCTGGGACCTGAATGACCAAGGGTTTTCCATCGAGGTGTTCCAATTCCACCTTGGTCCCGAGAAGAAGATCTGGGTAACCAAGAGGAAGCGACATAATGAGGTCCGAACCGGACCGCTCAAACCACGGGTGCGGCTCAACTTCCAACTCAATGAACAAATCACCGGGCTCGCCGTTGCCAAGAGGAGCAGGTTCTCCTTTCCCTCGCATACGCAGGCGTGTCCCGGAATCGGCACCCAACGGTACGGTAAAGCGTAACGTGTTTGATTTGAGTTCTTGCCCTTGGCCGTCGCAATCTACACAGGGACGGTCGGACACGCTTCCACGGCCAGAACAAACATCACAGGGTTGAACCGATTCTTGGATGAAGGGGCCAACCTGTTGACGAACCCGCATCTGCCCCCGCCCTGAACACGGCTGACAAGGAACCAAATCTCCGCCTTCTGCACCGGTGCCCTCACAGGAGGTACAGGGTTCGGGCAGGTCGACCACCACCTCCTGTTCTGAACCGTTCAACACGTCAACAAGGTCAATGGAATGGCGCAAGAGAATGTCAGAACCTCGTCGTGTGCGTCGTCGATTCGAACCTCCACCAAAGAACGAGGAAAAGAAATCACCACCCAAGATATCTTCGAAATTGATGTTGAATCCTCCACCAAATCCACCAAACGGACTGCCTTGCGGACCTTCATGACCGAATCGATCGTATTGAGCCCGCTTCTGATCGTCTGAAAGGACGGCATAGGCTTCCTGAATCTCCTTGAATCGGTCCTCGGCGTCGGATTCGGTGCTTCGGTCGGGATGGTACTTCCTTGCAAGACGGCGAAACGCATTTTTGAGGTCGCTTTGGGTTGCGGACTTCTCAACACCCAAGACTTCGTAATAGTCCCGTTTGTCAACCATCGCTTCGTCCTCGCTACCCACGATGAGGGACCCTCTTTCAACCTCACGCTCGCTCTCACAGGTCAAGACCACAGTGCGGACAGAACCGCTCAGAGGAGCTCACGGGAGCTTTGCATCCCTTGCACTGCGGCCCAGTGGTCGCAAAAGCGTTCGTTGCCGAAGGGGATTGACCCATCATCGCCATGCTTTCAAGGGATTCAGTGGGCGGTTGAGAAACCGTCTCAAAGGAGCCGTAGTCTTTCTCCATTCCAGAGGTGGAGATCACTGTTTCAACCCCACCCGCATCGCTCATGGAGACCATGTTGACTTCACCTTCATCATCGGTTTTGTTCATTCGCAGTGGGGCCACGGGCCGCTGAGCAACCACGGGTGCGCTGGAAGCAGCCTGCTGCAAGCGGGCCTGCCTACGTTGCTCACGCTCCTCGCTGCTGTCACGTCCAAAGAGACCGAAGACGACATCAAGAAATCGGTCCATTGGACCTGCTCTTCGGATGGCTCCAACCGTCCCGTGAACCTGTTCATCGTCAAAGGAAACCTCGCCAGAAACGCGGGCGTTGGCCTTGATGACATGCGCTGCCTCGGACAGCATCTTGACCTCAACCTGTTCGTCCTCTCCAAGCTCAAGTTCTGCACCCTCGCCGGAAAAGTCACCGATCTTGCGATGAAGACCCGCCTTGGTGGTGGAGTCCATGGTCCCGTCGAGTTGCACGTCCGTTTGCCAAACCCCGCGTTCTTCCGCCTCGTACACGTGACGGATTTTTTTCATGGCCTTCGCTCGGTTGTACTCATGATCTTTCACCACACCTGTACGGCGATAGAGGATGACCCCGAGGACCACCGCAAGTGCGTACCAACCATACATCAGACGAGGCTCTACGTCAAACATGGCCTGCAGTGGAGGCAAAGACAGGTGGGTTACACCCATCAACAAGAGCGGGAGCATACTGATTCCCTTGGATGTGGTTGCCCTCGGTCTCGCCATGAACTTCAACCCGTTGACAGAGAGATGACTGATGTATCTATTGGGTTGTTGTTCTCAGGCACGGTCGTTTGAAAGGCGCCCCTTGCGAATCAACCCGTCCACCAAACCGATGGAAAAACTCGTGTGAAGCATCAGCAAGCAGAGGGGGACGCCGAGAACAGCACTCGCAGAGCGCTGAACAGCCATTTGGTGCAGTCCTCCAAGGAACAGAGCAATTCCGTACACCACCACCGGCGCCCACCAAACGGGCGAGCCGACCATCAGCAGGAGGGTTGTCAACATTGCACCCACCCACGGAAGGAATTCCTGCCATTTCACTCGTGAAGGATGGCGAAGCAAGAGTTTTGTTCTCCAAAACCCATACCGGTGGCCCATCAACCACCACTGCCCGATGGTGGCCCGCTTGTGCATGGCAACGGTTGTCGTGGGATCGCGATACAGCTCAAAACCGCTCTTTTTCAAGCGCATCGAGAGGTCACTGTCCTGGCTTGTGATGAAATCAATATCCCAACCGCCCACCGCTTCAACGGCTGCCCGTTCATGCATGACAAATGCGGGAACATCGGTTTCGGATGGTTGGTCAAATGTGGCAAACTGCCCACCGCTTTGTCCGAGCGGAGAGGAAAGAGCCCCTTCTATCCACGACGAAACCAGCCCGTGTTCACTGTTGAGCGGAACCACCTTGACGCCCACCCCAGCAAGTTTGGAACCGGCAAGCGTACGGCATCGTTCCCATGCCTCAAGGCGGCGCTCCAAGTGATTGTGTTCGACCACCGCGTGACCGATCATCTCGATGAGATACTGAACGGAAGAAGGAAGTTCTCGCAAAGCGATGTTACGAGCATGTGCCACGGTTCTCTCCGGATTTTTAAGAACCATGAGGCGAGGGAAACGTGGTTCATCATAGGTGCGTTTAGCTTCCTCGATGATGGTCGGGGTCCGGTCGGTTGAGCCACCATCGAGTACGACAATCATGTGCCTTGATGCATCGAGTGTTTGGTTCATCAAGGCATCCAAACAGGCACGCAGATGAACTTCTTCGTTGTAAACGGGAAGCACGGTCGCCACCTGCGGACCTTGCCCCTCATCCATGAGCCCCCGTCATTGGACTGCATTTTCACCCCTTCGCTCCGCGTGGGCTCAACCCGTATGTTCTTTGACAACGACCATGTGGCCAACATATGGTGGACCAACGACTCCGACTTTCCGGTATCGGCGAAGGGTTGACCACGCGCGTCACGACCACCTTGAGGGGAGCAGATTCCCCGACGAGCATCGGCCATGCACTGCAACAGATTTTCCCAGAGGTTGCGCTTGAGTCGTCCGACTCCGAGCCAGAATTTGGTGATGCCATCCACGCCGATTGGGTGTTTCAGGGGCTCTCGCTCAAGAACTTCCTCCAGCTGATTCACGAACAACGTATTCTTGACACTGCCCTTGATGCCATGGCCGCAAATCTCGATGGGAACACCACCCACTTTGAAATCTCAAGGCTGGCGGCGTATGCTGGCAAGGTCTCGTTTCCAATCCCCGGTGAATCGCCGTTGGGGGGAACGATTTCCATTACGCTGGAGGGAGATGGTTTGGAAGATTGGCTCCATGCAGCCACATGGCACCCGGGAAGAAGCCAAGTTCCCCGTTCCATCGATGACGACCTCTCAATGGGTGTGGATGGTGAAGCATCGACTTGGCTTTAGGTCAAGCGATTGAGATGAGCAAAGAATTCACCGTCTCGACCCGCCCACTGAAGCTCCTCTCCATGCTTCGCATCGAACCACATCCATGCCGAATGTGAGGTCAAGGTGAGCGAATCGATGGGCTTCTTCAATTCCGCTGCAACGAGGTGAACGGTGAAGGCTGCTTGTCCACGACGTCGCAACCAGGTGCCAAGAAGGCGGGAAGGCCGAACTTCAATTCCCAACTCTTCGGCGATTTCCCGGCGAAGGGTTTCCCTCCACGTTTCACCGGGTTCTATTTTCCCACCCGGGAATTCCCACGCGTGTTCGTCCGGGTCTCCCGCAGGCCGTTTGGTGATCAGAAACGCTCCCTTTTGATTTTGGATGGCTGCGGCGACCACGTCGACAGCATGCGGGGGTGATGCATGCACCAGATGAGCGATGGTTTGCTCAACGAAAACTCGGGCATCGTCAAGGGTCATGTGATTGGTATTGGGGAGGTGAAGAAACAAACACGGAGGGGGAAGCGCCTGTTCGTGAGAGGCATTGGCGAGTGCACGTAGTGTATGGAAGTAGGTTTCGTTGCAGAGGTAGGCACCGGCATCGATGGAGAGCGTGGACTGAAACGAAAACGCTGTTGTGGGCCAACAACTCGGGTCCACCCAACATCCGCGGTCGCCTTCTCCATCGATGAAGCCGTCCTCGATTTGCCGACCAAGGTTGTCTGGAATTCGCATGGCCAGCCGGTCTTGTGCGACGCGCTCAAACCTTGGCAACTCACATTGATCACACAGCCCCAAGTGAAGGATGGCGTCCCACCGTTCACCTCTGTTGAGCCGTGACGCTGTTTTTTTAGCACCGTGCACGTCAACGGTGAGAACATCGGTCTCACACATCCATTCTTCATCCGCTTCCGTCCACGGGTTCTTGACCATCATCGGACCCTCAAGTTGGTCAACAACCGAAGCACTGATGTTGTGCTCGTGGTTTCCAAAGGGCTCAAATCCCGTGACAAGAATCCGAAGCGAGGGAGCCATGGTTCGCTCAGGACAACGAAGTTTTTCATCCATGCCCCCTTCGACGAGCGTCATCTTGACAAAGAAGCACACCCAGCATGGTTCATGGAAGATGAATTGGTGGTGCAGTTTGCTGCCGATTCAGCACCCCAAAAAAGCGGGTTCATCGGGACACGCATCGTTCGTGAGATTTGGCGTGAAATCACCTTTGGCGTCGGCATGTGGGGGGCGCTTCGTCCGCTCATTGCAGCCATTTTAGCAGCCGTTCCATTCCTCTTCCTCGGTCAGCATTTCAATCGACAACACCAACGGGGCATTGACTGGTTTTTACTCCAAATTCCGTTGGCATTAACCATTGTCTTGTGGCTTTTCCTCTACCTCTGGTCCATTTTCGATGCGTGGAGAGACGCCGTTGAAAGCATGGGTCAGGGCCAGAGCTGATCACGAACTTCAATCTCTCCGCTTGCCATACCCTGCAAGTCTGCAAGGTCATCGTCATCAAATTCTGTCGGTAGTGTTCCGAAGATAAAATTCGCAACATCGACGGACTCAATGGCCCAATACATCACCGATTCATCGTTGTTGGAATGACCGGGGTGGTCGTCATCCTCATGGTCAACAGGCGATTTGTAAACGAGGTTCACCAACCCGAGCAGATGACCTGCCTCGTGGACGATGACGCTGTTCTCCACATCTTCAACCGACGGCCGGCCGAACAGTCCGTCGGCCTCCTCGATGGAATCACCGAACAACGCCATGGTCGAGGCATCAACGGCAACTCCCAAAACATTCTCTTCTGCATACGTGCCCTCAGGGAAGAGAATTTGCCAGCGAAGGGTGGTTCCGTCGGTCGGTGAAGCGTCTTTGTGTTCCCAACCTTGGTCCCGAACGTCTTGAGCCGTCCAATCACCTTCATGGTCAAAATTGACCTCGTTGAACTTCAATGTGATGCCCGAAGGTTTCTCACAAACACTCTCCATCCGCTCGATGAGCAAATCGGTGCTGCTTGAATAGGGACGATAACCGGGTGCGTGGTCGATTTCAATCACCATGGAAGTGAAACCTCCGTCCCGAAGACATGCGAGCGCGAGGCCTCCGGGAACGCCTTTACGCTCCGGTAAGATATCAACACCGTCGCTTCCCAAGCATCCAGCCATGGGTCCCGTTGCGAGCACCATCGCCAAGACGAGGGTGTACCACTTTGCGCCAGCCATGCAATATCCCCTCCAGTAGGATGTTTTTGAATCCCGTGCCTACCAGTCCTCGGGGATGTCCAACGGCGAGAACAACTGTCCAGGACCCGATGCCTGTGCAAGTTGTGAGCGTGCCAGATGCTCCCACGATCGCAAAGCGAGGATGGCATCGATAACAGAAGCGTTGATTTCAATCAGTGTCACACGAATGAGCGTGTCCAAAATGTCCATGCGTTGTTGGTCGACAATGTCCATGACTTTGTCCAAAGAGAACGAGGAGCTGGTGCTGGCATCCTGGTGTTCAACAGGCCAAGGATGGGCGATTCGTTCGCTGACCGTTTCTCCCGTGTTGTCAAGATGTTCCTTCAGGGTTGCCATCAATTGGTTGAGGTGGCGCTGAATAACCAGCGACACTTCCACCAACGGCATGTTCAGTTGGTTGATGAGGTTGACCGTGCGCTCCTGCAGCGTCACCATCCCATCAACGGAATCATCGGACAAAGCCATCCCTCATTTCTTGGCGAGAGCGTCAATGTATTGCCAACCGTAGGAAGTCCATTGCTCTTGACTCCATCCTTCAGGTAGACCTGTGGGTGGAACGGGGGGCGGAGTGGACCTGTCCGGTGCAGCGACAGGCGCTGCTGGCTTGAGAGGAGGTGGCACAGCCGCACCGGGAGGTGGAGGAGGTGTTGGGGAGGCCGGTACTGCAGGTGCTTGAATGGCGGGGACCGCCTTAGAAGACGCCATTTCTTCAGCCACCTCTTGTGTTTGGTCGGCCATGCTCTCCTCTGTCTCCGGAGCCAACATACGGCGACGAAGAACGAGCGCATACATGCCAAAGGACACCGATGCAAGGGCGATGACAAACAACGTGACGCTGAAAATGTCGGTTGAGAGTTGTTGGGAAAGAGCAGCTCCGTCACGGATGATTTCCTCTTTGATGAACAGCGAATCAACCGTATGTCGGTCCATCTCAACACCGTCAACCAGCACGAGGACACGGTATTCGACCGTGGTGCCAGCAGCAGCGTTGGCCACAACGGGCAACGAGGCGGAAAGTTGACCACCTGAGGTGGCATCCAATGAGACAACATTCACGGTGGACCAGAAACCGCCGTCAACAAGTTGCTGCAGGGCGAATTCAACATCCCCGTTGCCACCGAGGTTGTCGGCCATGACGACCATGGTGGCTGTGTCGCCTTCGTAGGGACTCGGTACGTCCCACTGCATGGAAGTTGCTTCGTGTTGAAGGTCAACACGAGGACCCAAGAGAGCGAGAGGCCAGGAGGCAAAGGCATCGTTCATCGAGTTGCCGATGGTATCGTAGGGGTTCCCCGCTTCGTCCGAGCCCGCAACCCAAACATCAACGGTATAGGATGGCAGCAAAGTGGTGGCGCCCGAATCGGTGAGATCAAGAACGCCGCTCCAGAAATACTGCTGGCCAAACGGCGTGATGTCCGGAAGCAACACGCTGCCTCGGGAGATCTCCGCCTCTCCTGCTTTGACCCTGTAGTGCAGAACGGCGGCCTCATCAAAGTCAAAGCCGTTCTCATCGTTCGTGATGAGGATCACCTCGAGGTTGTTCGCCTGTCCAATGGACAAGGGGGAACTGGCTGGAACACCACCCAGCGAAATGCTGTCGATGGTGGGCCGGGTGCTGTCGACTGCGAGGCGGACGCGCGGCGAAAAGGAGGTCTCGTCAAAGGCAAATCCAGGCAGGTCGTCCATGCTCAGCCTCAGGTCAAGCCGCCCCGAGCGGACCGACGGTACCAGGAGGTCAAGGCTGAACTCGCCGTCCTCACGAGTGGTTGTGCGCCAGTTGTTTTCAAAGTCGCCAAACACCACGTCAAAGGCACCGGGCGGGGCAGGCGTTTCGTCTTCTGAGAACAAGACCCGACCAGAAACACGCAAGGCTTGTCCTGCACCGATGATGGTTTCGTAGTTTTCCGGATTGTAGTGATTTTCACTGTTTCTCAGCTCAATGGCGCGTATGTGGCCTGGTTCGGTATCGAATCTGAAGTCGTTGTCAAGACTCCACCAGTCATCACCGAGTCCCTCTTCCACCTCAAAGCAGGGTGTGATTTCATTGTCGTTGCAGGGCATGTCCGTGACTTTAATCCGCGGCAAGAAGTGGGACTCGCCATCGGTGTCAAAGGCTTCGGGGAACATCCAGGTGAGTTGGAATCTCGCTTGAATGACCACCACGGATTCATTGCCTTCCTCAAGTTCGACCGAAGAATACAGATTGGAGACGGCAATGTTGGTTGACCCAGAGGTCATCACGGCCCGTGGCGAACCGTCTTCGCCCTCCGCAAGCGAGACGAAGAGGGAGGATTCATCGTCGTCAAAGTCACCTCCAAGCGCTACTTGGACGTACTGGATATCCTGCCAGCCGTTGATGTCGCTGAGTTTGATTTGTGCGGTGTAGGGAATCCCAGGGTGCAACGGTGCGTAATCGTCGTGACCCAGAATAGATGAATTCCCGAGGTCGACCACGGGTTCAAACTCTTGACGAATGTGGTAGGTGACAAGGTCGTTGTCCCAATCCGGAACGACTTCGCCCGGTCGGTACCCACAGGTGATGGTTGATTGTGGACAGACAGGGCCCTTGCCCATGGCAATCTGATTGTTTTGTTCATCCTCCCCGGACACATAGAACGAAACGCGTTGCTTGTGGAGGAGCATGGAATCGTCAATCAGTCCCTCGAAAATATTGAGGCCACCAGCACGAGTCTCCGGAGATGACAGCGTTGCGAGTTCGTATTCATCCTCGTTGGGCAGGCCATCAAAGTTGTAATCCGTGCAACCGATGGCATCGCTGGCCTTGCAGCCAATCCAATAGTGAAGATTGAGTTGACGGGGTGGGTCAACCGAATCTTGCACAACGATGCTGACCGATTGACCGACCCCCGGTGCACCTGCATGACGCTCGCTGTCGTCAAGCGGCGTAGCGCTCAACACCAAGGGGGAATTTCCATCGAGGATGAGGCGGATGCTGTTGTAATCTGGGTTCGCAAACGTGGATCCGTTGGGCAAGTCAACGGCTTGCACGTAGAAGATCATGCCACCGGGGGCAGACTCCATCGGCGAAGTGAAGGTCATGTTGTAGGCGCCAAAAGCCGGATTGACTTCTTCGTAGAGGAGTTCTGGCTCGCCGATGGGGTCGCCGTCAAAGGTCACGTTCTGTCCGAGGACGCGCAGAGAGAAGCTTCCTGCCGGAGGCATGAGTTGAGAATCTTGGAAATGGATGGCGCCACTGAAGCTGAGGTTGAATCCACCCCGAACCCAATCCATGGGATACAACTGCCTGCCGGTTTCCTCCCAAACGCGCAATCCGTCAAGTTGGATGTCGTTTTCAACGACCAGTTCCATGGTCGAGGTCTCCCATCGGTCAACAGAGATGCCAAGGTCGTCCTCTACGGAAATGATGGCCTCGGTGCTTGCTTCGTCGTCCCATGTCCAGTTGACCTTTGTTGGCATCCAGATGGAAACAACATCGTCCGCATCGACGGTTGATGTGCAGTTGGCGGCATCAAACATCACGATGCCGTTTGCATCGGAGTTGACTGAACACACGTCGCCTCGTTCCCAAGTGAATGATGGGTTTTCTCCATGAGCATGGTCAATGGCGATGACGGCTTTGGTCACACGGTCCACATCGTCTCCCGGTGCGACACGTGTGATGAAATTACGATAGACATCATCGGGTGCTGCCAGACCTCCCTCAAACGAAGCGTCGATGGCTCGTGTTTGCATGGCGTAGGTCACGTCAATGTTTGAGATCTTAACGCGGCCAGAACTCGCTGCTTTCACGGCAATGGGTATTGTGACGGTTCCGTCTCCGTTTTCAGGGACGTGGAAGTTGAAGGCATCAACCAGTGTCGGTGTTCGCTTCACAATGTCGCCAACCGGTGAATCATCGGAGGCCACGACGGAAGATTCGTTTAGGAAAATATCCGATTCCCAATCGTAGGTCCCATCCCCACCAATGTCCAACATCGGTCGGTCCGGATAGCCTTCCTCGTATTCGAGGATGAACCGGTCAACCGTCGGCGTCTTGGTGACGTCGGTGGTTGACATGAGGATGGCATACCGCAAGGTGTTACCTGCGGCTTCTGTAGAGAAACTGGTTTCAGCGTTGTTGGTGGCATCAAGCCATGTGGAGCCGTTGTCGTTGGACACCTGCACGCTCAGGCTCGTTCCCTGTGGCACATCAGCTGTCCATTGTGGTCGAACTTTCCCTACCTTGGTGCCGGTGTTGAAGTGCGGAGAGGTCCAGTCACCCTGGAGCGTGTAGGCGGTGGCGTACTCGATGTCAACCCACCACGATACGGCGGTGGAGCCAATCAGCTGGGCCTTCCAAACCAATTCCTTTCCAGGATAATCAAAGTGGATGGTTGCGTTGGATTCGACCTCTTCCCAATGGGTGCCGTTGTCAGCCGAAATCCAATAGTCGACTCGATCACCGATGGAGGCCGCTGACCAGTAGGTTTGCACATTCGCTGAGAGAATGTCATCTCCAGAGCGTACCACATCGCCATACCACGTTGTTGTTCCCGGAGCCGGCGTGGTTTCGTAGAGCCAACCCGTACCAAATTCACGGTAGTAAAGGGTGGAACCCGACCAGGTTGAATATCCACAATCCACGGTAATGAACCGCTCACCGTCAAATTGGAGTCCATACCCGAGCCGAGAAATCTGACGCACGGTTGATTCAGGAATCAAGGCTGCTGAGGAACCTGATACGGACCATGCTTCAAGTTGGTCTCTGTCGTTGTACGTCATGTCCTTTTGGCAGCGCATGTAGAAGGTTGAGCCGTTCACTTCCAATCCTCGCAACATTTGCTTCTGGTTGTTGCTTGCGGTTCCTCCGCACTCCCATGCTGTGTTTGAAGACGAGGTGTAGGTGTAGTATTCTTGACTACGGGTGTAGGCGCCCGAGCCATCACCTGCGAAATCGTAGGCATACAATCGGTTCATGGCGTTGTGTGCCACCCAAACCTTCCCGGTGTCCCTGTCGTAGGCAATGCCGGTGTATTCGCCCACTGAAGGTGACACATCATAGGAATCGATACACGTCCACGTGTCATCGCGTGAGATATCCATCTCAAGGACACGATGGTAGTTCACCGGTGCTGTGGTTCCGTAATGGTACCGGTATCCTGACAAAATACCGAAAAGACGTTCGTCGTCGGTGATGGTCCAGTCACGGAATCCGTATCCAGCATAGTAAGAAGAGGAGTGTTTTTGCGGCAAGGTGCATGAAGCTTGGTCGAGGGTGATGACCGATTCCCGCGTGGCGTTGTTGGGATACAAGCGTTCGACGACATTGTGGAACGACGATGACGACCATGTGGACAAAAAGAGCCAATCGTGGTGCTTCAACATGGCACCTTGGCTTTGCGCCATCAAACTCGTTGAGGTTTTGGTCAACTGCTGTGAAAACAAGGTCTCCGTGGCGTTGGAGGTGTGGGGTTGTCGGAGTGCGTGAGAGCCGTTGTCCAGCCACGCATCGGAACTTGGATGAACATAGGCATCGTTGCCGTGCGGCAAGAAATTCCTGCTCACGTTGTCCATGGCCAAAGTGAGATCGCCGCTACGGTCGTCAACGGCCGTTTCACTTCCACGAATCCAATGGACACGATCATCGGCGACGATTTGAGACCATCCGGTTGCTGAGGCGCCTGACAGTGTCATGCTGACGTCGGTGACGAGGGCGCCCCGTGGCAGGTCAACCGTGGCTCCCATGTCGGGGTTGGCCCCTTGGAACAAAGCGATATGTTCGGTGCTTCCATCGGAAAACGTGTAGACGTGCCGGGTGCCAGCAGCCGCTTCTGCATCAATGGTCACCGTGTCCGCGAGGGGGCTCAGCGGTGTGAGAAACATCAAAGCGACCAAGAGCAAGAACACGCTTCGGGAACCGAGACTTTGCTGTCCGCCGCCTTCCATGCTTTGCTGACATGCGACTTAGAATTTGAACCATGCGGTCAAGGGTCACCTGCGAAGAACTCTACGATGTCTGTCGAGAATCGTACCGGATGGGCGAGGAATCGCCCCGAACACCATCTTCCTCATCATCTCGCACCTCAAACCAATCGTTCATCCAATCGCCGTCCGTGTCCCAATTCATTGGGTTCGAGCCTTCTGCGAGGTGGTCGTCATCAAAGTCGAGAAGGTACCAGCCAAATTCATGTTCACCAACGCTGCGAACAGGCGAGGTGTTTGGCGAACCTGCGTAGTAGATGTCCCATTGGTCCGTGCGATTACCGGCCATCAACACGATGTCATCGCTCGGGTCAACGCTGAGGAAGTCGATGTCTTGGTCGTCCACGATGTACCCGTATTGAGGGTCAGGGCCACCGTATTTGTCCAGTTTGAGATAGTTCAGAATCAGTTCATTTGTTTGTCCCAATCCAAGAATAGCTGCCCGGAACTGCCACCATTCCGTGACGGGAGAGCCGTCGTAGGTCAAACCGCTGAGGCGCACAGCGTTCGGCGAGGCGTATTCGCTCGACGTGATGGCATAGAACTCTTGGAAATTCGTATAGGCTTCATAGGTGCAACCGGCCCCTGAACAATCCCAATTTCCATCCTGATCAGGATCCTGGTTGGCATCGTTGGGGTCTGCCGGGTCGAGCGTAAACCACGCCATGTCAACATCGGGTCGACTCAATGTGCCACTCGACCCGTCTTGGGAGAGAGGGAGGCAGGAGGTCGTTGACGTGTCGCATGGGCCCCCGGTTGCCACATCAATCCAGACAACCTGAATTTGAAGATAGGAACTGAAATTGTCGTTGCTCTCGTTCCACCCGAGTTTGTATTCGTACCAATCCGGAAGCATGTCGCCGTCGGTGTCGTTGTCGCTCGGGTTTGAGCCGTACTTGAACACTTCACGGCCGTCGGAGAGGTTGTAATCCCGCAGGTGAGAAACCACCGCCCCGTTTTCAACCGTGGTGATGAAGGTCTTGCTGTCTGCATCGCTGTCGTTCAGATCAGGCCGTGTTTGGTTGTCGTATTCCATGGCGTTGGTGAACGGTAAGTCACCGATACCGTTCTGGATGACCAATCCCGAGGGTGTGAACGTTCGGCTGTCCCAAGAGCCTTGTTCTGCCGGGATGTCAAACGCTGTTCGGTCGTACCATCCATCCCGGTCACCGTCGTAGTCAACATCCCACGGGTTGAGGGGATTTGCCGCCCAATGATTGATGGTCGTAACGTCATTCATGCCGTAAATGGCGTAACAATACTCCCATCCATCAGGAATGCCATCGCTGTCCGAGTCAGGGTGCGTTGGGTCAGCAACCCCTCGCAAACTGCGGTTGAAGTTCTCGCTTTCCAGGGAGTTGATCTTCATCATTCGGTCCATGGAATCCTGTCCTTTCGAGATGAAATCTTGGTACAGGGCTGCTTGGGCTTGAATTAACGAATATCCAAGTTCTTCTTGGTAGGCAGCCATGGCGTCTTCACCGAAATCAATGATGCCAAGGTTGGCCGGGACGGTGTTTCGGTTGAGGTATTTGCCCCATGTCCGAGATTCCCATTCACGGAGGTTGCTGAAGGTCTCGTTTTGGTCAATCTGTCCGTCTTCGTTGCAGTCGTAACTGTCCTCATCGGAGTCCAGGTTCACGTCTCCGTCGATAAGCGGATTCATCGCCCAGCGGTTTTGGTTCAAATCCCACGAGGTAAACCAATACTCAAATCCGTCGTACATGCCGTCACCGTCGGTATCTGGAATGGTCGGGTCGGTCATACCGAGGACCACCTCGATGAAGGCGTTGGGAGGCTCACCCTGCTGCCACGCATTGAAATCGTTGAGTAACCGCTTTCCACGGGTCTCTTTCGAGATGAGGATGTTGAACACACGCTGTGCTTTTTCGGTTGGTTGTTGGAGGTCGCCGTCGACATGGAGGAGCGGAGCGTCGCTGGGATGGTCAATACCGTTGTCCGGTTGTTGTGTAGCGACGGCAAATTCTTGACGGTCGATCAGGCCGTCTTCATCGCCATCAAAATCACCGTCACCAGCGACCAACGGATTGAGCGTCCAGGTTGCTGCAGACACGTTCCATGAGGTGAACAACAACTCAACGCCGTCGAGCATGCCATCTCCATCCGTGTCCACGTTGTTGGGGTCGGCTGTCCAACCAGTCAAGTTGATTTGGTCTTGCGTCAGGAAGTTACCAAACGATGCGTCTGTAGGAATACCGGGCCATTGCTGCAATGCAAATGCGGTGCCGATGGTGGTGACAAACCACTGTGGAGAAGAACGATTCACATCGGTTTGCGAGTAGATGGGAGCGATGGCGTTGTATTCTTCCCAGTTGGTCATCCCGTCGCTGTCTGCATCTTCCCATCGGTCGGTCGAATCAAGGGGATTGAGCGTCCAAGCGTCGTCCAGCAAGTTCCACCGAGCATGCCAAATTTCCCAACCGTCGGGCATGCCGTCCTGATCGGTATCAGCGTTCAAGGGGTCTGCCGCGCCGACGCTGTAGCTTGATTGACCGCTGGTTACTGCACCGGAGGCTCGCTCTGCAAAGGTGGCTTCGGGTGTGCCCAAATCTGCAAGAGAGTCAAACAATTTCGTCGTAAATCCTTGTGGAAGTTCCTCGCCCGAATAGGTGAGGTTGCCGCTGAACAAATCAGAGCGAATGTGGTATTCGAGGTAGTTCACAAACGCCTCGTCTTGGCTGAGCACACCGTCATGGTTCACGTCGTACCCGTCACCATCGGGATTTTCGAACGCATCTGAACCGTTCAGCGGGTTCACGCCACGGCGACTTGGGTCCCACGTGCACAAGCCTTTGGATTCCCATCCGTCAGGAAGCGAATCGCCGTCGGAATCGACAAGGTTTGGGTCGGCGACCGACCAGTTGGCAACCGATGAGGGCGATTCACCGTAATCAAGCAACAAGTCCCCGTTCAAGCCCATCAGGCGGACAATGGACCACTGGTATTCACAGAGGTTGGGCAAGCCATCCCCATCTGCATCCCAGTTGGCATCTTCTGCGCGGAGGGGGTCAAGACTCCAATTGTTGCCACCGGAGAAGGTGGTCCCAACCCAGCGCCGGTGTTCAATTTCCCATCCGTCAGGCATGCCGTCACCGTCGGTGTCAAAGTTCGTGGGGTCGGTGGCACTGTCCACATTGGCCATGGAAAGGTAGGTTGCGTTCGCTGCTTGACCTGCAGCGTCATCGCAGACGTAAGCCAGTTGCACCGTGTAGTGGCACCAGAGATTGGATTGTTCGAAAAAGAAACCGAAGTATTCTGCTCCGTCACCCAAGCCGTCGCCGTCCGTGTCACCGATTCGTGGGTCCGTCGAATTGTAACCCTCTGGCGTCAATTTCGTATAGCGGAATTCATCAAGATTGGTCCACAACCGCTCGAGGTTCATGTCTCCAGACTGGTCAAGGTCCAGCCCATCTCCGTCGTTGTCGTAGAGCGCATCCCACGGATCGGTCGGGTCCAATCCGTGAGCGACTTCCCAACCATCCGGCATGCCGTCTGCATCGGAATCGTTGGCACCGGGGTCCATCAGGAGGAGATTCGCATACTGGCCGGGGGAGGCAGCACCGTACACCGTGACGTTTCCGCTGCCAACCGATGTGGCAAGGGCGACGATTTCACCCGGCAGGCGAGTTTGCTCTTGAAGGCCGTAAACAGATGCATAGTCGCCTGCGATGGCCCACAAGCCCCAATCGGAACCAACGAGAATCTCATCACCGGTTGGATGGATACTTCGCACGCTGTTTGTTTCAGACGACAATTTTCCATCGATTCCGGGGTGAAGCAACAATCCACTGTGGTCAATGGAATCATCGTTAAGGTTGAGTTTGTGGAGACCTGCCGTGGTTCCAAACCACAGCACCTGGGCATTGGATGACGAAGGCCCGTCGAGGACGATGTCCCGAACCTCTGCAGGATTGCCCACGGAACCGAGCGGCAGACTGCGAAGTTCGTCAACGCTGGCAGGAATGGTAATGGCGGACTCCAACGTAAAGAAGAACCGCCAGGAGCCAGCAGCCTCGTCCCGTGCGGAGGCGGTTTCCACGACAAACAAGCCTCGGTCGGTTCCCACGAACAGCATGAGCGTTGTCCCGCTCGCCAGTCCATGCGCCACCGAGGTCACCGTTGCGTTGGCTTCGGCCAACCCAGAAGCGACGCCAAGGCCAAGTGCATGCGTTTCTGCGATGTTGGCAGATGAATCCACCTCAATGATGGCCCCCTGGCCTGCATTGCCAAGGCCGATGACATGTTGATTGACATCAGGACCCGCAAGTGGTGCCACGGCATGGAGAGGTTCGGTCATGGACCAATCCCATGTAGCGAGAGGTCCAAGGTCGCCATCGGCGAGAAGAGGAGCCACAGCGAAACCAACACTCGTGCCCATCACGAGCGCATAAGGCGTAACGTCCGAACGTACCAAGAACCCGTCATGAAGTTCCACGCCTTGTGGCAACCACTGATGCGTTTGTGTGTTCTCTGCTTCATTGACGACGCTGACACCGTAGCGCGTCATCACATAGAGCATGCCATCGTGTTCGTCAAGGGACCGGACGTCATGGTGCATGATGGCCAACGACTCTTCGGGGGCATCGTAGACCAACGGCATGACCGAATAGTCTTCATCGTTACCCACATGTGTGGATTTGAGCCCTGGATAGACGGTGTTTCCTTCGTCGAAGTAAACGAAGTATTCTTCCAGCGTGGAGAGGGCCTCACCGAGTTTGAGGGCCGTTTCGGATCTTGACAAATCGTTGGTCACCGCACCGTCTCGATTGGCATCCCAGCCGTCGTTGTCGGGGTCAGCGAGTGCATCGGAGCGGTTGAGCGGGTCAAGCCCGAAATGAACTTCCCATCCATCAGGGATGCCGTCTCCGAAGGAGGGATAGAGCGGGCGAATGGCAAACCCATCCCAGAGGTAACGGTCGGAGTCGTCAAGCAAGGGGTCGGTTCCCAACCAGAGGTCTTCGCCAATGGGGTTGACTGCACGGGACGTGCATGCGCTGAGCAGGTTGTGGAACGTGGCGTTGGCTCCGGATGGCAAATATGGCCAGTTCTTGATCAGCGCCCCCTCGGGCAGGGTTGCATAGCACCACAAGCCGTCCAATTCCGTGGTGTAATTGGATGGCATGCCATGCGCGTACTCTTCGGGCGCCGTATAGCGTTCCGATTCACTCATCACACCGTCTCGATTGACGTCAAACCCATCGTTGTCGGTGTCAAGGGTCATGTCGCTTGCATTAAGTGGATCAAAGGAGGGACAATTGTATCGAATTGCGATAGGGTCAAAACCACCGGTTCGGTGACACATGTAGGCCTCGTAACCGTCGGGCATGCCGTCGCCATCGGTATCCGACAACCGAGGGTCGAGGTAGACACGGTCGTTGTTCTCATCCAAATCGCCCGTCAGTCCGCGAGGGAAGCCGGGTTCGGTGCAATTTGCAGGATAGGGCCAACAGAATTCCTCGGTGGCGTTCAGGCCATCGTTGTCTCGGTCGGTGTCGGCATCCGAAGCATTGTCCTTGTCCATGCCCTGTATGCTCACACTACGACCGTCGGGAGCCGTCCAATTCATCCATTCCTCAAACAGCGTTTCGTGAACGTCCGGAATCAAATCCCCGTCGGAATCCGTGTTTGGAGGCGGCGTCTGTGTCGTGTCATCGGGGTGGACGTTGGCGACGTTGGAGATGGTTGGAAACTGCGACATAAACAGCAGACTGGCCACGACGGCGAGGGTGGTCAAGAGAGTGGTTTGACTACGACGCATGACCTCACCAACGGCAAAGCATACGCTTCGCCCAACGAATACTCTTCAAAGATTGCTTATGAGGGTGATGGAACATTGTTCATACACAACGGTTTTCCAACCGCACAAAAGGGTCGGATATCGAACGATTTTGTTCGCCTTGCGTCGGTGTGTTCAAGAATCTCCCGCGACGGGTGTAGAATGTTCGCATGACCCTGACGATTACCCATCTTGGAACCGGCAGTCGAGGAAATTCGACCCTGCTGGAAACACCCCAGGTGAAGGTGCTCGTTGACCAAGGTTTCAGCGGCGCACAATTGCAAAAGCGATTGGCCCGATTGAACCTCTCACCCGAAGACATCGACTGTGTCTTCATTTCGCATCACCACGGCGACCACGGCGGGGGTGCACGCGTCATGCAAACGAAGTGGAACACTCGAATTCTTGCCAACGAACGTACAGCGCAAGAATTGGATTTACTTCCATCCTTGACGACTTATTTTGAGGCCTTGGACATGGTGCGAGTTGGCGATGATCTCTCCATCCTACCTGTGCCTGTCCCCCATGCAGGCTCCGACAACGTGGCGTTTGTGGCAAGTCACAATGGGGAACGGGCAGCCATCATCACGGACTTGGGTTCGTGGACCGATGAACTGGTCAACCACGTTCGAGGCTGTGAACACATCGCCATCGAGGCGAATTACGACCATCAGCGATTGGTTTCCGGCCCTTACCCCTACAAACTCAAGGATCGAATTACAGGGCGGGGTGGTCACCTTTCCAACGACCAAACGGGGCAATTTTTGGCCGAGGTGTGCACCGAAACGACACGAAGCATCACGCTGACCCACTTGAGTCAGAAAAACAACAAACCCCATATCGCCGAATCGACCGTCTTGTTCTACATCAGCGAGGTCTTTTTTGGAGACTTGAGCATTTCAGAGCAGGACGGCCCGGATTTTTCACACTACATCGGCCAACCGTCGGAAACGACCGAAGCCCCCGTCTTGCACCGCAAATAAGCGCAGAGGGCCGTTTTGAGGTCAATGGCTAAATGATACCGCATCGTGTCAAAGGTGTGAACCGACACACGAGGCGAACAACACCCTCTCGTTTCTCAAACGATGAGCGGGCTGTAAGCGAAGTCCTCGGCGTCGTGATGCTCCTTGCGATGGTCATCACCATCATGGGTGGGGTGTGGGTGTTTCTCAACCCCTACCTGTCCGATTTTGAGGACAACACCAACTGGAATTCCGCAACGGGCATTGCCGACCGTATTGAGGACCGTGTTGAGGTGGCAGGAAACGCTCCCGAAGGCACCGGTTTCCGAAACACGGTCGCCATACAATCCACCTCCATACGCCCGGTTCAAAACGTAGAGCATTGGGTGATAGGTGCTGACCTCACACCGGGCGACAGCATCGCCCTGCGGCACGTGAACGACACCACCATCGCGGTCCTTTCAGCCAACGAAACGGCACGAAGCATCCGAGTAGAATCGCCTGGCGTCGTGTTCGAAGACACCGTCACAGCCAGTCACAGAGAGGTGTTTGTCATCCACAACGCAAGCGCAACCCACTGGATGATCGTCACGGTGTTTGATGCAGACGATGTCCCGCTTCATCGGCAGGTCACCCTTACCCTTTCGGGAATCGAAGTCCACACCTCGCTCGGCATGGGTGAGCATCAAATTGTGCTCATGAACAACGCCCGTGCCGAACGTTTCCCGAACGGTTTCTGGGATGTCAGTGCGATGCCAGAGGTTGAATTTGACCGGATGGCCAACGATGAACTTCGGTTGTCAATGCTGTTGACCGACATCATCACCAACGGCTCCATCGGAACAGGTTCAAACATCGGCCTTGAGTTTGTCTCCCGCGGACCCATGACGCTCTTTAGCGGACGGGCCTACAACGTGCAGTTCAGCGTGACCAACGCACTCCACGACGTCATCACCCCACAATACCACGACAATTGGCTCTCCGAGTACATCATACATCGCTCGGCAGGAACCTTGGACACCTACATCGGATTTGCACCGTATGAGCGAGCAAGTGGAGCCGACGGATTCAGTGTTTCAGCACAATCCCTCCCACTCTACTTCGAGGTCGACCTTCAGCGGATTGAGGTGAGCCGATGAGAGGAAACCTTCGCCGCGAGGACGAAGCCGTTTCAGCTGCCGTTGCCACGGTGTTGCTTTTCGGTGGCGTTCTTTCCATTATTGGCTTGATGATGGTCTCCATGATGCCGGTCATCGAAGAAATGGAAGGTTCGGTCGAACGACACGACATGTCCTCACAGATGACGCTCTTGGCCCATCAAACTTCAGCGTTGAGCGAACGCGGTATGCCCGGCGACTCGACCCATGCGACCTTGATTCCCGTGGATGGAAATTTGGTCTGGGACAGCATGCGAGGAGGAATGTGGTATTCGGCCACTTGGAAGGAGGACATGTCACTACGAGCTCGCAGCGTGCTGGATTTTGACGACGTCTTGGAAATTCGTCACCCGGAAAGTTTCGTTGAGGCCGTCTGCATTACCGACCTTCGGCTCGGACCGGACCGCCCGTATTACTACACGCTGGAAGCGGTCCTCGATGAAGTGCTCTTCACCGTCACGCCGGGGCTTGCTATGCCGCTTGGACCCATCGACGTCAGCCTCAACGTCGAGGGGGTTGAAGAAACGAGCATCATGCTTCGGGTCGACGACGTGCATGCGTTTG
>JAYPIL010000007.1:0-45182 GCA_038127845.1 Candidatus Poseidonia sp.
TGTCTACGAGGGCTTCTCCATAACACGCATCTGTATACTGCAAACAGATGCAAGGGTTTGCAGTGGGCCATATTGATGCGTACCGTTGTGCTCGCAAGGGGTCCCGTTGTGTATGGCAATCAAATCAAAATCTGATATGTATCGGATTCTTCTGGAAAACTTTCAAACGAAATCGGCATTTACAGGGGAGATATGAGGAAGTTGTCCGTCTTAGTTTGTTTGGCACTTTTACTATCATTTGCACCAATCGGTTCAAGCGCTCCCAATGGCATTGGTTCAGCAGGAGATATCGGGTGTATTTGCCATGGTGGTGCACTTTCCGTTCCAAACAATGAGTCGTTTGACTTCACTGTGGAAGGAATTCCGATTAATTTCACCTTGAACACCAGTTATTCAATCACCATAACGATGGATAATGGTTCTCTTGTCGACAACAACGCCAATGGTTATCGCATCATTGCAAGCCAAGGGGTTATCACAACTGATGCAGGAGATGCAGATTCACATATTATGGATGAGGGAGCAACCCAAACCGGTGAGGGCCAGTCCACCAATGTTTGGAACTTAACCTGGACATCACCAGCTGAGTCAGATCGAGACGTGGAATTCAACACATTCGTTCTATTGGGTTCTGGCGGGAATGGAGCGGGAGGGGATTATTGGATTGGAAAAACCAACAGTTCCTCACCAATGGAGAACAACACACAGGAAGAAGAAGAGGAACCGGAAGAGATTCCATTTGTTGGAATGTTCGCAACGGCTTCAGTAATCGCTTTGGCCTTCGTCATAAGGCGAGATGATCTTTGAAGTTCTGCAAGGCATATACATGAGTCTCCCCTTGTCTCCAAGGGTTGAATGTCTGAACCCTTGTAGTCGAATTAATCGTATACAAGGGTTCGCAGTCCGTCCTGTTCGTGCCTACCTTTGAGTTGCAACTTAGGCAAAGTAGCGAGCTCGGAGTTTACGCAGGCTCAACCGCACACCAAAGAGGAGTTTTCGCCACGACGACAAGCGGACCGGTTGGCTAAACACGTCCCCTGAGCGGCGAACGATTTCGTTGAAGATGGAGGAGTAGGCATCGGCCATGATCTCGGGTTGGACTCGTGCACGGGCGTCAAGGTAGCCGAAGAGGTGCGAGGCGGAGGCTTGATGGCGCTTGACGACATCCATGTATTCCACAATAAAGCCACGCCAGGCCAAGGATTGAGCGACGTTCTCCCCTCGGAGCGTCTCAAGGCTGATGTTGTGAGAGGCCAAGACCTCTTGGGGAAGGTAGATTCGTCCACGTTCCATGTCTTCGTTGATGTCGCGAAGCACGTTGATCAGTTGCATTTGAATCCCCAAATCAATGGCGTGGAGCCGTGCAGCCCGGTCTTCATAGCCGTAAATTTCGATGAGGATCAGGCCAACGGCCGAGGCGACCTTGTAGCAGTAGGAGCGCAATTCATCCCAGGTTTGGTTTTGTACCGGGTACAGGTCGTCTTCCATGCCTTCAATCACCGTTTCAAAATCGTTGAGTTTGATGGGGTAGCGGGCAAACACATCCTGCAGCGCGATGAAGATAGGATGGTCGTTGGCCGTGATGTTTTGTTCGTGCGCCATCCCAAGTTTTAGGCGAATCTCGGTGAGCGCCATCATGCGGCGTCGGTGTTCCGATTCGGGCAGAACGGGTGTCTTTCCCGCATGAACCTCGGTGACATGCCGCTGACGTTCGTCGGTGGCCTTGCGCAGGGCCTTGGTCTCAAGGACGTTCGGTTCTTCATCGCCATCCACGATGTCGTCCACCCACCTGCACAGGGCATAAACGGCATGGACGGCTTTCCTTTTCTCAAGTTGAAGGGCGCTGAAGGATGAGTAGAACGTCGTGGAGGCCTCTCTGCACACCGCTTCGCAGTAGTCGTAGGCGTTGTTGACGAGCAGCGCTTTCACACGATCACCTCAGGCTGATGTCGGGGTTCCGCTGGAAGGTTCTTTTGAGTTTTTGTTGAGCGCCGCACGGCCCTGTTTGGACCGCTTGCGACTTTCAAACCAGGTGTCGACGCCGTTCCAATCGGGGATGATGCCCAAACTGTCGAGCAGCAACTTGCTGCTGATGCGAGCCGATTCGTAGATCACCGGTAGTCCACTTCCCGGATGGGTGCCACCGCCGACAAGGTAGAGATTCTTAATCTCGTCAAACTGATTCTTGGGGCGGCGCCACAGCATCTGGTCGAGGCCGTGAGCGAGGTTGAACACAGCACCTCGGTAGCAGTGGTCACCCCAGTCTTCGGGAGTGATGACCATCTCGGTGACGATATGGTCACGAATGTTCTCAAAGCCAAGTTTCGTTTCGATTTGGTCGAGGATTCGGTCTCTGTAGGCGTCCTTTTCCTTGGACCAGTCAATGTTCTCGTGCACGTGGGACACAGGGACAAGGGCATAAACGGTGGAACAGCCTTCTGGCGCCAATTGAGGGTCGGTCACGCTGGCGTTTTGCACGTAGACCGAGGGGTCGTTCCAGGTGATTCTGTGGTGTTTTTCGATGTCTTCGAGGTTTTGCTCGTAATTGGCCGAGGCGTAGATTTGGTGATGCGGCAAGTCGTTGTAGGTTCGGTCAACGCCGAGATACAGCATGAAGGTGGAGCAGGAATACTTCTTCTTGTCCAACTTCTTGTTGCTCCACTTCTTACGAACCGTATCGGGGAACAACTGGGTCATTCCGTTGGCAAAGTCAGCGTTCATGATGACGCGGTCGGCCATGAATTCGCCTTCTGCGGTCCGCACGCCTTTGATGGTCTTGCCTTCCATGATGACCGATTCAACGGCCTCGTTCATTCGGAAGGTCACGCCGAGGTCTTTGGCAATGGACGCCATGCGCTCGCTGACGCTCCCGAGCCCGCCAAGCGGGTGGAAGATGCCGTATTCGTACTCGAGGAAGGCCAACATCGTGAACAGGCTCGGGCAATTGAAGGGTGACATGCCGAGGTACTTCGTTTGGAACGACATGGCGAGCATCAGCCGGTCGTCGTCAAAGAGTTTCATCAGGTCACCCGCGACGGAGCGTTGTGGGCGAAGCACGCCTGCAACCCGCATGGCTCGCTTGGAGAGCAAATCGGTGGGGCCGTACCAGGGTTCCTGCAAACAGGCTTTTGACTTCGCCAACTTGAGACGGTTGTCCACCACATAGCGCTTGAAGGCTTCCGCGTTGGTATCGCCAGAGAGGTCACGGATGCGCTCGGTCATTTGTTCCAAGTCGCTGGTGCAATCCAGTTGCCCGCCCTGACCAAAGATGAGCCGGTAGTTCAAATCGAGTTTGTGAAGGTTCAGTTCCTCATGCGCATCCATTCCGACGGCTTTGAAAATATCCTCAATGACCTCGGGGTAGTGAAAGAAGGTGGGACCAAGGTCGAATTTGAACCCGTCTCTCTCAAACACCTTGTTGCGTCCGCCAACGGCTGCTGAACGTTCGAAAACGGTGACGTTTACGCCTGCTTTGGCGAGAAGGAGGGCGGAGGCAAGGCCACCGGGCCCTGCTCCGATAATTGCGACATTCGGCGTTGCGCTCGTGGCCATAGCCACGCCTTCCGCTTTGAGCATATAAAGGGCGGTTTCTGTCCCAAAAAGAACTCAAAAAATAACACTTTATGGAGTGGAATTGATGATGGCGTGCGGGTCGATCAGGACCGAAAATTCGTCAAGGTAGGGGCCCATGGAGCTGATCAAATCCACGTGTGGATGACCTTTGAGCACCATGCCGTCCATGTACATGAGCGAACGAATGATGGGAAAGGCCTCCTCGCCGAAAGCGCATCCGGCCAAAACGGCTGCTTTGACCGTCTTCATCATCTGTTCGGTCAACGAAACTTCGCTCACCGAGGTGCCGACAAAACCTTGGTACAATTCGTTCATCGACCTGTAGTAGGTGTCGAGCGTGTCGCCCGTTGGCCGTACCGCAGCCATCGTGAGCATGGCATCGAAGGCGTGGGTCAGTTCACCCTTCGCAAGGAAATAGAAGAAGCCGAACAGTGCATTTCGGACGTGCTCGGGGGCGTGACATATCGCTCCGGTGTCGATGAAATAGAACGCACCGTCATCCCCCATCATGGCGTTTCCGGGGTGCAGGTCGCCGTGAAAGGTACCGAGGCCGAACATGAAGGCCCCGTGAATCCGGAACAACTCGAGCATGTCGGGCCAGGTAAAACTGCCCGCTTCGAGGTGGTCTTCAAGCGTCGGGTGCGTGATTTCTTCCATCACCAAGATGTGTTCGTTGGAAAGCTCTTCCCACATCTTCGGGAAACGGAGTTTTGGCATGGGAAAGTGGGCCTCAACTTCGGCGGCTTTCTCCAGCAGTTGCTGCCGGCCTTCGATTTCATTGATCAAATTCAATTCACGAAGGGTGTAATCCTCAATGTGAGCTAGCAAACCGATGGGGTTGCCAACCTTGCGAAGGCGTGGATTGAAGAACAGGCCCATGCGAATCCAGCGCTTCATGCGACGAACATCACGTCGAAAGGAGGCCTCAAAGTCGGCTTTGATGATCTTGACCACCACCTTCGTGCCGTCCTTGAGCACCGCTCGGTGAATTTGTCCAATGCTGGCGGCAGCGAAGGGTTTTGGTTCAATGGATTGAAAGTGGTCCATGAAACCTTCAGGTGCGAATTTGTTGAGCAGGGCTTGCGAGTTCTCTTCCGGGATGGTGGCGGCCCTGCTGTAGAGACGTTGGAGTTCAATGCAACGCTGAGGTTCAATCAAGTCGGGTCGGAGAGCAAAAATTTGGCCCAATTTTACAGCGAGGAGTCCCATGGACTGGATGGTATCGATGTTGACGGGTTTTTTGCCTTTCAACTGACGGAAGAACCGAATGAACGTCAAGAGTTTCATGGTTTGCACCCGCTTAGTCGCTCAGTTCGATGGTGTTCAAGTCGTGACGGTGAATCATGTAGCGCCAAAGATCGTCCTTGCTCCCGCTTCCTTCTGCGCGTTGAATGACCACGTTGACGTCCTTTGCAAATCGGGTCGAGAGGGCTCCCTCGATGATGCCGTCGTCCATCTCCCACATGGGGAGGGCATCAATGTCGTCAACGGGAGGATGGTTAAGCCCCACGACGACGTGAAATTGGGGGTCAACATCGTATTGGAGCATGCCCAAACCAGCGTGTTCCCACCAGTCCATCATCTCGTCCAAAAACTCGATGTCGTTTTCTATAGAACGAAGGGAAAAGGCGATTTCCTGTCCGACACGGTTGCCAATTTGCCGCAGCATTCGCCCGATGTCGATGCCGAGAACCTTGAGGTTGGACAACTTTCCTTCGGTCAGCCGCATGCGAGCTTCGTTGACTTCGTTGCCCGCTGCAAAGAACGCATCGGGATCGAACGGCGTGTCCTCTTCGGGCAGTTCCCCGTCAAAGCCAAGGGCGACAGAGACGTTCTTCAGGAACGAGCCCTCACCGATGGTCAACCGAAGCGGGTCGTTGATTTGGTTCTCAGTAAACCTCGCTCGTGCCGTGTCAAGTGAGACGGCGCCTTCCCAAATGGCGTCAATGAGATGGAGGTGAGCCTGTGAGAACGGGCCGGATTCGATGATGAGGGCGGCATCTTCCTTGCCTCGCCCGACCGGATTGTCTTCGATGTTGAGGTATTGAATCACTTCAGATTGGTCTTGGACAAAGCCGAGCGAGTCCAATTCATCCGAATGTCGTACCTCAATGCTCTTGTCCAACTGATCGAAAAAGCGAAGGGTGCGTCCGTCAAGATGGGTGATGATCTGGACCACAACTCCTCGAACAGCCGCTGTGTTCACGGCTTCCAAGGCGTCGGGGTTCCTGCAAAGGTGCAGAATACCAAACTGGCCGAGCAGGAGAATCAGTCGTTCTTCTGCATCGTTGGCCATCTTTTGCAAGCGGTTGTAGATGTGGGTTCGCTCTTTGAGGACAGCGAACCGAGGGTCGTCGATGTCTCGGCGTTGCTTCTCGAAGGAAGCATCCGTTTCCGTGATGCCTTTGGACAGGTCTTCGAAACCGTCAACGAGGCGGTCGAGTTGTTGTTTTCGAGACTGGATGATGTGCTCCATGGCCTCGTTGATGCGGAGGCTGGAAAAGAGCATGGGGCGGTCAGCGGTGGCGGTTACGATGCCCATTTCTTGGAGTCGGGAGAGGCTGTTGTACGCATCCAATCGGGTGGTGTTCAACTCCTTGGCGAGTTCAGAAGCCTTCATTTTCGGGCGCGAGCCGAGAATCATGATCGAGCGAACTTCCCGTTCGTTCAGGCCGGCTTCCAACAAGAGTTCGTCCCACACTCACTCGTCCCCCTTGACTTGTGAGATGTCGGCCAGGATTTTTGCGACGTGGCGGCGTGGTCGGAACAACCAGTCGTAAACGTAGTGAATGGTGTCGTCAGGCCCGACCAAAAACGATGATTTTGAGGGAAACTGCCCCACGTGAAGCGGTACGTTGTACAGTTTTCCGACCTCTCGCTCGGGGTCAGCCAGGAGGGGGAAGGGGAGGTCGCCGATGCTCGCTTTGTGAGTGGCGAGGCCTTCAGCAGAACCGGGGCCAATACCGACAATGGAACATCCAGCGGAAGCAAACAGATCGTGTTGCTCCTTGAACGTCAAGCAGCCGCGCTTGCACGTCGGGGAGTTGTGACGAGCGTAGAAGAAAATGATGCGCCATGTTCCGCTGAGGGTGGAACTGTCAAACACGTTTCCATGTTCGTCTTCGAGTTGGAAATCAGGAGCCTTTTGTCCCACAAGATTGACTTTCATTTCAAAGGCCTCAGACGGGGAGAATGTGCCCCATGCGAGAGGCTTTCGTTGACAGGTAATCTCGGTTTTGAGCGCAGGCACCGACCACGATGGGGACTCGGTTGACGACATTGATGCCGTGGTCCAGCAGTTGGGCTCGCTTGTCAGGATTGTTGGTGACCAACTCAACTTCGTTGACGCCCATGGAGTAGAGCATTTCTGCGGCGAAGTCGTAGCGTCGAGCATCTCCCGGCAGACCGAGAGCCAGATTGGCATCAAGGGTGTCGTAGCCTTCGTCTTGGAGGTTGTAGGCTTGCATCTTGGCGAACAGACCGATGCCTCTGCCTTCCTGGCGCATGTAGACAATGGCTCCTTGGCCGGCCTCTTGAACAGCTTTCATTGAAGCATGAAGTTGCGGCCCACAGTCGCACCGTAGGGAGCCAAATGCGTCACCGGTCAGGCATTCGGAATGAATGCGAACGAGGGGCGCCCCTTCCGTCAAATCTCCGAGGTAAAGGACGCAGTGTTCCTTTCCGTTGGATGGGTCTCGAAACGCCCGAATACGGAATTCGCCGTGCTGGGTTGGCAGGGTTGCATCGGATTCGGGGTTTTGTGCTGAATGGTGTTGAGGTGCCCCAAGCATGTTAGAAAATTCGCTCAATTTGTATATAAACACTCGTCTTTTTCCTCTGCTGGGGTTAAACCGTTCTTGATATACTCTGTCGGTAAAAAATTAACCATGGCCCAACTGTTGTGCGATTTAGGAGTCGCTTCTCGTGTCCTACGAGACGGCAAAATCCTGCTCGTGCAAGAAGGAAAAGGCCGACACGCAGGCCTCTGGGGTCTCCCCAAGGGTCACGTTGAGTCGACCGAAAGCCCGGAAGCAGCCGCCCTGCGTGAACTGAAGGAAGAGACCAACCTCAACGGCCAAATCGTTGGCTTGGTGGGTGTCCGCACGGCCTTGAGAACCAACGGACCGGCTGTCTTTTTGTGCTATGAGGTCCAAGTCGATGACGCAGCATTCCGCATCTCAGGCGAAGAGATCTCCGCAGCCGGGTGGTGGAGTTTGAACGAACTGAAAGGTCTCGATTGGGTTTCCGAAACGATGCACCAGTTGGCGGTTGACGGATTGACGAACCAAACGGTGATTCCCGACCAAGCAGGGCTCACGCCACGATCTTCAGCCTACGCTGTCTACCGCACCGGCCAGTTGGCATCGAACAAGAGGTGGGCGTCATGATTCCATCCTCACGACTCCAGATTCACGGGCAGCCCAATCCTGCAGGGAACATTGTGGTGTACTGGATGACCGCCGCTCGTCGGCCTTATTGGAATCACGCCCTTGACCATGCCATTGACCTCGCACGAGAACATGACCTGCCGCTTGTGGTCATTGAATGCCTTGCCCTGCAACACCGTTGGGCCAACGACCGAATCTCGACCTTTGTCCTCCAGGGAATGTCCGACAACCGCGAGACGTTTTCGAACTCGGGTGTTCGATACATTCCCTACGTGGAAACCAAGCGACAGGAAGCCTCCGGCCTGCTCAAAGCATGGCTCCAGCACGCCCGTGCTTTGGTTATCGATGATTACCCGACTTACTATCCAAAGCATGTCTTGAACACAGCGATTTCGGTCAAGCCTTGTGAAGTTCATGTCGTGGATTCAAACGGCTTCATGGCTATGCGCGCCCAAGGGCGGGATTTCTCCACCGCCTACTCACTTCGCCGACATCTGCACAAAACCATTCGTGAACACATGCACGAATTCCCCACGGCCAAACCCTTGAACGCCACCAGCGACCTCAAGCCGTTTGACGACAGCCTTGCTACCGCCATTTTTGAACAGTCAAACACACCCATGACGCCCTACGAATTCATTTGGCGCGTGGCCGAAGGAGGCGATGTTGGTCGAACCGCTCTCGCTGCGCTCAGCATCGACCATGAGGTCCGCCCGGTGCTCGGTAAGCGTGGCGGCCACGTTGAAGGAAAGCGACACTGGAAGGAGTTTTTCGGAGACCGACTCAGCGCCTATCATGAAAAGCGGAACCACCCCCAAGAACGGGGCGCAAGCGGCCTCTCCCCGTGGTTGCACTTTGGCCACATCAGTGTCCACTCCATTTTGCATGACATTTTCACGCACCACCAGTGGGACGTCAGTTTGGTGAATTCTCCCAACGACGGCCGCCGACAGGGATGGTGGGGGCTGCCCGAGGCCGTTGAAGCCTTCCTCGACCAGGTCATCACGTGGCGGGACATCGGGTTCATTCACTGTGCGATGGTGGATAATCACACCTCCTACGACTCGCTGCCTCAATGGGCTCGTACCACGCTCGAGGAGCATGCAGGTGACGAACGCCCGTACCTCTACACCTTCGAAGAATTGGAAACGGCTTCAACCCATGATGACCTTTGGAATGCTGCGCAAAACCAGCTCCGACAAGAAGGCATCATTCACAATTATCTTCGGATGTTGTGGGGCAAGAAAATCCTCGAGTGGTCACCGAGCCCTCAAATCGCCATGGACTGGATGATCGCCCTGAACGATCGATGGGCGTTGGACGGGCGAGACCCGAATTCGTACACGGGTATTGGCTGGGTCTTGGGTAAATTTGACCGAGGATGGACCGAGCGAGCCGTTTACGGAAAAATCCGCTGCATGACCAGCGCTTCCACGGCTCGAAAATTCAGTACCAAGGCCTATGTTGAAAAATACAACACGGCCAAACAAACCACCCTCCTCGGCTCTGGTCCTTCTTTCTATTCAGCCCATCAATGAGGTGACGTCATGCCCATCTATGAGCACAAAGCGACCTTTGAGGCACCGGTTGACCAGCTGTGGGCTTGGTACGACAGTCCAGGCGCTTTTCGTCGAATCATGCCCGAATGGGAAGGCATTCAACCCGTTGAAGCCGGTGCCCTCGTTGACGATGCAAAAACGCGGTTTCGCATTCGCCTCGGGCCCCTCCGACCGATGTGGGTCGCCAGACACCACGGTGTCGTTTCGGGCGAGGTGTTTAACGACGTGATGGAAAAAGGGCCCTTTGGTGCATGGGACCACGAGCATCGCTTCATTGGAATCAACGACACTTCGTCGCAACTCGACGACACGATTCAATGGCGCCTGCCCTTCCATCCGCTTACCTTTTGGACGGCCCCCTTCACGGTCAAGGGTCGCTTGAAGCAGATGTTTGCCTACCGAACGTTGCGGGTTCGCAACGACTTGGAGCGCATCAACGCCTTCGCTCATCTTCCACGACAGAACATTCTCATCAGCGGCTCAACCGGGCTCATCGGTTTGCAACTCTGTGCCTTCCTCCAAGCCGCTGGTCATCACATTACGCGTCTTGTTCGCCCCTCAACCGTGTTGCCGCCCGATGCAAAAGGCGACGCAACCGTGGTGTGGAACGACCAAACAGGCGAGGTGATCAGCGGGAGTTTGAGCGGGTTTGACACGGTCATTCACCTCGCAGGCGCAGGCATTGGTGATAAGCGCTGGAACACCAAGCGAAAAGACCTCATCAAAACCAGCCGAACGGTTCCAACCGCTCATCTTGCCAATTTACTGGCCAAGGCAGAGCAACCGCCCAAAGCGTTTCTCTGCGGCTCTGCGGTCGGCTATTACGGGAATCGTGGTGACGAACGGTTGACGGAATCCTCTGAACCAGGTGACAACTTCCTCGCTGAAACGTGCATGGCTTGGGAAGCCTCGGCGACGCCGGCCATCGAGGCAGGTATTCGTACGGTGTTTCTTCGAACGGGCATCGTGACCACGCCAATGGGCGGTGCCCTCCAGAAGTTGTTGTTGCCGACCAATCTTGGCGCCGGAGGTCCTGTTGGGGGAGGCAAGCAATACTATTCTTGGATCTCGCTCGACGATCAAATCTATGCCATCCACCACTTGATGATGAAGGACGGATGCGAAGGCGTTTACAACCTCACAGCGCCCAATCCAGTGACACAGAAAGCCTTCGCAAAGGTGCTTGGCAAAGTGATGCGTCGACCGGCCTTCGCACCTGCTCCAGGATTTGCCCTCCGTTTGCTGCTCGGTGAGATGGCCCAAGCCTTGGTGCTGGACGGTCAACGAGTGGAGCCCACACGACTGGTTGAAAGCGGTTACGTCTTCACCCACAACGACCTTGAATCCTGCCTTCGCCAATGCCTTGGTAGGCAGCGATTGTGATTTTTTCCTTCCTGCTTTTGCAGGCGTGGTTTTGATAATCCGCTTGCGCATCGCCGAGCATGCGTCGCAAGGCCGTGCTGGTCCTCATCGTGGCGCTGGCCGTGATGCACTTTCCTGCAGTTTCGGCAGACGATTCTCCCACCAGCGCCAACGGTTTGACCGACGGCGTGACCTCAAGCGGCTATGTTTGCGACCCGGACGGCTGTTCCCCGACGGACAAACGAGACTATTGGAAAATCCAAGGGAAAAAGGGCGACATCGTTCAAGTGACCTTCTCTGGAAGCATGAGCAACGCTGCATGGTGGTGTCCCGGCGATGGATGGACCGGTTCGTTTACCATGGGCTCGGTCACTTCCAACGTGGACGACGGCAACCCAACGGCGATCTTGTCCACCACACTGGCCACCGCCGGAGAAATCAGCCTCAAAGTGGAGGGCAGCGATTCATGGTGCAACGACGGCTTCGACTACACCCTCACGCCCTCCATCGACAAGACGAACCGTGACACCGACGAAGACGGCTTCATCGACACCGAAGACGACTGTGTGAACCTCGTTGGGACCTCGACCAACGACCGCAAAGGTTGCACCGATAACGACGGTGATGGATGGTCGGACCCTGACAGTGGATGGGGTGTTCAAAACGGCGCAGATGCCTTTGCAAGTGAATCCTCACAATGGCTTGATTCCGACAACGACGGATACGGAGATAACCTTGAGGGGTACCAAGGCGATCACTGCACCTTCAGCCGCGGCTACTCTTCTTCCGACCGTTTCGGTTGCCTTGATACCGACGGTGACTCGTACTCAGACCCCGATCCGGGTGGCCTCAACGGGGTTGAGCCTTGGTTTGCTCATCCCGCTGGAAAAGCCGATGCCTTTGCGCTTGATGGCTCTCAGTGGAACGACACCGACGACGACGGGTACGGAGACAACTGGGCCGACCCGGAGCTCAATGAAACACGCTGGCTTTGGGACATCGGGCAGTTTGTTGACAACGCAACACAACCAGATGCATGCCCGTTCGTACGAGGTGATTCGTTCGGTGACCGGTACGGTTGTGTTGACACGGATGGTGACTCGTTCTCCGACGGTGATGAAAACTGGACCATTGACAACGGGTCGGATGCCTTCCCCACAGAACCCACGCAATGGGAGGATTCGGACAGAGACGGCTGGGGTGACAACCAAACGTTTGGGGCCCAACTCATTGACGATTTCCCGTTCAATCCAACGCAGTGGCGAGACACCGATGGAGACGGCTGGGGTGACAACCAGACGTACGGCGCCACCCAAATCGATGATTTCCCCTTTGTTCCATCGCAATTCCGAGACAGCGATGGTGACGGATACGGCGACAACCTCACAGGATTTGAGGGCGATGTTTGTCCAGCGTCCACCCCCGAAGAAGTGGATTCGGGGTGGATCAGTCGTTTTGATCGCCTCGGTTGCCGAGATGTCGACAGCGACGGCTATTCTGATCCGACAGACTTGTGGATTGCCCATCCCTCTGGATTTGCGGATGCCTTCCCCGACGACCCATCGCAGTGGCACGACACCGACGACGACGGTTTTGGCGACAACGCAGAATACTTTGACGGTCAAACGTGGCGGAGTTCCTACCGCCCTGACGGCTGCCGAACCACCACCGGGACTTCCACGTTTGACCGCTGGGGCTGCCCCGACGCGGATGACGACGGGTGGTCCGACCCGACCTCCTCATGGCTTGCCAGTCCAGGAGGAAGCGGCGATGCATGGCCCGAAGATCCCTCACAATGGCACGATGCTGACGGTGACGGACGAGGCGACAACCCCCGTGGAACAACGGCGGATGTGTGCCCGGACGTGGCTGGGACCTCCGTCGGGCCGTCCGCTGGCGGCGACCGCTGGGGCTGCAAAGACACGGATGGTGATGGCTGGTCGGACCTTGGGGATGCGTTCATTCACGAGCCAACGCAATGGCGAGATTCGGACGGTGACGGCTACGGTGACCGTCTTGAGGGTCATCAGGGCGATGCCTGTCCCGAGACAAGGGGGACATCCCTCCTCGACCGCCTTGGTTGTCGGGATACCGACGGCGATGGTTGGTCCGACCCAACACCGTCTTGGCTTGCGCATCCCTTCGGTGCTGCCGATGCTTTCCCAACGGAGGCACTTCAGTGGATGGACACCGACGAAGACGGGTTTGGTGATTTGCCCCTCGGTGCTCTTCGCGACGATTGCCCCGAGGAGCCGGGAGAATCGCGTCGGGACCTGCAAGGTTGCCCGGATGAAAACGGCGACGGGTGGTCGGATTCCTACGGTGAACTGGCTGCTGCCATCGCCATCATGGGAGAAGACCCAGCCGCTTCGTGGCTCACCTACGCTGTCATCGGTGGAGGTTTCCTCATGGGGGCCCTTGCGGCCTTGGTGGTCCGAGCCTCACGGCAACGAACGCGGTTGATGGAGCAAATCGTTGCCGAGAAGGAGAACGAACTGCTGTACGCTCCCGAAGATGCGCTCCCTGTTCCCCAGTTGATACCGCTCGACGAACTCCCCCCGCTTCCAGGGGCGCCCGGAGGTGAACGACATGAACCGTGAACCTCGCCAGATGTGGCTGCTGGTGCTTTCCATCTTCGCCCTTTCTTTGGCCGCTCCCATGGCGACGGTCTCTGCTGAACTCACGACCGAAGAGCGCCTTGCGGAGCAGGGTCTTACCGTGCTTGCACTGCGCAACGACACCATCGATACCAATCAAGATGGAGATATCGACGCTGTGCGCGTGGTCGTCGTTCTGAACTCTACCGCTTCTCAAAACGATCTCATCGTCAAGTTGCGGGGGCTGCACAAAGAACGCGAGGTGATGGAGGTGCAGGAGATTTCGTTCTCAGGCCAAACCAACATCACGTTGGTGTACGATGCTTGGTCAAAAGGGGAACACAGCCTTCGGCTCGATTTCCTCGACGATGATGGCGAATTCATCGCATCCTATCCCCTGCCCGTGTTCATGCTAACTCCGGCGCTTCAGGTGCCGCTTGTTCAACTCAATTTGAACGCAGGAGGCTTGTTGCAGACCGGAGAGTCGTGTGAAATCGTACGGGTCTTTGGTGACGAAACAGGGCCACGTTACGGTGAAACCGGTGTGAGAACGTTCACTGGTGCGCCCTTTAGTGTCCTCGACACACACGGGACGCTCGATTGTTCCTCATGGCCTGCAGGCGATTACTCGCTGCGGGAAACCTATCGCAACGGACTTGGTCAGACTGCGGAAGCCACGCTGAACTTCACCATCAGCAACCGTCCAGCCCCTTCGTTCAGCCTCGCTGCTTCCGGTCACGGAAACAGCACCGACACGCCATGCAGTCTGCAGATGGTTGCAGATGCTGGCGGCGATGCATCCTCGTGGACAAAATATTGGAGGATCAAAGGTGCGCTGGTGGAAGGCGCCAACTCGTCGCAATTGGATTGTTCACAACTCCCTGCCGGGGCATATTTCATCACCCTCGAGGTCGTCAACGAGAAGATGATCACCTCCACCAAAGGCGTGAACTTGATCCGATTGCCTACAGCTGAACCGACAGCAGAAGAGGCAGAAGCGACGCCATCAGCATCCCTTGGTCTCGACACGCCCACGGAATCCGTTGGTTGGCTTTCCATCGGTATCTTGGCGTTGTTCGTGACCGCGTTTGTGTTTGTGTTGTTGGTTCGAGAGCGTCGTTTGGAGCCATTGGACCTTCCAGCCCTGGGGCCACTTCCGGAAGTCCTTCCAGACGGTTCGCCCGATACCATGGGTCTTCCGACCATTACCGACGACCAAGGAACGCTGTGGCGAAAACACCCTGATGGCCGTTTGGACTGGTGGGATGCCGAATGGCGGGTTTGGCACGGGTGGGAGCAATGAACCTGCAGGAAGGTGCGATGCTGGGGCTCGCGCTGTTGCTTGTCCTCTTCGCTCTGCGGTTTTACTACGTTTGGCGCACAAGGGTGCGTCCCCTTCAACCGTCGCTGGATTTGGAATGGGCTGCTGATTGCGAGCACCTCACCACCGCCACCGTTGATGGTAACGACATCACCTTTCACATGGTACGGGATTTCACGTGGCGGACCACCAAAGACCGTGACGAACATTGGGTCGAAAACGTCTCCGTTAGACTCGATGAACTCCAAGACATTTGGTTCATGGTCGATCATTTTCACTCTCTGAAGGGTTTGGCACACACCTATCTGACCTTTGATTTTAAAGACGGTACTTGCCTTTCGTTTTCCTTCGAAACCCGACGAGAGAAAGGTGAACGTTACCACCCGTGGGACGGGCTTTGGCGTGCCTATGAATTGTATCTTCTCGTCGGGTTTGAGCGAGATGTCACGGGCTTGAGGACCCATGGTCGGAAAAACAAGGACTACATGTTTCGAGCCATCACGCCTCCGGGCAAAGACAAGATGCTGCTGATGGGCCTCATCAACAAACTCAACAAGTTGGCTGTTGAACCGGAGTGGTACCATTCCTTGCTGACGACATGCAACACGTCCATCGTTCGCCTCGTCAACCAAGTGACGCCGGGACGTATTCCGTTTCTTTGGCGAAACTTCCTGCCCGGATACACCCCCAAGGCTGCTTTCCGGTTGAAGCTGATCGAGGATTGGGGGGGCTTGGAGCAAACGCTTGAACAAGCTCGTATCGATGAGCGTGCTCAGGCATGGGACGGAAAGGAGGACTATTCTGTCATGCTTCGTTCACATCTTCCTCCGAGACAAAAGGGTGAGGATGCATCATCATGAGTCGACCTTCCGCATAAGAGAGGTTCAACCGGCCCGTGGCGCATTGATTGTGCAGCCCTTGTGAGCCCATGACCATCCTTGCGTCGTTGAGCGTGTAGGTCGAACCCGAGAGACAAATCCCTTCGGCTTGGGGAAGAGCAAAGAACGAGAACGTTGCATCAGGAATCAATTCTATAGAATAGGATGTGCCGGGCTTGAAGAAACGATACACCTGCTCAGGTCCAATGCAGGTGACGCCCATTGCTGAAGCAGCACAGGTCAGAAGGTTGGCCCAAGTGTGTTGTTCATCGCCCCCCGTAGCACCAAAGATGAGACAGGATGAGGCGCCGTTCTCACGGGCGTAGGCCAGGGCCTTTGCTAAATCGTGGCGGTCTTGGTCAGGCCGTTTGATCACCTCGCCGCCTTTTGCTTGGAATTTGGCCAAGGCCTCAGGTGTCACGCTGTCCATGTCGCCGATGACCCACATTGGCTCGAAACCCTCCGTGAAACACTTCGTGAGTGAGCCGTCGCATGCGATCGTCTTGGTGGAGCCGGACAAGAACCGCTTGATGGTCGATGGAGCACACCACGCACCCGCAGCGAAAATGACCCATCGTTCCCCGCTCATGAAGCGGCGTTGCCGCTGAGCCTTCTCAATCCAGCGGTTCCCGAGGGTTCGAGAACTGACCCCCTACGGGGGTCAACACCAAACTGAACAATGATTTTGAAGGTCGGAGCCTGTGAGTGAACCATGTCGGACGCCGTTTCTCCAAACCTTCACCTCAAAAGCGTCCTGTTAACGGCGGTGTTTTTGCTCGCAAGCCTTGGCCCAATGCTGGCGATGCCTGCTCCTGTTGAAACGCTCGACGAGCCCCGTGATGTGCGCCACAACGCGCCGTTTTCCCTCACGTCCGGCTACGGACATGATCTGGCAGGAACTTCAGTGAGCGTCGACGGTCTGGACGGTGCGATTGTTCGGGAAGAATCGATGTTTGACTACTGGCACGCCACCGAGTTGAACAACTCAAGCAGCGAACATCACGGGACACCGGACATGAAACTGGCACGCCACGATAAGGAGCATTACTGCTGGAGCACCGAAGAAGGGCCTGTTCGAACCGCCGTCCATCGGCCAAACGGCGCCTGGAGTTCCACCTTGGTCGATACGGTTGCAGCAGCGAACACCTCTTCGCTGGTCGATTGTGCCATTGCCATCACCGCCAACGAACTCCCCCGAGTCTTCTACGCCGACGGCGATGATTTGAAAATAGGCCGTTATGCACGAGAAAGCCAAACCTACTGGGACGGGGCAAGATGGCACACTCGAACCATTCTCGAAGACGTTTACCCCACGCACTTGGAACTTGAAATTAATCCGCAAGGGGTGGAATGGGGATTGATGAGAACCGCAAGCGGAGCCTTGCATCAAGTGAATTTCACCGGTTCGTTTTGGATGACCTCGGTGTTGGATGCTGGACCTGTTGGTGAAGACTTTGAACTCGCCATGGACGCCAACGGCACCGCCCACATCCTGTACTCCCGCACCGATGCGAATGAAATCGTCCTGACCCGTGTGGACGGCAATGAGAAAGATGTTCGAATCTTGGAACGAAACAGCGATCTCGTTGATGCACTTGGCATGGATTTGGATGCCAACGCCATTGAGCAAATTGTGACGGCCACCCAGATTGGGCCCTCGTTTGAACTCAACCTGATTCGCTCCTTGGACGGTCAGGATACGGGGCGTGTAGACACCGTCCCATCCGATGTCGTACACGGAGAGGAGGATGAAGCTGAGGGGCCCATGCTGTTGGCCGACCTCAATGCAGACGGCTTTGACGATCTAGTCGTGGCGACGCCCGAAGCGGATTTGCTGAACCTGATCAACAACGGTCGTGTGGACGTGTATTACGGTTCAGTCAACGGCCTTGAGTCCATTCCTGGTGCCATTTTTGCGGGTGTGGTAAACCATTCCCATTTTGGCCTCGGACTTGACACGGGCGACTTCAACGACGACGGGGTGGCCGACTTGGCCATCGGGGCTCCAGGGTGGCATCCCTCAAGCCTCAACGAAGGCCACGATGGACAAGTGGTGGTGTACCTTGGCGGCGCCAACGGGGTGGCCTCGACACCTTGGTGGACCGTGAACGGGACCAACAACGAATCCCTCGGTGCCACGCTTTCAACCCTTGAGCGCCCCGATCAAGCCGATGGCCTTGCGACATCAGCCTTTGAATTCAGCATTGAAATCAGCGAGACGGTCACCCACAACGGCAAGGTCAACGTCTACGAAGGCAGCGAAACAGGCCTCTCCCATGTTCGCAACATGACCCAGTCGAAATCCGGGCCGTTGTTTGGCCGAACGCTGGAAAGCTGTGACATCAACGGGGACGGTCACGATGAACTGATCGTCGGCAACACGGGCAACTACAGCAACCCCCTCGGTTATTCCTCAATCGAATACTTCTATGGCAGCAGCAGCGGATATGCTGGAACACCCGATCATACGCTTGAATCACTCTCAGCAGGTCGCCTGTTCGGTTTCAACATCGTTTGTATCGGCGATCTCAACGGTGATGGTTTCGACGAACACATGATCGCTGAGCCTTTCAACACCACCAACGGTGTTTTCGGTACGGGCGTGCTTTGGCTTTACAACGGGACCTCAAGTTCGTTGCCATCCGAACCCGACTGGCAATATTTCCCCACCGTTGGGAACGCCAAGGTTGGCGAGGCCATCGCACCAGCCGGCGACATCAACGAAGACGGGTTCGATGATGTCTACATCACGAGTCGCATGGGTTCCATGGGCGGGCGCTTGGAAGTCTTCTTGGGCTCTGCAGACGGCATACGTTCCGACAAGCAACTCCTCGCTGACGGAAACGCATCCGAGCATCTGGGTTTCCGTCTGGCGAGCAACGGCGACGTCAACGGGGATGGGTTGAGTGAACTCGTTTATTCCAAGCGAAGCGACGACCGAGGGTCTGCGTTTGCCCTCGATTATCTGGTACTTTCCGAGCGCGATTGGGAATCGATTTCCTTTGATTATGACGGGACACTCGGCGACCTGGAGCTGGCAACCGCCGCTCGCGGCGAGACCAGTATTGTGTTCACGCATGCCGATTCGCTTCGCACACACGTCTCAAAACTCGAGCACATGAACGACGGCACGCCTTCAGGACAATGGGTGCATCAGACCGTTGTCCGCTCAAACGTGTCGAATCTTTCGGTTCAATTTGATGTCCGCTCCTCGGGCCAGCCCGTTGTCATCGCAGAGGACGGCCACGCCATCAACCTCCACACGACCTCATCCATGACGGCTGTCCAGCAGGAAATTGCAACCACCGGGACAATGGGGCAATATCTCGGTGCAAATGTCAATTCGGATAACGAACAAGTCTTTGCTTACACATCGGGTGCAGGCCAGCAAATTTACGCCACCGAGCAAACATCCACGGGTTGGTCAACGGACCTGGTGCGAACGGGCGCGGAATTGGCGTACGGCATTGACGTCGTCTTTGACAGTTCCAACCTTCCCCATCTCGTGTACCGTCACAACGCCACCGGGCAACTTGAACTCGCTACGGGCGGCTCCAGTTGGAGCTTGACCGCTCTTGGAGCAGCCGGCGATGCCCTCTCTATTCAGCATGCAACCACGGTGTTGAGCAACGACACCTTAGCCGTGGCGCTGATCGACAGCAACGGCTCGGCGTCGAATCTGGCGTTGTGGATGTACGACGGCAGCACGGTTTCGAAGCAAACCATAGCGAACCTTTCAGACATGCATACCCAAATCGCACTCTCGACGCTGACCAACGGGTCCATCCTCGTGGCGACCTTGACGACAACGGGGCAATTGAGCGTGTACGAACAATGGCCGGGCGACGCAGGCTGGCAGTCGCATACGGTGGTTCAGCCAAGCGGCACAGCCAATGAATATCGACTGGATCTTGAGGGTGGAGACAACCCGCTGCTGGCCGTTCGGGCCAACGCCGTTTCGTCCATCATGATGCTGAACGCAACGGGTGATTGGGAATCGGTTGCAGAACGTCCTGCCGCCGCTGTGGACGGTGCATGGGATGTCCAGCATGTTGGCAACCATTTGTTGCTGTTGACCAGCGACCCCACGACCAACCACTTGGTGGTCAACACCATGGAACTGAACAGTCTGCACGAAGGCTTCGCCCCGTGGATGTCGGTTCGCTTTGGTGACGTTCTCACGCAGTACCCTGTGGATGCGACGTTGGACACCAACGGAACGGTTCACATGGGCTATTGGGATGAAGTCAACAATGACGTCATTGCCCTGCGCTTGTATCCTGACCAAGACAGGGACCTCGTGTTTGACCTCATCGATGCCATGCCCGCTGTCGGTAACCAGTGGAAGAACACCGATGGCGACGAGTTTGGTGACAATCCTCTCGGACCGCTGCCCGACGCTTGCCCGACGAGTTCGGGTCTCTCTGCGTTTGTCATTTTCGGATGCGACGACTTTGACACCGACGGTTACTCAGATACCATCGACGGGTGTAACCAGGACGGAGGAACCTCTTGGATTGACCGCTACGGCTGTGAGGACTTGGACCAGGACGGCTGGTCAGACAACGGTGCCACTTACTTCGATGGGGACGTTTTCAAAGGAAACTGGAAACAATCCCTCGACAGCGACGGCGATGGTTTCGGCGACAACCACGGTGTGGACTGTTGCGCCACGGCCATTGACCCCAACGCAGGACCTGGCGACCTGTTCCCCTACCTCAGATCTCAACATGCGGACTACGATGGCGATGGCTATGGTGACAACGACACGGACATGATCCACGGCGATTTCTGTCCGTTTGACTTCGGGGTGTCCTGGCGGGATCGAAACGGGTGTTTGGATTCGGACGGTGACGGTTCAAGCGACCCTTCAGGGGAAGGGACCTTCTTTGAGTGGAACGTCAGCGACGGTGCCGACGTTTGGCCGTTTGATGCCACGCAGTGGGTTGACACCGACGGTGACGGCTTTGGAGACAACCAATCGGAGAACGCAACCAACCCTGACCATTTCCCCTATAGAGCAGCAGCCGCAAACGATACGGACGGTGATTCCTACGCAGATAATTGGACCTCGTTTTACAACGGCACCAACGCGCAAGGCATTCAATTGGACGCCTGCCCCACCGAGTGGGGGAACTCCACCTTCCCCGTTGCAGGGTGTCTGGATTCAGACGGCGATGGCTTCACGGACCAGTACACCTACGACCTCAACCAGTCCTCAGGTTTGCGTGAAAACCAAGCGGGGGATGCGTTCCCGTTCATCAAAACCCAGTGGCAGGACACGGACGGGGATGGCTTTGGGGACAATCCACTGGGAGACCAAGCCGACGAATGTCCCTTTGAAGCAGGTGTAGCCAACGGAACCAACGGCGCAGGTTGCCGTCTGATTGACCTCCAAGACAACGATGGTGACGGCGTCATCAACGACCTCGACATCCTCTGTCCCAACAGCCCAATCGGCGAGCCCGTGAACGCTGACGGCTGCGCACAATCCGAACTGGATGACGATGAGGACGGCGTCAAGAACAACGCTGATCTCTGTGCCGACACACCATCTGGTGTGGCGGTCGATGATGACGGTTGCAGCAACGAACAGCGCACATCCGACACCGACGGCGACGGCTTGAACGACCCAGAAGATGCATGTCCGAACACCGAAGCAGGGCAGAACGTTGACGAGAACGGGTGTTCCCAAGCCCAGCGCGACAGCGATGGCGACGGGTTGTCCGATTTGGACGATGCTTGCGACGACACGCCTCCCGGCTTTCCCATTCTCGAAAACGGTTGCACCGATGAGAGCAAATTGACCCTTGACCTTGACGGCGACGGGTATGCTGGTGTTTACACCTACGACATCGATTCCGTCTCTGGTTTACACGTGAATCAGACCGGCGATGCTTTCCCAAGCGACCCGACGCAGTGGTTTGACAGCGACGGCGATGGACTCGGGGATAACTGGGGAGTCGCCTCATGGAACAATTCTCGAAACCCAGCCTGGCCGGGCGTGTTCGTCAAAGACGCCAACAATCCTGATTTCTGTTCAGCAGAAGCCGGTACCTCTTCCATTGATTTGCCGGGTTGTTACGATGACGGCGATGGTTGGGCGGATTTCAACGAGCCCGAAAGCCTTCGAGACAACCCAACCCAATGGAAGGACTCGGATTTCGACGGTTTGGGCGATAATTGGGGCAATGCCTCGTGGACGCCGTATCGTGACGCATCGTGGCCGGGTGAATTCATCGACGGAGCCACGAATGCGGATTTATGCCCGAAAACCCCTACCTCGTTGGCCTCACAAGTTGATGCAGATGGCTGTCTTGCCTTTGAACGGGATTCGGATTACGATGGCGTGACCGATGATGCCGACATGTGTCCAAACGAGCCAAAGGGCGTTGACGGGTACGACGACGGTTGCCCCTACATACCACTTTCAGGTGACGGTGAGGAGGGCGTCTTTGGTATCGACGCAGGGACCATCATGGTTGCCTTGGGCGTGGGCGGATTGTTGCTCGTGCTCACCGTTGTGGTGGTCATGCGCATGACACGCGAGGACGAAGATGACGAGGATGATGAATACGACGACTTCTTTGACGACGACGATGAAGAAGAGGAAAGTTTCCTCGATAAATTGGACAAGCAGCGTGCTGCTCCGCAACGGCAACGGCCGAAACCCGAAGCAAAGGCGCCTGCCAGGGGCCCATCATCTCCACCTCGAAGAGCAGGCCCAGGTGGCCCTCCGGGCGCCGCATCAAGCGGACCACCCAAGCGGGGCCCGGGTGGTCCTCCACGGGGCGGATCGGCTCCGGGGGCCAGCCGGAAAGCACCCGCACAAAAGGTCGCCAAGAAAAAGTCGGTGACCTCCGCAGATGAGCAACCATCAACCAAAGTCCGAAAGGCCAAGATACAGGTTGATTTGGACATCTTCGAAGATTGGCAAAGCGAAGACCGAGCGTCTGCCGTGGATTGGGTTGTTGGAGCCTTTGCCGACGGTGAGCAGGAACGCACGGTGCTGATGCAACTCCAAGAAACGGGCTGGACAGCACAACAATCTCGGGCAATTTGTGACCTTGCGAAAAACAAAGGGGCTTGACATCCTTCGTGAGGGCTTAAATGAGGGTCAGCGGTCGCCGTGAAGAGGAGGGAAAACAATGGCTGATGGAACATCCGAAATCGAAGTGGATGAGGCAGCAGCCTACTTCGGTGTGACAGCGTCTTCCGACACCCTTCACGCCATGATGGCCATGCCGCGGCAAGACGCCATAGTCCAATTCTTCGAACTCCTTTCTGACATCGTTCTTCGTCCTGGGGATTTTGATTTCGAGGCAGCCAGCGAACGTATGCAATGCGAAGGCGGTGAAATCTACTACCTCGTTGCGGGCCATTTGGGCCTCATGAGCATGCCCGATCCGTTGCTCCAAGCCTTGGGCATGCCCGATTCAAGCGGAGAAACCAGCGGCCAAGCCCTTGATTCGCTCACCGCAGACCAGCGCAGCCAACTCGAGAGGCTTGCTGACCCGATGCGGATGATGAAATTGTTCGCTGTTGCTCAACAAACGGGTTCGAGTGGAGAGGTACTCCATTACCTCACCACGTTTGAAGGCCTCATAAACAACCCCGCGGATGCGATTCCCAAGTTGGTGACCATCAACCAAGAATTGGATGCATCGCTGGATGTTGCTGGTCATGTGCTTCCCATACCCACACTTTCCAGCGGTTCTGCGACGGCAGCTACGGTTGAGATTCCTGAGACCACGGCTCTTCCCGAAGCCCCTGCAAAGGAGTCTGAACCTGCTTCGCCTCCTCCGGCAGAGCCATCTGAACCCTCCGTGCCGCTTCCAACGGCTTCGCCAGCGCCCGAACCCGAACCAGAGCCCTCCTTGGAGGCTCCTGTGCCTTTGCCATCCACTTCGGTTGCTCTGCCTGATGTCAAACCCGAGGTTCAAGCCGAGCCTGCGGTCAATGTCGAAAACGAGCGTGCCGTCGCAAGAGCTACACAAGATGCGTTTTCGGGTGCGTTCAGTCTTGAACTTGAACCGGAGCCTGAACCTGCACCCTCCTCAGCACCCGAGGTGATGGAATCGGCCGAGGAACCCGCCCAAGAGGAAGAATTCGTCAGTGCAGCAGAGCACTTTATCGCAGCCGATGAAGACGGGAGCGGTGCTTTGGACGTTGAAGAACTTGCAAAAGCTACGGGCACGTCCATGGAAGAGGCCGCCGATCTCCACGCAGAGGCGGACACGGATGGTGATGGAGTCGTTTCTCTCTCGGAATTCATCGCTTCACCAGCAGCGGAGAAGACCGCTTCGCTTCCAAAGCCCGTGGCGCCTGTTCGAAAACCCCTCGGCAGTGCCAACCAACCCCCACAGCAACAACCGGCGCCTGTCCAACAGCGTCCACAACCGTTGCCCCAACAACCCTGGCAACAACCCCAGCAACAGCAGCAACCGGGCTGGCAGCAACCCGTGCAACCTCAACAACAGGGCTGGCAGCAACCACTGCAGCCCCAGCAGGGCTGGCCACAACCTCAAGCCCCGCTCGTTCAGCCAACCATTCGTTCCGGTGTCCATTGCCGGGGCTGCGGAATTGGTTTGGACCCGTACTGGCGATTCTGCCCTGTCTGTGGCCAACAAAATTTGGGATATTGATCCTCAAACGATGAACGCACCCTCGGCGAGCAGGGGCGTTTCATCAAGCCAAATACTCGGTGAGGCCAAGACACCGGAGATTTGAATCCCCACCGCGGCCGTTCCTCCCAGCGTGGTGTTGTCGCCGATGGAAAAGTAGGCAGTACCGAGGCGCTTTTCATCCTCAAGAACGTTGCCGAGAAGCCGTGCGTTCGGATTCATACCAAATCCAAATTCGGCAATCGTCCACACGTTTTCTTGTTCCTTACTCTTCAGCCGTTTTGCAGCCTCGCCAAACGTTTGTCGAATCTGTGCAGCAGCCGTGCCGCCTTTGACATCCACGACCAATCCGTTTTCGATTTGCAGGACAACGGGTTCGTCAACCAAGGCGGAATCCCACGACCCGTCGATGACGATGGTGCCGTTCATGGTCCCTTCACGCGGAAGTGTGAAAATTTTGCCAGCGGGAAGGTTGGTGAGCATTCTTGGCCGGTTGCACACGCCGTTATCGTCGAGTTTCCACTCTCTCCAATTGACCTCAAACGTGACGTTTGTTCCCGTGTCTGATTTCACGTTGACAATTCGCTTACGACGAAGGACAGCGTTCATCTCACCGATGTTCTTCTTGATGATGTTGAAATCGGCTGACATCCCGCCTTCGGTAAACATCTCGAGCGTCATGCCTGGCATGGTGGCGACGCGAGCGCCGTCTTTGATGGCTTGACGGACGGCCCTCGTGTGGGTGAGGGAGTACTTTGTGGGAGCGATGACCACCTGCTGTTGCCGCATGAGGTTCGCAACGGGTGTGGGGGGCTCTTCCCCGTGGTGGCGGCCCTTTGGCATGACAACGAGCAGAACCCGGTCGGAGCGCATGCTGGCAGCATCATGGAGGGCCTGGCCGATGTCGGTGGTGGTTGGGTCACAAACGATGAGGATGTTTTCTCCTCGCCGCAAATCCATGCAGGTGTCAATGACGGTGAGGGCGCTGTTGAGCATTTTTTGGTGCTCGTCAAGCTCTTCCTCCTTTTCGGTGGGTTCCTCTTCGGGTGGCCCGGCAACAACCGGTGCGGGGTCGCCCTCAGCCTCGGCGAGAATGTCCTCGATGTCCAAATCAACTTCCGGCCCATCCTCTCCCTCGGAGCCTTTTCGGCGGAAGGGGAGGGCCATGGTGACGGTAGCATTGGACTGTTCTTCAATGTGTGCTTTTTCGGAGAGAAAATCGTTCAAACTTCAGCGATGTTGCGGGATGGGAGCGTTGAAGAAGCCCCGATGAATCAAGGGCGCATGGAAGCGTACGAAGCGTTCCTTCAACGTGTGCAAGACATTCATCGCCTCGGTGCGCTGCAGGGTCATTTGGGCTGGGATCAAGAGGTGCTGATGCCCTCGAAAGGTGCTTCGGCACGTGGTGAAATGATGGCATGGTTGGCTGGACAACGTCATCAACAGTTGACCGATGAACGCCTTGGCGAGCTCATCACAGAATTGGAAAACGCCTCGCTTGACGACGACCAACGGGCAAACGTCAGAGAAATGCGCCGAATGCACGACCAAGCCATCCGACTTCCGAAAACCTTCGTTGAGACGTTTGCACAGGCGCGTTCTGAGGCCTTGGTCGCATGGCAGCAAGCGCGGACAGATTCTGATTTTGAGGCGTTCAAACCTTCTCTTGAACACCTTCTCGCCCTCACCCGGGAGAAGATTAACCTCCTCGGCGTCAAAACAACGCCCTACGATGTTCTTCTTGACGAATACGAAGTTGGCATGACCGTTGAGGACTACGACCCGCTGTTCGCTGGACTCAAGCAACGGCTTGTTCCCCTCCTTCAAGCCATTACCAAATCACAATCAACGTCACCCGACCCCGTTCTCCCTGAGACGCTTCGGTTCCCGGTTGAAGCCCAAAAGGCATTTTGTGAGGCGGTCTCCGCCAACATGGGTTTTGATTTCGAAGCGGGTCGCATGGACGCCTCAACCCATCCCTTCTCAGCCGGCCTTTGGCCGGGTGACACACGGTTTACGACCCGTTTTGATGAGCGTGATCCGTTTTCCTGCCTGTATGCAGTAATGCATGAAACCGGCCATGCGCTCTATGAGCAGGGGTTGGCTCACGAACATCGTTTTACCCCTCGCGGTGGCGCAGTTTCGTTAGGCGTACACGAGTCGCAGAGCAGGTTTTGGGAAAACCAAATCGGTCGAACATCTGCGTTTTGGAAGGTGGCTTTGCCTTGGTTCAAGGACGCCTTTCCCGACGCACCTTCGTGGGACGAGCGCGCCTTGAACCAAATCGCAAATCGCGTTGAAAAAGGGTTCATCCGCGTCGAGGCAGATGAAGTAACTTACAACTTACATGTGATGATACGGTACGAAATAGAAAAACAACTTTTCAACGGAGACCTTTCCGTTGACGACCTTCCCGCAGCCTGGAATGGGATGTTCAAAGATTGGTTCGATATCGAAGTGCCCGAGGATCGCCTCGGATGTTTGCAAGACATTCACTGGTCCATGGGTGCATTTGGCTACTTCCCCACCTACACCTTGGGTAATCTCTATGCCGCACAATTGCTTGAGGCCATGGCCAGAGACTTGGGTGACATCGATACCTTGGTTCAATCGGGTGATTGGACTCCCATGTTGGATTGGTTGGGGCCCCGTATTCATCAGCGAGGCAGTCAGGTCACGCCTTCGCAATTGATTGAGGACGCCACCGGTTCACCTCCCAGCCCCGAACCGTTTTTGCGCTATGTTGAGCAAAAATACGGGGCCCTCTACAACCTGAATTAACGCCACGGCATCATGACGATGGGGCTGCCGACTTCACCGGCCTCGACCAGAAGATGGCCCTTCGGTCCCGTTTCTTCCGTTCGCTCAAAGACGGGAACGCCACCGACCACCGTCACCTGTGCCCATCCAACGAGGTCTCGACCTCGGAAGGGATTCCAACCGACTCGGCTCCAACTGTGCTCGTCCTCAACCGTTTGGGGTTTGTTCATGTCCACCAGGACAACATCGCCGTCCGCCCCTTCCTCGAGGCGACCTTTGCCGACCATGTTGTAGCAGTCTGCGACGTTGGTTGACATCCAAGCCACCACATCCTCAATGCTGCAAGTGCCTTGGCTTGCATGCGTGAGCATCACCGCTAGCGAGGTCTCGACGCCCGGCATGCCGCTCGGTGCGCTGGGAAATCCTTCCGCCTTGGCTTCAAGGGTGTGGGGGGCGTGGTCTGTAGCAATGCACTGAATCGTCCCTTGTTTCAACTGCTGCCATAGCGTATCACGGTCGTGGGCGTAGCGAATGGGCGGGTTCATTTTCAGCCGTGTTCCTTCTCGCTCCACGTCTGTTTCATCAAAGGTGAGGTGTTGAGGAAGCGTTTCTGTGGTGATGATGGCCCCTTCTCCCGACGCGAGGGAAGGCAAGGTCGTGATGCCTTCCAACCAGTCGGCTTCCAGTCCACTTGTGAGGTGAAGCACATGCAAGCGATGACCCGATGTCTGGGCGAGTTCAACCGCAAGTTGGGTTGCGAGGAGGGCACAAACATCGTCCCGCCATTCGGCGTGCGCAGCCATGTCGGTTCGGTCCTTGACCGCCTCGAATCGTTCGATCAGTCGCTTTTCGTCCTCGGCGTGGACAGCGATCAATCCACCCGTTTGCTGGAAGATGGTTTCCAAGGCTTCTCGCTCGTTGACCAACAGGGTTCCCGTTGAGGAACCCATGAACACCTTGATGCCGCAAATACCGGGGATGCTGACCGGTTCATCAGGAGTACCAACGGCTTCCTGAAGGTCAGAAACATTGTCGGGTGTCGCTCCAATGAAGAACCCGTAATTGTTGAAACACTTTGCATCGGCCGTGTCCAACTTCATCTGCATGCCTTCCATGTCGGTGATGGACGGTTTGTTGTTTGGCATGTCGAGGAACGATGTCACACCTCCGCTGACAGCGGCTGCAGAGCCCGAACCCAAATCTTCCTTTTCCGGCTGTCCGGGGTCACGGAAATGGCACTGGGGGTCGATCATGCCGGGAAGCAAATGCAAGCCTCGCCCGTCAAGGAACAACTCATCCTCCAAGGGTTCGAGTGGGGTTGAGGTGGAGATGGATGCGATGACGCCGTCTCGTATTCTGAGGTCACCGTTGACCGTTTCTTTCGGGAGGACCATCGTTGCGCCGTGAATCAGGATGTTGCCTTTCATGTGTTGACCACTTGACTCCTCGGTGTCATGTTCGGCTCATCAACATGATGCCGGTCATCACGACGACCGTCGCGCACTTTTTGGCCGAAAAGCGTCGCAAATATTCGGATCCATGTCCATGTACGGGCCTTGCATCAGGTCAACACAATACGGGACAGCCTTCCATATTTCATCGATGGTTTCACGGATAGCCTTCGGCCGTCCTGGGAGATTGAAGATGAGGCTGTTTCCACGCAACCCACCCACCTGTCGCGAGAGAATGGCGGTGGGTACGAAGGCCAACGATATGCTTCTCATTTGTTCCCCAAAACCCGGCATCATCCGGTCACAAACGGTTTCTGTCGCCTCGGGCGTGATGTCCCTTGCTGCTGGACCGGTTCCACCCGTGGTGACGACGACGTGGCACCCTACTTCGTCGCACAATTCGATCAGGGTTTTTTCAACGATTTCTTTCTCGTCGGGCACGCAACGGTAGTGGGTCGTCCAGGGGCTCTTGATGGCCTCGGAAAAGAATTCCAAAATGGCAGGTCCTCCCTCGTCCTCGTATTGGCCGGTGCTTGCACGGTCGCTAACCGTGAGGATGCCTAGGCGAACGGGATCGCCAAGGTGTCCGGGCTTCCCGTTGAACGCCGTGCTTTGTTCCATACCATCGCCTACTATTCGCCGTATTTTGCAACGATGTCGGCATGGAAGTTGTCGAGGAGGGTGTCTTCGAACAGCTCGGTTTGTCGTCGCATTTTCGTGGACCGAATGTGGAGAACAGCCATCAAAATAAACACACCAATCACGAGTGGAATGAACACCTCAAGCTTGTATTGATGCATGAATTTGACGATGCCTTCAGCGGTGTATGCCCACGTAACAGAAGCGATGGAACCGCCGATGAGCGTCGCAAGAAGCACCCGCATGAACTGCATTCTTGAAAGCAAGCCGAGCATGGCTCCGACGAGCACACCGGATGCCATGAAGGGAATCCAGACAAAGAAAATCAATCCCCAGAAACCCCATTTGTTGATCATTTCCCGTTTTTCATTGGCCATGTACTCAACCGTCGAGAGGGTGTCGCCGAGGAATTTCGTTTGAAGCATCCGACCGCCCAAGCCGTCTTGGCGAGCAACGGCAACGATTCGCTCGTCGTCTTTGTCGTCTCTTCGTTCCACCCTTCCCGCTCCGGAGCGGTCGGCTAAGGTTGACACTTCGTTTCGGGTTTTGACAATCAGTTCCTGCGTACCGAGCAGGTCTTCGTTTCGGTCGTGGATGAAACGGAACAATTCGTCCTTGATTTGGGTTGACGTTTTCTTGAAACGGATAAAGGCAAAGCGTTGTGTTGGCCGGTAAATCACGGACACGAAGACCACACGGTCGTCACTGGTGACCACTGCCCCTTTCATCTCAACATCGTTGCGTCGGGTAAAGAAAAGGTCGAGGCTGTCGCGCACGTCGTCTTCAATGCGAGAAAGCGAGTGGAGTTCGGAAAAGAACGACGAGTAGTCCTGCTGCTCGTTCAGTTCACGCTCTTCGGTATCGGCAGGCGTACCGATGCCCACGCCAGAATCAAAATCAATGGTCTGTCCGGCACCGATGACTCGGACGTTCAACTGAACCGGCTTGAAGACGCGGAAGATGGCGAATTCTTCGAGCAGGGTTCTCAGCAGTTCCGCCCTGACTTCCTTGGAGTCCGATAGGGTGCTTTCCGTGTTCTGGTAGGCCACCATGATGTCTATCGACAAATCCCGTACATCTGTTTTGAACAAATCATCGTCGATGTCAATGCCCAGGTTATCGCCAACGGCGTAGACGGTGTCTTCAACCAAACGGGTGATGTGGGTCCTCGACAAAATGTCGTCCGTGTCTTGGTGGTAGACTTTGTACATGACCGGGTAGATGATGAGCAACGAAATGATCGAAAGCGAGAGTGAGATGAAGGCCATCCACCATGCTGGAATGCCTGCTGCTCCACCGGTCAGCATGGCGGTTTCTCTTCCACCGCCCAACTCGGCCCCCATCAGCAGGTAGCCCCAATCGCCGAGGTCTTGGACCGTCCAGCAGGAGCGAGGCCCTGCATCTTCGATGCGAACATCGGAGTGTTCGCTATCGTCAACGAAGGGCAGGAAGGCAAGGGTTTCTTTGGAAATGGTGTGTTCGAACTTGATCGTCTTGGTCAACGGACCAGCGACAATGTTGGCGTCGGGCTCGTCGTTTTCCAAGATGGTGACTTCAAATTCCAATTCAAAATGGCCTTCGGGGAGTTCTGAATACGGTGCACGGAAGTAGGCTCTGCCGTGATTTTGGTCCGCCTTGTTGATGGTTCGTGTGGTTCCGTTCGAGCCCGCCTCGCCCTCAACCATCGCCTTTGTACCGTCGTTGATGACCTCGAAATAGGTGTAGTTGAGGTAGGCCAGCCCGTTGGGAAGGTTGTGGCCCGCAATGGAGAACAACTCCCTGTCTGGAATCGGGAAGATGTTGAGGTAGGGTTCATCGGTCACTTCTTCGCATTCGTCACCGATGTCAAGAAACGTCGTTGAGGCGGTGTGGTCCAAGGCTGTGGAGTTGCCGAGAATGCCCGACGACATGGAAAAGAGGAGCAGTGCAAACAGAGCTCCGTATGCCAGTCCGCCAAGCAAGACGAAATCCTCAATGTTGGAGAGGAACATACGTCCTCCACCAAGACGACGCTGCCGGATTTCCTGAAGTTCCTTGGCTTCCTTGTCGCGTGAGCGGCTGTGCTCTTCATGACCTTCAATGGCGTTGCTCTCTCCGCTGGAGTCCTTCGCCATGATTGCCCATGCTCGCTCAAGTTCATGAATCCTTTTCCATAGATTTCTCGGCGCTTATCTCAAGCCCTCTCTTCTATAGAAAAATTCTGGACGCATGGCCCACCCAGAACCTCAAGCGTTGGTGGGTCAGGCCGGACTTGAACCAGCGACCTCGGCATCTTCAGTGCCGCGCTCTCCCAACTAAGCTACTGACCCGTGCATCGCTGGCGAGGCTCCTCGCCATATCAAGCCTTCCGATGGGTCAAAGAGGAAACCAGCACCAGTGACGGGGCGCTCTCGTTCATTCTGCGCCTTGGAGCGTGTCGGTTTGGAAGGTGAAGAGAGTGTCCAATCCCTTGTCGGCTCCTTGAAGCAACGCGCTCAATTCCTCAGCAGAAAACGTGGATTCTTCACCCGTTCCTTGGACTTCAACGTACCGGCCGTCGCTGGTTTTGATGACATTCATGTCAACATCAGCGTTTGAATCCAGAACATAATCGAGGTCGAGATAGACCTTTCCGTCGATGAGGCCGACGGACACGGCAGCGAGGTCGTGAGGGAGGACGGCTTGTTCGTGATTGCTGCGCTCAACTTCACTCAAGGAGGGGGGTGTCCAGCCTTCCTTTCGCTGTTCGTAGGTTGGTCGCAGATCAACCGGCAGGCACTCTCCCCGCTTGATGAGACGGCGGACGGCCAATCGGAGAGCAATGTTCGCCGCCGTGATGGAAGCACATCGCGTGCCACCGTCGGCGTTTAGAACATCGCAATCGACGTTAAGGGCGAGAGGCCCAAGGGCTTCGAGGTCCACGGCTGCACGAAGGGACCGGGCGATCAATCGCTCGATTTCCTGCGTGCGACCCTTCGCACCGTTTCGCTCTCTTCGAAACCTGGAGTCGGTAGAGCCGGGCAGAAGGGAGTATTCGGCATGGACCCAACCTTTGGAGGCGTCACGAGGGAACCAGCGAGGCAACGATGCCTCTTTTGTACAACAAGCGAGCACCACGGTGTCCCCTTGCTTGTAGAGAACAGACGCCAAAGCGTTCGGCGTGAAGTCAAGGGTGACTTCCGGTGTTCGCATTTCATCGGCTTTGCGTGAAAGGTTGAGTTCGGTTTTGAATTTCGCCATGACCGTGCGAGCAGGTGGTCCTCATCAAGCCTTCTCACCGTTCACAAAACGGGGAGGTCATGTTCAAGTCATGTGCCTTGTTGGAGGGTTCATGGCTCAACCGAAGGCTGTTATCTGTGCAGTTGCGAGGACACCGATTGGAAAGTTCATGGGAGCGTTCGCTTCGATGAAAGCCGTTGATTTGGGTGTGCTTGCGGTGAAGGAAGTGTTGGCGAGAGCCGATATCGACCCCTCATCTGGCCTCGTTGACGAAATCCTCTTTGGGCAGGTGCTTCAAGCCGGAGTGGGTCAAAATCCAGCCCGTCAGGTCGCTTTGGGAGCAGGTCTTCCGGTCTCGACACCGTGCACGACCATCAACAAGGTCTGTGGCTCTTCACTCAAAGCCGCCATGATGGCAGCCAACAGCATTCGGGCCGGTGAATACAAGGTCATCGTTGCGGGAGGCATGGAAAGCATGAGCAACGCTCCTCAATTGTTGATGGGTCAGCGAACCGGCGCAAAAATGGGCAATTCCACGCTCGTGGACTCCATGATCCACGATGGTTTGTGGGACGTCTACAACGATGTTCACATGGGCAACACCGGTGAAACAGTCGCCAAGGAATGCAACATCAGCAGAGAGCTCATGGATGGGTTCGCAGCTCGCAGTCAGCAGCGTGCTGCTGAGGCTTGGGAAAACGGGTGGTTTGATTGGGAGACGTTTGCAGTCGAGATCCCTCAACGTCGAGGAGACCCGGTGATTTTGGCCAAAGACGAAGGTGTTCGGGGCCAAACCACGGCGGAATCGTTGGCTGGTTTGCGACCCGTGTTCGACAAAAACGGGTCCGTGACCGCGGGGAATGCCAGCACCCTCAACGACGGAGCGAGCGCCGTCCTCATTGCTGAAGCGTCCTTTGCAGAAGCCCAAGGGTGGGACATCCTTGCCACCATCGAAGACTACTGCACCTCGGGTCTCGAGCCCGCCCGTGTGATGAGTGCTCCCATTCCTGCCGTCAAGACTCTCCTGGAGCGCAACGGCCTCGGTGTTTTGGACGTGGATGTCTACGAGCACAACGAAGCCTTCGCCTCAGCGTCTTGCGCCGTAGCTCAAGAAGTGGGCATTCCTCATGACCGTTTCAACCTCCACGGCGGAGCGGTCAGTCTGGGTCACCCTCTCGGTGCCAGCGGCACCCGCTGCTTGATCACCATGCTTGGTGTGATGCGCCGTCTTGATGCTGCCTCCGGTATCGTGACGTTGTGCTTGGGCGGTGGCAACGCCGTGGCCATGTACGTGAAACGCCCGACGACATCACGAAAGAAGTTGTAAGATGTCCTCCGGGGGCCGACCAATGACGGCCCTTCCGTTGTGGACCAGAATAGGTCGCTCCAACACCTTGGGGTCGTCCAAGAGAAGTTGACGAACATCGTCCTCGCTTTGAAGTGCATCAAAGCGCTCTTTTCCCGCTTCTTTTCGTCGGACAACGCCGTCGAGATGGCAAAGGAGGTCAAGGTCTTCAGCCAAGATACCCGCGTCAAGGTATCGATGGATTTCGAATGCAATTCCACGTTCTTCCAGCAAGGCAAGGGCTTGACGCGATTTTGAGCAGCGCGGGTTGTGGTAAAGTCGCATGGTCGGCCCAACCGAAGGTTCCTCATCAAGTCACGGTTTGGCCGGTCACCCTGCGCGAGTCAAGTGAAATCGGACCACCTTGGCATGGCCACGATGAAGGTCGGATTCATCCAGAACCGTTTCCTCGACGTGGGCGTGAACAACCTTCATCCTCGGCGCGTCCCCGCCGGTCAATTCATTGAGCACCTCTTCAAGGTCGAACAAGAGGTCAAACGACTTCGGTCCTCCGCTTGTGAGCGGAAGTTGCGTTTTGTGATAGCCCTCCATGACGAAATGACCGCCGGGAGCGAGCGCGTGCAACATCCGGGGCATGTGTTTCTTGCGAATGGCGGGAGGGGTGTGGAACCAAGAACAAGCGATGAGCGCGTAATGTTGGTCGGGGAAGGTGCGCAAAACAAGGTCGTCCACCTCGTAGATGACCTTCACGCCGTGTTCCTGTGCCAGCGATGCACACTTTTTGGCCCCTTCTTTTGAGAGGTCGAACACCGTGGCTTTCCATCCCTCTGTGGCAGCCCATACGGCGTTCCTTCCTTCACCATCTGCGGGGAATAAGGCCATTGGATTGGGCTCTGGTGCGAGGCCCTCGATGACGGCTTTTAGCCAGGCATTCGGCTCTTTCCCGTAAGCGTAAATCGGTTCAGCAAATCTTCGGTCCCACATGGAGCCGTCAGAGGGTTCGTCAGCATGCATCATTCTTCCTCCATCGATGGCGGCGTGAGCATTCCGTATTCATCGATCACATCGCATGCTCCGGGCAAGACGGCCAACAGGTCATCGGTTGATAGCCCCGTGGTTTTGTAAATCGTGTTGGCCACCTGCTCTTTCTTGGTCATGCCGGGGGCGAGAATAGCGAATCGTTCGCACACCGATTGGATATGGCCCGGTGTTCCCGTAACGACGAGCGGAACGCCGTTGACGGCGATGATGCCAAGGCCAAGACGGACATCCATGTCCTTGTACCATGTTCGCTGGCCACGGATGACGAAGGCGCCCTTTCCGACGAATTCACCGGTCTGGGCAGATTTTGAAACTTGAGCCGGTTTGACGCTATAGACCGTACCATGAGCGCCCCCTCCGTTCCAGGCACGGCTCCAGCAGAGGGCGAGGGCAGCCGCCTGCTCGAGCTTTTCGTTCGTCAGGGCAGGTTCTGGCAATTTGTCCACGAGTTTGTAGGCTGGAATGTCGCTGGGGAGATGGGTTGGGCGACGCTGTTCGAGAACGAAACCTTGTGAGGAACGTAGGCTGCAAGATGGGGCGCCATGGAGGTCTGCATGAAGGTACATATCGTCCGATGAGAGGTGCTTTTTGACCACGGCGTCGTTGCCTTTGGCATCTTTTCCTCCCACGAGCAAATGGCCACCTTCGACCATACCCCAACGGTGTTGTTCAAACCACATGCGCTTGCTACGCTTGAGGCGATTGAGCTTGCCACTTGCTTTTTGCTTCTCTTCATTTTTTCGAGCCCGCTTCAGTTTCCGTTGCGTTTCTTCGAGTGCCTGCACAGCCCCCGAGGTCTTGTTCTTCTGTTTTCGAGCCGCCTCAAAGTAGCGTTGGGCATTTTGATGGACGGTTGCGTCAAGTTCAAGCAAAATTTGGGGTCCTTTCGGTTGAAGTTCCTCATCGGGAAGCAAGGCTGTCATCGTCCGATCAGCCGGGGATACACTGACGATCCACGGGATGGATTTGACGGCCCGTTTGACGGTGTCCCATCCGTCTCGATCAACCGCTTCCTGCGTTTGATTCAACAATCCTTCAACGTGGTTCCAGTGTTCCTGAATGAGATGCCCAAGACGTTGCTGTTTCTCGATTTTTTCCGAAAATCCTGCCAGCGCCTTTTCCTGCTGCGCCTGCCGTCTCTCCAAGCGTTCAACTTCGGTGGATTGCCCTCGTCCCGGACCCGCTTGTTCGAACCGTTCCTCCTCTCTGCGCTGCAGAGCATGTGCGTCGTGTGACCCCTTCCACACATCGATCACTTCACAAAGTGAAGGCATACTTACTCGGGGCATACCTTCGTGTTGTGGGAGCAAAATCGGTGTGGCTTCGATGGCTCGTTCTGCCAACCATTGGTGTTGCTCTACCAGCGGCATGGACGCAAGCGCCTTCTTCCATTCGGGTCCGTCTTGTTCGTTCAGTTTCACCAACAGGTGCGCTTGTGTGGGGTTATCCAAATCGTTGAGTAAGGACTTGAGTGCGTTGTAAACGCTGGCTGTATCCGCCTCTCGAGGCTCTGAATTTGGTTCGTGCTGTGCGAGCGCACACACGGCGTTGGCATGCGTGGCACCGAGGTTAATTTTGCCTCCGAGCGTGGACACCAGGTCCCTGTCGGAAGCGACAAGAATGGATTGGAGGTCTTCTTCGGTGAGTTCGTACGGATCCACCGCCAGCGGGGGGGGCGTGTACTCAACGCCTTTCTTGAGGGTTCGTCCAGCATAGGAGGCATGGGTTAACGGCTGAATGATGATACCTTCTTCGTCAACCAGAATGATGTTCCCATCACGAAACACCTCAACGTAAAGCGTCCGTTGTCCGTTTTTGGTGTCAAATGAAAAAGCGAGGACCCTGTCAAAACCAACTTGCTCAACGCCGGTCAGCCTCGCATTTCGAAGATGTTTTCGCAGGACCATGGCGAAGGGTGGAGGCGTCATGGGCATGGGACGGTCCCGCTGGGACGTGTAGATGCGCTCTCCACGCACGAACACGATGTCTCGTTGGTCCACCTCCTTCGGGTTCACACGGAGGACGATTTGCTCGTAGTGTGGCATGTAGGCCTTCTTGACGTAGGCTCCCTGCAGGGTGTTCAACTCACGCGCCATGGCGCGCAGATCAAAACCCGACATGGCCTTCTTCATCTGCTCACCTAACCGATTCCAACCGTTGAGATGTGAAGAAGGTTTCAGGGAGAGGAGCCGGCTTCTGCGTCTGTTTCCTCTCCAACGTCTTCAAACTTGAGCAGCACCTTCCCGATGTTCTTTGCGTCGTGGATGTGCTGGTGCGCTGCTTGTACCTGTTCTGCCGGGAAGACGGTATCGATGATCGGCTCGAGATGCCCGGTTTGGATGCCTTCCACGATGCGTTCCAGTTGCTCATGCATCACGCTTTCATCCGACCACGTTCCCATGTGGACACCAAACACGGCTCGGTTCCTGGTCATCAATCGGAGCGCATCGAATTTTGGTGTTCTTCGAAGTGCGAAGAAGGCCTTCAGCATGGAACGCTTTCCAGAGGGTGCCGCCGCAGAAAGACCGTACGTGTACAAACGACCTCCTTCTGCAAGCGATGAAAGGCTGCGACGCAGATGGTCTCCGCCAATGGGGTCGAGGATGTGGTCGACGCCCCGCCCTTCCGTTTCCTCAGCGATGATACGGGCAAAATCTTCCCCGTGACGGTCAATCGGTCGGGCTCCGTACTTCTCGAGAATCTGATGCTTCCCTTTCGACGATGTCGACCAGACACGTTTGACCCCCGCCCACTTGCAGAGTTGAAGCGCCGCCGTACCCACGCCCCCCGCACCCCCATGAACGAGGACAGTTTCGTTTGGCTGGAGGTGCCCTAAGTGGTGGAGCATGTGATGCGCGGTGAGGTAGGTGACGGGTGTAGCGGCCGCTTTTTGCAGTGAAAGGTTGTCGGGCAAAGGGATGACGCGACCAACCGGTGCAACAACAAAACTCGCTTGTCCGCCGTTGCGCATGGCAGCGACGACGCGTTGACCGACCATCAGTTTCTCAACACCTTCGCCCAACGCATCGATGACGCCGCTCACCTCGTATCCCGGGGTAAACGGAAAGGGTGGACGTGGTTGGTAGAATCCCATGCGCATCAGGAGGTCTGCAAAGTTGATGCCAGCATAGGCCACCTTCACCCTGACCTCCCCGGCAGACGGTTCAGGGATGTCCATGGGTACCGTGGTCACGCAGTGAACGCCACCCGCTTTTTTGATCACGACTTTTTTCGCCATATTCATCCCTCCGCTGGGTGCCAGCCATCGCCGACCTGCCTCACTTCACCTTCACGTTCAAGCGCCATCAGATGCGAGAGCGTCTGATCCACCGCCAAGCCGGGATGGGCGTCGGGCGAGTCCGCGTAGGCGCTTTTGGCAATCTCGTTGAGGGCGTGATGACCACCAACAACGGCGTCGAGCACACGCGCATGCCGGTTGTTCCTGTGGCTGATATAATGTTCAATCAACTGGTTTGGCATCGCAACCACGGGACCGTGACTTGGAAACACGAGGTGTGGTTCCAACGCTTTCAAGCGATGCAGTTGTTCGATGTATTCGGTCATGTCGCCTGTTTGGGGTGGTATCAGAATCGTGCCGATGCCTGCCAACATATCTCCAGCGACCAAGCCTGCGTCGCTGAAGAGGCAGACATGACCTGGGTGATGGCCGGGAGTGATGAGGACATGCCATTCTTGCCGCCCGAGTTTCAGTACTTCGCCATCCTTCAAGACTCGATCACAAGGGACGCTTTTCGCCGTGTATTCACTGCCCCAAATGGGGACGTCAAACGCCTCGCGAAGCAGCGACATATCGGCAAGGTGATCGCTGTGGCTGTGTGTGAACAAGATCGCTTTGAGCTGCCCACGATGCCGTTCGGCAGCCGTGGCCACGGCTTCCATGTCCTCTCGCATGCGAAGAGCAGGATCGACGAGGACAAATTCGCCATCCGGGTCGCCGACCAAGTAGGCGTTCGTGTGGTCGGCGGGAGGCAGCGTTGCGGTCTTGATGGGAACCACCTCGACGCCGTGGGCGAACAGAATTGAGCGACGGCCTGGCAATCGCTGGGCGATGTCTTCGGAGGCCTCCATCATGTTGCGGTTGCAGCGTTCAAGCGTTCGCTCAATTTCCATCAGCAACGTGACAACCGGTGGGGCGACCTTGATTTCATGCGTTTTCCAACGATGAAGAATGTCGGTCGGTTTCGCCCACATGACCTCCGTGAATTCAGTTTGCGGCTCAAGGTCAATGTCCGGCACCGTTGTCCAATCACCTGCGTGGACATGAAGGAATGCATTGTCAAACTGCACCGGGCCAAACGGTGGCGTGATGCGGTGGCTTAACACGCGAATGTCGGTCCGTACGACAGGGAAAACACCCGCTGATGCGAGGGGTAGCCACTGTTTTTTGTCCTCAACAATGGCACGACGGGCCTCTGCGGGCAGCGCTTCGACCCCTGTTTGGGCGGGCACAAGGCCCAATTCTTCGCTCATTTCCCGAAGGATGCAGGCGATGGCCGGCGCCTCAGGCCCCTCGAGTTCCGGAAGGGTCTCCACAGCGGCACGGTCAACCGATGAAACACCACCTCCGGGAAATGCCCAGTAGTTTGGAAACGCCCGCATGGTTGGCGAGCGCAGACCGAGCAGCACTTCGACGCCCTCGGGTCCATCACGGGTGAGGGTCATCGTCGCCGTGGGCCTCGGGGTTCCACGCACCGGGCTTGGAAGGTTGACACCCTTCGGGACCTCACTCATGCCCTTGCCTCGAGGACCACACATTCAAATCCTTGTGAGGCGATGCTCTGCGTCCGCATCGTAGCGTGGCATTCAAATAAAACGGCGATGAGCAAGAAGCCATGACTCACGACTCGGTTGAGGAACATCTCGCCGAGTTGGCAGAATTGGTGGCACAGGCCGAAGCCATGGGCGTGGACCTCTGGCCGGAAAGCAAACCACCACGCCCTTGGGCAAAGTATGCCCTCGCCTCGTTTATGATCATCATGATGCTCTCGTGGGTGTCAAAAATTCTCTTTCGTTTCGCCACGGTTTGAGGGTTCGACCATCACCGTTGAGTTGAAGAAGGCAACGCACTTCCCCGCACCACAGTCCCTTAGTGTAGCGGTCCATCATGGAGGATTCTGGTTCCTCCGACCTCGGTTCGAATCCGGGAGGGACTACCACGTTCGTACGGACCGTAGAAGTTCTCAACTGTTTTTTTCGGGTGCCCTAAACTTCATATCACGCCTGTTTTTAGGGCGCCCTAAACCCAGAGGAGTTGCTCATGTTATCTCGCCGATTCACTCACCAAAGAATCACGTGCTTCGGCCTGATTGTGATGGTCCTTATGAGCGGTTTAAGCGGGTGTTTGGGCGCCCAAGACGACGACTCAACTCTCCGGATTGCTTTTTCCGTCAAAGACGATTATGCCTCCTTTGATGAAAACCCACAGAAGCTGGCCGACTATCTCAGCGAGGCGACAGGTCGAAACATCGAGGTCTATCCCATCACTTCCGACAGTCTCGCCCTTGAAGCACTTCGATTTGGGAGCGCAGACATGGCGTTTTTGGACGGCGGAGCGGCTTGGATGGGATGGAAATCCTACGGGCTTGAGGCCATGGCAGCCGATATGAAAAGCGATGGTCGCACCTACTACGGCGCCCATGCATGGGTCCTCAACGACAGCGCCGCAGGCAAGGCAGCCTTGGATGATGATTCCTCCACCGACCCGTTTGAGGAACTTGCTGGTGAGGCTTCGTGCCACACGGGGTGGCTGAAATCTGCTGGCATGTTGATCCCGATGGGGTTCTTCATCGGACAGGGTTATGCAGAGGTGGTTGGTGATGAAGACGATATTGAATCGCTTCGCAACACCATCTTTTCGCATTTTTCAGAAGACGCCTCCATCCCTGAATCAGGGTCGCTGTATTACGGTTATTCGGGTGCGCTCCGCTGTCTTTCCGAGGAAGAGGGAGGCGTTGCGTTCGCCAAGGATTCCACCGTTGATGCCTATTGTGCAGAAGGCGACGATGACCGCGCAGGATGGTGCCTTGACCGAGATCGCTACGTGGCTCTCCCCGCTTTTGGGGAGGCGCCATCTCACCCTCTCATGTACCAGCCCAACACCGTTGATGACGATGCACGAGCAGCCATCGTTTCGGCCTTGCTGGCCTTGAACACAACCGATGACGGCCGTTCCATGCTCGAGAACATCTTGAACACGCCCGGCATCGTTGAAACGACCACCCAGAACCACCTTGGTTCCTACGGGAGTTTGATTGAACACGTTCCGGGCATTCAACACTATCTGGATCAGAAATACTCCTCGGCGTGATTGATGTGGAAGAAGTTCTCGTTCACCTTCACGATGTGGCTGTGGGCTACGATGAACCGCTCATTGAGGACATCAACATCGAGGTCATCGCAGGCGACGTCATCGCAGTTCTCGGCCCTTCCGGCATTGGAAAAACGACCTTGCTCCGAACGATAGCAGGTTTGGTTCGCCCGCTCGAGGGCGAAGTGGAACTGGCTGTTCCCCCTCGCGGCGGACTCGGCTACATCCCTCAACGGCTTGGGCTGGTGGGGAACGCTTCGGTTCGCACCAACATCGAAATGGGAACGCGGGTCGGGCTTTCTCGCTGGTATCCTCCCTTCGTGCCGGTTCCTGCGAAGCAACGAAGCTATGCCAATCGTGCCATGGAGGATCTCGGTATTTCCCATCTCGCCGAACACCCCGTTCGTATTCTTTCTGGCGGGCAACAGCGACGCGTGGCCACCGCCAAAACGGTCGCACAACGGCCGAAATTGGTGCTGGCAGACGAATTTTTGGGGGAACTCGATGACGACAACGTCGACATCGTGATGCGCACGGTGCGGGAGGCCATCAAGGCGCAAAATTCCGCGATGATCATGGTTGAACATCATGAAGAATTGGCGCGACAGGTCGCCAATCGTATTTGGCGCATCGAAGACCACCGTCTGGTTGAGGAGTTGGTTCGTTGAACAAGCGAACCGCACTCATTGGCTTGGGCCTGTTGGGCCTGACGTTCATCGTTTTCATCGATTTGGTAGGCAGTTGGGGAAGACTCAGTGGCGGTTGGACCAACCTCGGAATTTTCGTTGAGGAGAGTTTGTGGCCACCCGACTGGTCCGTGTTGGAGGCGCAATCCTATCCGGTTTGCGAAGCTCGGTTTGAGTTCACTTGCTCCGTGGCGTGGATGGGGATGGTCGAGACGATCAAGATCGCCTTCGTTGCGACCATGATCGGCTTCATCGTGGCCCTGCCGCTCTCTGTTTTGGCGGCAAGCAATCTCTCGCCCATCGAATTTGCGATTCCTGCACGCATCCTTTTGGCGGCCATGCGAAGCCTTCCCTCCATCATTTGGGCGGTTCTGTTCATGATCATCTTCGACATGGGCACGCTTGCAGGTATTTTCGCCATGTCGTTTTACACCGTGGGCTATCTGGGTAAACTGCAATTCGAATCCATGGAGGGCATCAAAAACGCCCCGCTTGAAGCGGCAAAGGCGATGGGCATGTCGCGGACAGAAACCGCCTGGTTGGTGGCGATCCCTGAATCGGCCAATAACCTCCTCAGCCATCTCCTCTTCATGTTTGAATACAACGTTCGTCACGGAACCGTGATCGGTTTGGTCGGAGCGGGCGGGATTGGTTTGTACATCAACACGTATCTCAAACTCGCTCAGTACGACAAGGTCGTGGCACTGTTGCTGGTGGTGTTCTTGGTCGTGGTCGTGATCGATTTCGTGTCCATGGCGCTTCGTTCCGTGGTCAACGAGGAAAGCGACGTTGACCGGCCGACTTGGTCGTCGTTGTTCCTTCCTGCTGCCATCTCTTCAGCGATGCATCCAACTCCAATGAAGAAAGAGTCCTCATCCGAGAGCGAGTGAATCAATCCGCAGCAATGTGGACAGAGCCGTCTTTGTAGAAGATTTGAATGCGCTCGGGGACTTTCTTGGTCAGGGCGGCAACAGCCTCGTAGACCTCAGCTTCGGGTACTTTGAACGCCTTGGCTGCCGCCTTGGTCGACCACGGTTGGAGATGAAACTCACTCTTTACCAACCACTTGAGTAACTTGGCTTCGAACTCGGTCATCTCGTCGGCCATGCTCTGCACACGGGGCCGGCCCTCAAAATAGCAACGGTGAGGCGGTCATCCAAGGGCGACCATTCGACGGCAGCATTCCTCTGCGTCAATATCACCGTTCAACAGGGTGTTGAGGGCTTTGGTAAACGGAATGTTGAGGTTCGCGTCCTCTGCTCGTTCGGTGAACATCCGCGTGGCGCGAACACCTTCAGCGACCATGTGCATTTCTCCCAGCGCCTCGTCGAGGGTGAGCCCCGTTCCGAGTTTTTCTCCCATCGTTCGATTTCGTCCGTGCGGCGAAGTCGCCGTTACGTACATGTCACCGAGTCCTGCTGGACCAAAGGCGACCTCGGCTCGGGCGCCCAATTCGGCAAGCAAGAGGCATCCTTCTTTGAAACCCGACATGAATATAGCAGCCTTGAGGTTGTCTCCACCAAGGTCACCAACTTGTTTGAGTCCGTCGACCAGTCCGCAGGCAAGAGCGACGACATTTTTGTACGCTCCCCAGAGTTCAGCGCCAACCGGATCGCTTGCAGGATGGAGGATGAAACTCGTGGTGCTCAGGGTTTGCGCGAGGCGTTGTGCGATGGCCTGGTCTTCGCTTGCCACGAGGGCTGTGGTCATGACGCCACCAGCCGCCTCCGGAGCGATGGTGGGTCCCGTGAGTACAGCAAGGGGATTGGTCTTGTTTTCTTCCTTGAGCCGTGTATGAATAGCCTCGGAAATCAGCCTTTTTCCGGGTGCAAGTCCTTTCGCAAGATCGAGCAGCACGTGGCGCGGCTGGAGATGGGGAATCACATCCTCTACCACATCGAGAATGACCGAGGAGGGTACGGCCAACACCACGATTTCTGTGCCTTCAAGCGCCTCATCGAGGCGCATGGTGACATCCAGACCCGGAACCGGGTGGTGCGGGAGGTATTTTTCGTTCACGTCTCGAAGCGTGATGGACTCGTACACCTCTTGCTCAATGGTCCAGCCCTTGACCTTGTGCCCTTCCAACAGCCAGAGACGAGCAATGGCCGTCCCCCAATTTCCCAATCCCAACACTGCGACACTTGCCATGTCAATCGTGCAATTCGCCTCTTCGTTGGTTTATACCATTTCGGGCCAATTTTTCCCCGAAGCACAGGTTTGGCTTGGCAGACGAGGACGCCAATCAGAACAAGTCGTCGTCTTCTTCCTCGAAGTCGAAGATATCGTCGTTCTCGTCTTTGGCAGGCTCTTCCTTCTTCGCCTTCGAGGTGGTTTTCTTCGCCTTTGACGGTGCTTTTTTCTCCGGTGTGGGCTTCGGAGCCTTTTCTTCTTCAACAGGTTGTGGAGCCGCTCGCTCTTTGGCGATTTTCGTCTCCTTGGAACGAAGTTCCTCCTCTGTCTTCCCGGTTTGAAGGGCGAGGGCTCGCCTTCGGTCTTCTCGGGCTTTTCGCTCGAGTTGCTTGTGGCGAGACTTTTCGATGTTCTGCATCATGTACATGGCATCGTGTTCCAACAGCGGTGAATCCGAAATCAAGGTGATGTCCAACCAACCACCGTCTTCAACGATGAATTCAGCAAGAGGCTCAAAATTCAGATCGGATTTTTTGATTTGCGTGTAATGCATGGCGTTTCCGGTGCGGTGCTCGACGCCCGAAAAGTGGCAGTAGAATTCTTTGGTTCCGATTGTTTCGCGTACAAGGTCAAACAGTTCGCCGTAATCTTCTGACGTACGCATTTGGCCGTGCCCTCGTGCGTGAATGTGCGCAATGTTGAGGACGGGGACGGTCCCTTCAACGTGGTTCACGACCTCGAGCACCTCCTCGAGGCTGCCCCAAAGTTCCTGGCGGCCTGAGGTCTCGATTCCGATTTTGGACGGCGTGCCGTTTTTGATCCACGGGAAGACGGGAAATTCATCTTCGTCATCGTGCCAAATCTCGTGGATTCGGTCAACGATGCCGGAGAACACGTTCGCTACCTGTTCGTTTGCAGCCTGCCCCCGACCGAATTCACCGTAGTGTCCCGTGTGGAGCGTGATGTGGCGGGCGTTGATGGTTCGTGCGGCCTGAAGAGTGGCTTCGATTTTCGCCAACGAACGGCCTCGCTCAACCCTGTTTCCGAGGAGCTCAGAGTAATACGGGCCGTGAATGTTCATCTCAAATTCGGTCTTGTTGGCGAGCACGCCTGCCTGCCAGTACTGCTCAAAGTGCTGAGGTGCGACCATGCGAACGGTCTGAACCTCCATGGTTTCAAGTCCCAAGGAGATGATGTCGTCCATTCCCTCGACGATGGTTCTTCCCTTGCACGAGAGCGGAACACCTGCTGGACCGAGTTTTACCGACATTCGTATCCCTCCCCCGAAACCGACCCAAGGGACATCACATGATAATCCCTTTCTGTTGGCTGTCCGCT
>JAYPIL010000008.1:0-7631 GCA_038127845.1 Candidatus Poseidonia sp.
TCGGCGGAGGTATCTCAAAACACCATGTGATTTGGTGGAACCAGTACCGCGGTGGACTCGATAGCGCCGTTTACATCACCACAGCACCCGAACATGACGGCAGTTTGTCGGGTGCTCGCTTGCGTGAAGCGATTTCCTGGGGCAAAATGCGGCCAGAAGCACCCCATGTTTGTGTTGAGGGTGATGCAAGTTTGTTGCTGCCGTTGCTCGGTGCCGACTTGTTCAGTGAACCTCATGCCTGAGCGTCCAAGGATGCGAGAACCAACATCAAGGTTTGACGCAGAGGCATCACCGGACGCCACCCCTCGCCCGTATGTTGTTCTAAACAGCGGTGAAATGAAGCGATGTCTGGACGGGCGGGGTTGGTCCTTGACGTTGAGACAGGCTGCGCTTCAATGGGCAGGCTGTCGTCGGCTGCGAGCACCTCGAGATTGAATTGACCCGATAGACCTGCTTTTGCACGACGGGCGAGAACGGCAAATTCGCTCCATGTTTCCTGAAGTGTCCAATAACGGCGTCCAGCGATGTGATACGTTTTCTTTTCGAGGGCAGCGAGGTGGGGCAAGAGACGAACCAGGGCTGCTGAGACATCGTTGATGCTGCACCAATAGCCACCCTCTCCATCAAGCGAAGGTGTTCGCCCTTCGACGGCCATGGAGGCCCATTTGGTAAAAGGGGAGGTTAAGTTGTCCTCTTCAGGCAGCATGTCGTGGATCACGATGCTGAATCCTTGCGTTCGGTCAACCTCGTGTTCGCTCGCATCAAGGACATGAACAACGCAGGCCGCATCATGAAACGGATGGCCATTGATGCCGTTTCTGCAGAGCACAACGGCGTTCTTTGGAGCGTCAGCATGCCCTTGCAAACCTTGCGGGACGGCCTCGAGCTCGCTGCTGAGCGAGGCTCGTGTTGAAGCGATGTCGTTGTCGCCCACGTAGAAGTTGAAGCCGGCCAAGAGACCTCGCTGCATCACGTTGAGGCACAAGCGGTCAATGGGTCCGGACATCACAAGATCCACGACCATGGTGTTGCTCATCAGGTTCTTCCTCATCAAGACTGGGATGGTTCTCCTTGGTCGACCCTGAATGGAAAAGGGTCAACAGAATGCAAATTTCAATTGAAAATTTTGGCATATTACAAAAATCGGCAATCGCTCAGGGGGTTGAGAGCGGAATGCGAAGATTCAACGTCTTTCAATTGAAAATAGGGTTCATGTCAAAATCAATATCGAAGATTCTCCTATTGAAATCACGCGCGTTATGCGACATTCAAAATCAAATTATTTTCTATATTTCAATTGCTTGAAGGGTCCATTATGCGACAAATACAATTGGAAATGATATTTTTACTGACGAAGAATATATTAGGTGCCGAGAAAGACCATGAGTTAAGCCGAGCAAAATCGGCGAGGAGAGATGGGAAATGAAAAACACAGATTTCGACATTCAGGAGTTGCTCCAACGGGATGTCTATGTCAACGATAAGAAAGTAGGAACGATTGTAGGTGAACGCCACCACCCCAACGAGGCTCGCGTGAAATCCATGCGAATCCAAGTTGCACCAGAAGTGGCCGACGAATACATGCGAAAGCCAGCAGAACTTGCACCCTTGCCAAAGGAGCTTGTGCACAGTATCCGTGGTGACGGGACGGTAAAACTGTCCAAGTCCATGCGTGAATTGCAACGCCGCTGGCGAAACACCGTTCGAATTGATGAAAAATTGTATGCACCAGATGAGATGCTTGACCGAGCTGTTCTGGACAACCAGGGTGAAGAGATCGGCGTGATCACCGGTTTGTTTCGAGTGAAGCGCACATACAAGGGCGTCGTGGTCTCCACCCGCATGCGAATTCAAACACAGTTCGGTGTCGAAGAGCAGATTCGAATTCCAATCACCGCCCTGGCTCGCACGCGCGAGCGCCTGGATGAGGTGGTTCTGTCACGTACCTTTGAGAAGGTTCTGCAGCTGCCATCCTACATCACGGTCAACAGCTTGGAAGAAGAGTGAACCTTGGCCCTGCCGAGGTGTTCTCCTTTCCGTCATGCTTATGACGGGGAGTTTTGTCGGCAAGGTTACCCTAGCGCGGGTGGCTTAGTCGGTTAGAGCACCCGGCTGATAACCGGGAGGTCGCAGGTTCAAGTCCTGCCTCGCGCACCAATGAATGTGTTCAGCGTCCTCGCAAAGAACATGAAGGTCCAGCCACCAGCCTCAACCAAGGGGATGGCATGGTCGTCGTATCCGGGAGCAATTCGGGCCCAATGGCCGAGCAACTTGCAACAACCCTTGGTTGGGACCATCATGTCCTCGAGACACGGAGGTTCCCGGACACCGAAGGCTACATTCGGGTGCCAAGCGATGTGATCGAAGCGATACGAAGCGAACCGGTTGTCTTGGTATCAAACACGTTCCCAGACTCCGGTATTGTTGAAACGCTGTTGATGCTGGATGCGATTCAGGATGTCCGTTCTGGTGAATTGAAGAATTTACGAGAAATCGGCCCTCAGACCCTCCCTGATGTGGGAAAAGGTGTCATTTTGGCGATTCCTTACTTTGGATACTCCAGGCAGGACAAACGGTTCAAGCCCGGCGAATCCATTTCCGCTCGAGCCATCGCTGATGTGATGGCGTCAAGATGCGACGGTATCGTCGTGCTTGACCTCCACGCTCCAGCCGTTCTTCAGGACCTCTCGGTCCCGACTGCATTCATTTCCGCCATGCCAGAACTGGCCAACCACCTCAAGGAAACCGTGAATCCGGATTTCATTCTCTCTCCTGATAAGGGTGCTATCGACCGTGCCTCCAGCGTTGCGAATCAAATCGGGTGTGAATTCTCCTATCTCGAGAAAACCCGAATCGATGCTCATACCATCGTTCACAAGGCGAAAGACCTCGACGTTGCCGGCAAATCCGTGGCCATCGTAGACGATATGATCGCCACAGGAGGCACCATTTGCAGGGCGGCCGAAGCGCTTCGAAGCCAAGGGGCCGTTGAGGTTCACGCAGCCTGCTGTCACGGATTGTTCACCGGAGGTGCCATCGCCCGCCTGCTTCGGTACGTCGACGGTGTCCACGCCACGGGTTCTCTGCCCAACGCTCGAGACGTCATTTCGGGTGGTCCGGCGTTGGCTCGGGGGGTTGAGGATATCCTTCAGCAACTTGGCCTGCATTCATGATAAACGAGGCACTGCGCCACATGTTGGTCGTTTTGGTTCCGATACTCGCTCCAAATGGTCTCCGTTGCGTTTATATCCGCGTGGTTCTGCGGAGGCCTGCCCCTATCATGAGGAAAGAGTGATTCCAATGAGTGTACATGTGCAATTTGAGACCCCCGAAGACGTTGTGAACGAAATCTACGCCATGCTTGACCTGAACAAAAACGGTCGTGTCAAGAAAGGCAGCAACGAAGTGACCAAAGCCGCCGAACGAGGAACGGCTCAGTTCATCATTCTTGCAGAAGACGTGAACCCCCCTGAACTTCTCGCCCACATCCCGCTCATCTGTGAGGAGAAAGGCATTCCTTTCGGCTACGTGCCAAGTCAAGAGTTCTTGGCTCAAGGCGTCGGCCTTGCCAAAGGCGCTTCCGCAGCCTCCGTTGCCGTCATGGAAGTCTCCAAAGGCGCCCAAGAGAAATTCCACGAAGTTGTTGAGTCCATCAAGGCCCTCAAGAACTGAATCAAGCATCCGAGATGATCAACATGAGTGAAGAACTAGGCGGATGGCCAGCAGAAGTGGTCGAAATTGTGGGCCGCACCGGAATGACCGGTGAAGCAACTCAAGTCAAGGTTCGTGTCAACGATGCACCCAACCCTCGTGACGTCGGACGTATCATCAGCCGAAACGTCGTCGGACCCGTTCGAGTGGGTGACATTCTCATGCTCAAGGACACGGGTCGCGAGGCTCGAAAACTGAACGCACGGTGATACCATGCCAGAACGACGAATTTGCAACTTTACGGGCGAAGAAATTGAGCCAGGCACCGGCATGATGTTTGTCCGCAAAGACGGTAGTGTTCTTTGGTTCAAGAACAGCAAGGCTCGCAAGAACCACCTTCACCTCAAGCGAAATGCTCGCAAGGTCAAGTGGACCCGTCACTACGTGAAGGGCGGCATTCAATGAGTGCTGTTCCTCCGTCACGAGCCAACAGCAACGCCCTTAAACGGGTCACTTTTGGATGCAATCGGTGAACACCATGGAAACAACCTACGTGATGATCAAACCCGACGGCGTGCAACGCGGACTCGTGAGCGAAATTCTTGGCCGATTTGAGCGAAAAGGACTCAAACTGGTCGGTTTAAAGTCCATCGTTCCAAGCGAAGAACTTGCTCGAGCCCACTACGATGTTCACAAGGAGCGTCCGTTTTTCCCCGGGCTCATCAAATTCATCACGTCCGGCCCCGTTGTCTGCATGGCTTGGCAAGGCGTGGACGCCATTGCTGTGGCTCGAAAACTCATCGGTGCCACCAACGGGCGCCAAGCCGACCCGGGCACCATTCGTGGTGATTTCGGGATGGACATGGGCTACAACATGATTCACGGCTCCGATGCACCTGAAACCGCCGAGTTTGAACTTGGGCTCTGGTTCCCCGAAGGCTTGATGTCTTGGGAGAACACCATGGGCGCTTGGGTTTACGAGTGAACGCCTATAACGCCTCAACAACGAGGTGGTTCCATGACTCAGGACAATTCTGTACCCGCCGAGGACGCCGAGCCGACGGCACGCGGGCACAATCGGCAACCGATTGTTTCGGTTTTGGGTCACGTCGATCACGGAAAAACCAGTCTGCTCGACATGGTACGCTCGATTGGAAGTCAACGTCAAGCGAGCGTCATGGACAGAGAGGCAGGCGGTATCACACAGCACATCGGTGCGACCGAAGTGCCTGCCGATGTACTCAACGAAACGTGTGCGGCCATGCTCGGCGGGAAGAATTTCAAATCTCCGGGCTTGTTGTTCATCGATACACCCGGGCACCATTCCTTTGCCTCGCTTCGTAACCGTGGCGGGTCCGTGGCCGACATCGCTGTGCTCGTGGTGGACATCATGGAGGGCTTGCAACCTCAAACCATCGAGTCACTCAACATTTTGAAGGAAACCCGAACGCCTTTCGTCATCGCTGGTAACAAGGTTGACCGGCTCCACGGTTGGCGCTGTGAGGCGGGTCGTTCCTTCATTGAATCGTTTGGGAACCAACGGGACGACGTGAAGGCGTTTTTTGAGGACCGCTACTGGAAAATCGTCGGACAATTTTCGGAACACGGCTTCAATTTGGAGCGGTACGACCAGATACGAGATTTCCGACAAAACGTGGCCTTGGTCCCGATGTCGGCCAAAGAAGGTGAGGGCCTGCAAGACCTTCTCGCCGTAACCGTCGGTCTTGCAGAGCGATTCTTGGAGGACCGGTTGACCGATACACTTGGTGCAGCGCAAGGAACCGTGCTGGAAATGCGGGACGAAGTTGGTATGGGGAAGACCATTGACGTCATCCTGTATCGCGGGTCCCTTAACGTCGGTGACACCATCATGCTGGCGGGCCAAGACGGCCCGTTCACGACGCACATCAAGGGCCTCAAGCGGCCTCAGGGGATGGCCGAGATGCGAGACGCTGGAAAGCGTTGGGTCAACTTCAACGGAGTTGAAGCGGCGTGCGGTGTCAAAATCGTCGCTCCGAATCTTGAATCGACCATCGCTGGGACCACCTTGCACTTGGCGAACACCGATGACGAGGTCGAAGCCGCTGGGGAAGCCATCCGCGAAGAATGGCGAGCCATCTTCAACGCCATGCCCGTCATGTGTTCATCCTGCAACGAAATTTTTGCCCGCTCGGATTTTGGGCCGCACACCGCCAAAGGAGCGTGCAGGGGAGCCGAGGAAGACCGAACGGGTGTCGTCATCAAGGCCGATACCGTTGGAGGTTTGGAGGCGTTAGCGTTTGAGCTTCATCAGCGAAACATCCCCGTACGTCAAGCCACGGTCGGCCCGGTCAACAAGAAGGACATTCTGATGGCGAGCACCGCAACAGATCCTCTGCAGAAGGTCATTCTGGGCTTCTCAACCAAAGCCAACACCTCCGATGTTGCCGAGCAATTGGAAGACGACGACGCCGAGGTGAAATTCATCTCCGGCCCCATCATCTACCACATCATGGATGCGTTTGAGGAATGGCAAGAAGCAACCAAAGCCGCCATGGAGGAAGAACAACGAGAATCGTTGGTGTACCCCGGCCGAGTGCTCTATCTCAAAGACCACACGTTCCGAGCCAAAGGTCCAGCCATTGTTGGCATGCGGGTTCTCGGGGGACGCATTCACGTGGGCCAGCGGCTCATGAAAATCGATGGCACACCGGTCGGTCAAATCAAGAGTCTGCGAACCCGTTCATCCGAAGATGTCCGCGAGGCAATGCAGGGCGACGAAGTTGCCGTGGCCGTTCAAGGACCAACGGTTGGACGGCACATTGAGGAACTTGATGAATTCTATGTTGACGTGCCAGAGCGGCACGTGAAACGCCTGAAGAAGATCGACTTGTCACCAATTGAGGAGGAAATCCTCGATGAAATCGTGGCACTCCATCGTAAAGAAAATCATTTCTGGGGCAGATAAGGGCCCTCCGGGGCGCTTTGCGCATGAGCATTTTCCGATGAACGAGCGCGCACATTCAAATAAGAAATCAAAAAGTATCAACCTACCAACGAGGTGCTGTTATGGAAGCAAGTATGCAAGCAGGCGCAGGAGGCGCTCGCACTCAGGATTTGATTGCCACCGTGTCGGCGATTTCGAACAGCCTCATGAATGAGGTGAGCAAAGTCATCATCGGGAAAAACGAGAATCTTCGCCGCGTGACGGTCGGTATTCTTTCCAATGGAAACATGTTGCTGGAGGACTTCCCAGGTCTTGCAAAGACGCTGCTGGCCAACACCTTCGCTCGTGCCCTCGGGTGCAAGTTCAAGCGTGTCCAATTCACCCCCGACTTGCTCCCTTCCGACATCATGGGGACGTACATGTATGACCAAAAATCGGGTGAGTTCAAACTCCGAGCGGGTCCATTGTTCTCCAACATTCTCCTCGCTGACGAGATCAACCGTGCACCTCCAAAGACACAGGCTGCTCTGCTTGAGGCCATGGAAGAGAAGCAAGTCACGATTGAAGGAATCACCCACAAACTCCCCGCTCCGTTCGTTGTTCTTGCAACGCAGAATCCCATTGAGCAGGAGGGGACCTATCCGCTTCCTGAAGCGCAAATGGACCGCTTTTTGATGAAAATGAGCATGGGTTATCCAGACCGGGCAGAGGAGAAGGCCATCCTCGCTCGCAGGAAGTTGCGAGGACAAGACGAGCACGTGGTGGAACAGGTTACCTCGCCGAAGAAAGTTGTCGCCATGCAAAAGGCTCTCGAAACGGTTCACGTCGACCCTGCTATCCTTTCTTACATCATTGAAATTGTTCAGCGCACCCGAGAGGACCACCGTGTCATCAACGGAGCCTCTCCTCGAGCAAGCCAGGCCTTGTTCAAGACGGGTCGCGCTGCAGCCGCCGTTGCAGGGCGAAACTACGTCATTCCCGACGACATCAAGGGCATTGCCTTGCAAATCATCTCCCACCGAATCAACATGAAGCCAGAGGCAAAGATTCGAGG
>JAYPIL010000008.1:7641-37248 GCA_038127845.1 Candidatus Poseidonia sp.
TCACCGGCATGCACATCGTGCGCAAGATTCTCTCCGAAGTTCCGGTCCCTGTGATTCAACCAGCATGATGTCCCTCTCTGTGAGGCTTGCATTCAAAGAGGAGGTCCGCCGTGGCCTGTGTGCGGGAGGTGAATCAGCATGAATCCATACAAAATGGTCATCGCCGTAGCGAATCAAAAAGGTGGCTGTGCAAAGACCACCACCGCTGTGAATGTCGCCGCTGCATTGGCCAAGGGTTCGCGGCGTCAAGGACTCCCTCCTGCCAAAGTCTTGCTCATCGACCTTGACCCGCAAGGGAATTGCGCTACTTCGTTCGGTTTGGAAAAGAAGAAGATCAAGAAGACGGTCTATGACTTGCTGACGAACGATTCAGGAGAAGACCTCCCTTTGATGGAGGAGTACCTCATTCCGCCCGAGGACATCACCAAAGCCATGCGTGAAGCTTGGAGCAACCGTAACGGTGGCAAGAAGGTTCCCGAGACCATCGATGCGGGTCACCTTTGGATCCTTCCGAGCGACATTCATCTTTCCGGAGCAGAAATCGAATTGAGTCATAAAATAGGCCGTGAAACCCGTCTTCAAGAGGCATTGCTGCCCATCATCGACGAGTTTGACTATGTCATCATCGACACGCCCCCCTCCTTGGGCTTGTTGTCCATCAACGCTATGTGTGCAGCAAATTGGGTGATGGTCCCCGTGCAGGCGGAGTACTACGCCCTTGAGGGCTTCAGCATGCTCATGAATTCAATCAAGATGATTCAACGAAGAATCAATCGCAATTTGAAAATTTTCGGCATCGTCATGACGATGGTGGACGGGCGCTCCAAATTGAGCACCTATGTCTGCGATCAGGTCAACAAGAAAATGCCGAACAAGTTGTTCAACACCACCGTACGACGTCTGGCAAAAGTTGCTGAGGCTCCTTGGAGCGGCGCCCCTACCGTGATTTTGAACAAACCGACCAATTCAGGAGCGGGTGCGGGTAGCCTTGAATATTGGACACTCGCGAAAGAAGTTCATCAACGCGTCCAAGAAGTTCGCCGTGAATTTGGCGTCACCGAAGCATCCCGTCTTCGCATGCAGCGAGACATTCGTTGAGTCGACGGCGTCAAAGCAAGCCCTGTCAAATGTGGGGCAAGCCCCCCTCTCCTTTCGCATGGGTTAAGTACAGGCCCAAGTCAAACCGCTGTCGGGTAAGACCATGACTGCAGAAGGAATGACCTCCGTGAGTGTGAGTTATGAGATTCGTCGGCAACTGAACACGCTCCGAACCACCGGCGGTCACAAAAGTGTGAACGAGTTGTTGGCCGACATGATTCGAACACACAAGATGCTGAAGATGAAAGGCGAAATCGACTTGCTTCGTGACCGCATGAAACTCGCTGTCGATGTTGACATTGACCACTTGGCAGAGCGCCTCAATCTCGCCCCGTTCCAGGTTTGATGCTCCTTGATGTCTTGGCGCCCCCCCGGCTATCAACTTCGGGCGAAGGATCTTGTCAAAGCGCTCTGCAGCCACGAGACGGAGGAAGCCTTGCTCCTGATGGCTGCGATTCAAGGAAAGGTCGAATTGTTCGCTGACGCCACCGCATGGAATGGCTTCCTGTGGTTGGTGATGAACACCTGCAAGATGAACGGGCAACCGTTGTACACGGGTGAGGAACTCGGGGCACTCAAGGCCAGTCTTCCCATCGTCTGGCTCTAATTTTTGCCGTATTTGGCCAACCATTCGTGGCCATACCAACGCCACTGGTCCATCGTCCAACCGTCCGGCAAGCCGCCTTCGGGAAGTGGAGGGGCCTCGCTCGGCATCGCTGGAACAGCGGGTTCAGAGGCTTCTTGAACCGTTTCTTGGACAGGCATTCCAGCGAGGGCTTCGATGCTCTCCTCCTCATAGGTCATGGTGGCTGCTTGGCTCACGGTGGTTTCGGCCTTCAAATCCATGTCGGCGAATCCGTCGTTGTTCGTTTCAAAGTTGAGTTGCTCGATGTCGTCATCCCATGATGCATCGGAAATCACCCCACCGGCCGCAGAAAGGCCGCCTCGGTCTTCGAGTGCTTCAAGCGAGGCGTTTCCAGAGGTGGTCGGGTCTATTCCACCGTATTCTTTGGTGGTCGCTGCCTTCTTCCGCTTGTTGATGATGAACGCCACGGCCAAAATGATGGCTGTCAGGACGACGAAGGCAACGATGCCCACGACGATGACCTGATTGACAATATCTTCATCCACGTTCAACGGTGTGTCGCTGTTTTGGTCGTCCTGTTGCGATGTGTTCCAAGCAAAGAAACTCAAGGGGATGGCTCCTTCTTCGAGGTTATTTCGATAGGCTTGGTAGGCCGGGTCGTTCCAACCCAAGCAGGCTTCTGAGGTGTCGTTTTTGTCGTTGAGGCAGTGGTCCTGCTCGGTTTGGATGAAACCTTGTGTGTCGTCGTAATCTGCGTTGGAGCCCACGCCATCGCCATCTCCGTCAAAGTGTTCGTTCGGATCGATGTCCATCAGCGGCGACTCGGTTCGGTCAACCCAACCGTCCCCGTCTTGGTCCAAGCATCCGTAGGAAGCGACAGCCACATACCCCGTTGAACTGTTTGCGTCGATGCTAACGGCTTTGGTTGAAGTGCCGTATTCCCAAGGACACGAGTCCGGTTCTTGGCCATCGGCGGCGTCGCCGTAACCGTCTGCATCACCGTCAAGCCATTGGGTAGGGTTGTTTGGAAGCGCATCAGCTCCGTTTTCAACGGTCCAGTTCTCATCAGCATTGGAGTAACCGTCCAAATCGGAATCGGGGCACCCGTATCGATCAAGGGTTGAGAAGGCGTTGACGGTTGGGCAGGCATCGGGCTTGAATCCGTCGGGGTTGTCCCCGTAGCCGTCTTGGTCACTGTCCGACCATTGGGTGGACTCGGAGGGAAACACATCGCCGTTCAAACCGCCGCTGTTGTCTCCGTATCCGTCACCGTCAGCATCCGCCCATTGCTCAGCGTTGTTCGGAAAGAGGTCGGGGTTGTTACCGGCGACGTTGTCGCCGTATCCGTCGCCATCGGCATCGTTCCACTGGGTGTTGTCGTCAGGAAACGCATCGGGTGCATTTCCCTCTGGGTCGTCACCGTATCCATCATCGTCGCTATCGGTTGTTTGGGTGGCGTCGTTAGGGAAAGCGTCGTTCATGTCGTTCACGCCATCGCCATCGGAATCAAGGTCAAAAAAACCAATTTTCGTCTTGTCGATGGTGGTGCCGGCAGCGTAGAACGGGCCGTTAAATTCGGCGACAACGCCGATGATGTCACCGGAGGCTGTGAATTCGCCCAAGATGCTGAAGTTGGTGGTATCGAGGAACGAGACTTTCCCCTGCTTGGCACCAACCACGTACATGTTCTGCGTGGTGGTCAGATAGGTGGTCTGCTTGGTGTGACCCATCGCTTGGCTCACGCTGGTCCACGTTCCCGTGTCGTACAGATAAGCCGTTCCGCCCGTCGTGCCCGCTAACAAGGTGGTGTTGTCAACGCTGTAGAGCGAGGAGACGATCGCGTTCGGGTCATTGAGGGTGTTCTCCAGTGCGCCTTGTGCAGAGTGGATGTAGATCTTCTTGTCGTACGATGCGATGGCCAAGCGCCCATCGTTGAGGATTTCAAACGCTGAGATGCCAGACTGGATGGTGGTTGAGCTCACGCCGGTGAAGCCGGACAGGTCGTATTGGTCAGCACGACGCTTTCCTGCAGCATACATCAGCCACAGATCGCCTTCGTTGTCGAGAACGGCGTCGTTGACCGGGTCGGGCGTGGAAATGTTCCTGTACACCGATTGCGTACTCATTTGAACGACGTAGGCACCGTTCTGGTGAGCGACACTGACAAGTTCTTGCGCACCATCCACTCGGGCTTTGTTGGCCTCGATATCGAGGAACACCGTCCACTGTGTTGAGAGGACACCGTTGCTGAAGGAATTGAGACTGACGTTTCCTTCTTCGGTGACGGTGAGCACCCGTCCGTCGTTGAGGACACTCCACAGCACCAGAGGTTTGTTCAATTCATCCGTCTGTCCTGCATCCGTGAGCGAGGAAAGGTCTGCAGACGCAGCGCCAATGAACACGATTTGGCTCGAGAGCAAGAAAACGACCAACGACGCAAGGACGCGGTTCATGGTTCAAGCCTAGAAGATGTTAGATATGAACCACGCGCTTGGTTGTGAACATCACGCTTGGGACTCATCTTCGTTCTCATCCTCGGGTTGCAAGGTCGTCACCGGCTTCTTTGCAACGGGTTTGAGGGTTCCTTTGACAGGGCGAAGTTTCGCAGTGGCCGGCTTTCCAATCGTTGAGGAAGGCGGTGGGCCGCGCTTTTTCTCGGGAATCAACATGTGGCCAACGGGCGTCAACGTCGCCGTTCGAACCTCCTCCTCTTCCTCAAGCGGTTTGAGCACACCACGGATGGGTTTGAGCAACGTGGTCGGCCGGGCCATGGTGGTGGCCGTCGCTTCAGCGACCTCTTCCATCGTTTCGGATATTGAATCCTCCACGACGGACTCGGTCTCGAGAACGGTTTCCTCAACGATGTCTTGAACGGGTGAAACCTCAGGTTCCAGCATCGCCTCCTCGACGATTTCCGTGACATCTTCCGTCGCTTCTTCCATCGCTCGTTCTTCTTGTGGAACGAGATCAGGTGAAGCAAGCGGTTGTCGTACGGCACGAACGGGGGCTGGTAGGCCTGTTTGGCCAATGGGTTGGCGAACGGTGCGAACGGGCTGAGCAGCCGGCACTTGACCAGCGAGTGGTTTTGCACTTGTCATGGGTGCTCTCATGCCACCTAAACCGAGACGGGGCTCCTCCTGGGTTTGCTGGCCCATCAAGCCGCGCAATGGACGGCCTCCAGCCGCTCCCAATCCGTCGGGTCGAGCACCAAGTGCTGTTGGGTCCATGGCGCCGGCACCGAAGGCTGCGGGCGCTTGACCGGAAATGGATTGCATCCACTTTTGTCGCTTTTCAGCACGGGTGTCCGTGTTTTGCAGTGCACTGAACTCTTGTTCTCTCGCTCGGAGTTGGACTTCGTCAGCATCGATTTCACCCTGGATTTGCTGCGTGACCGCTTCTCGCATTTTCTCTTCTGCCATTTCCTTGAAGGAATCCATCTTTTCGGCAAGTCCCTTGAGACGGTCACGGATTTCTGCACGCTTGAGGCCCAATTGTGCTTCAATCTCGGCCCGAATTTGTGCCTCACGCTTTCGCACATCGATGAGTGCCTTGTTGCGCATGATCTCTTCTCGCTTGTCGAGTTGGCGCTCGAGTTGCGTTGCCACTTCTTCTTCCTTGCGAGATTTGAAGTCTCGGAGGCGCTCTTCCATTTCAACCTCAAGCTCGAGCGTTGTTTCTTCTTTAAGCAGGTCAAGGTCGGTCTCGTGCGTGAGTCGCTCGTTGCGCAACTGAGCGTCCACTTCGGACATGATGGCCTTTCGAGCAGCGGCTTCTCGAGATTGGAACTCAAGGTCAAGCCGTTCGCTCCAATCCTGCTTGTTGACGGCGTATTGAGCCTCAAGTTGCTCGCGAAGTTCCGCTTCTCGCTCGTACCGGTAGCGAGACAATCGGTTTTGAATTTCGGCTTCTCTGGCGTGTCGGTATGCGTTGTAATCGTGTTCCATTCGGTGCTCAAGTTCCGTCTCAATTTCGGTTTGCAGACTGCGTGAAATATCGTCAATCGCTTTGTTGAAGGTGAGGTCGTACTTGGATTTGAGTCGGGCCTTGCGGTCGGCAAGACGAGCGGCTTGTTGTTCGTTGAGTTGCTGCTCGATTTGAATGCGCAACTCGTCTCGTCGCTTGGCGATGGCCAATTCGACATCCTCGCGCATGCGGTCTTCGAGATCGTCGGTTTCACGGCGCAGTTGTGCCTCAATGTCTTCTTGCAGTTGTTGGGCGATGTCTTCCTCGAGGCGGAGACTTCTGCGCTCAAATTCGACCTTGAGTCGTGCTTCTCGCTGCTTGAGTCGTTGGCGGAGTTGCTGTTCCAAACGGGTTCGAATTCCCCGACGCAATTGTTCTTCTCGTTCTGAAAGCAGGGCTTCGTGTCCTTCCTCGAGCCGTGAGATTTCGTGTTGTTCCATTTCAGTGAAACGTTGTTCCATTTCATCTTCGAGATTGGCTTCGATGTCTCGGAGGCGTTCCTGCAGTTCCTGATTGTAATCCAAGCGCAAGCGCTCTTTCTGGATGTTCAAGCGTCGTTCGTATTCCTCTTGGAGTTGGGTTTCGATGGAGGCTTTGATCTGCTCTTTTCGCTCTTCAAGGCGCTTGTGTTGCTCGACCCCATGCTGTTCGTGGAGGGCGGCGACTTGTCGTTCAAGTCGAAGGTCCAACTCATGGCGTACACGCGCTTCCTCGTGAGCCAGTGCATCGCGTTCCATGGTTTCGAGTTCAGCTTCCATGGTGGTTCGCAAATCCCGCTCAAGCGCATCAAGCGTCAGTTCATGTTGGGTTGCCAAATCCTTGGCGATGTTGGCTTTCATGGCGTTTACTCGTTCCGTGATCGCTTGTTGACGTAGACGGCGCTCTCGACGAAGATCGGCTCGCAGTCGTTCTTCTTGACGGAAACGGGCCTGTGTGCCAATCGCCTCGTCCAGCGTGGTCGATTCAGCCGATGTAAATTGGGAACGTAGCGCTGCGAGCGTTACACGTTCATCCGAATCGTGTCTGCTGTTGGTGGCCTTTTTGACTTCACCGTCATGGCTTTCGCTCATACCCATTGGAATCCCATCCACTTGTTCATGGGCTTCTCTTCATAGATAAGGAGCGCGACGGAGTGCGGGGTTTACAGCCCGCTTTTTTGCCCCGCTGAACGCCGTCGAAGTCCCCTAGAATCGGACCACAAATTCAGTATCGCAAGCGGGGCACTCGATGTTGCGTTCACCGGGGCGTCGCTTCATCCGAAGGTTTCGTTCACATCCCGGGCACGAGATTTCAACGCGGGGCGTTTGGGCTTCGAGGGTGAAATAGGTCTCGCACATGCCGCATTTGAGGTCAGCAGGGCGCTCATCAACGCCAGCCACCAAGACCTTTGAACACGATGGACAGGTGAGTTTCTCCTCCTTCCATTTGCGCCGCGTGATGGTGTGGTCCACCCGCACCCTTGCTGAACAGAGTTGGCACGTCAATTCTCCTAAGCCGACGGGCAACATCCCCTGACATTTTGGGCAGGAGAGCGGCGGTGGAGCAATTTGAGATTCCACGGTCAGTTCTTCCGACATTCGGCATCACTTCTTTTTCGAATAGAGCACCAGTTGTTCGGGAATGAAATTCCACGGCACATCCAACGTCAAGCCAAATTCTTCTGACAATCGCACGATGAGCTGCTTGGCACTCACTTGGTCTCGCGAACCCTCAAGATTCAAAACGATCACATCTCGACCTTCCTCGTCCACCGCCAATGAGGCCAAGGTGGTCGTGACGGCAGGCGAAGCAGTCGGTGTCACGGATGGAACAGGGGTGCTTGGAAGAGCAGAGGAGACGTTGAGAAGTTCCGGTAAGTCAACGTGTTTCTGAACCCGCCACCATCGGGCTCGCCCCACATCACGGTGGTTCTCGATCAGTTCGAGCGATGCCAGTTTTTTCAGATGGTGATAGAGGTTGTAGCGGTCAACGCCGAGCGATTCCTGGAGTTGCACCGTACTCATTTCGTCGGTGCTGGCCAACGTCACATAGGCTCCACGACGCGTGGGGTGGGCGAGAGCGGTCGTGACTGGGTCGCCTCGTACTCGTGCCATTCTCCCACCTGTTTGGAAGAAAGGTGCTTAGGGTTTGAAGATGTCCCTTCGATTCGACAGAATTCCGTCAGGCTTTGGTCGGGAAATACCGGGCTCGGAACGAGGCGAACGCGAGTTTTGTATCTTCCATCATCGTCCGTAGTGTCTCTTTGAGCAACGGAATGGACTGTCCGTTTTGGGCCAATCTCGCCCCGTTGAGAATAACCAGAATCACGGATGCCTCGTGAATCAACACCCCCACCCAAAGTTGGTCGTACCACTGTTGGATGACAGCGAACACCAACGTTACGGTGATGGCAACCGAGAAAAAGAGGTTCTGCATCAAAGTGCGCTGGGCTTGACGGGCGAGGTCAATCATTTCGGTCAACATGCGAGGGTCATCGCCCGGGATGAGAATGTCGGCCGCTTCGAGGTTGACCGATTCCCCCGTTCCAACCGCCACCCCAACATCGGCCACGGCCAAGGCAGCAGCGTCGTTGAAGCCGTCACCCACCATCATGGTGACGTGGGAACTTGATCGCGCCTTGACCCACTTGACTTTGTCTTCGGGGCTCAGCCCACCGTGGGCAGCACTCTCTGGAAGGCCCACGGAGCGAGCGAATTCCGAAACAGCGCTTTGATGGTCTCCGGAGAGAATCTCCACGTTGACCGAACGTTCTGCCAAGGAAGCGATCAACGCAGCTGAACCGTCCCGTGTATCGTCGTGGACGAAGGTGACCAAGGCGATGGCGGCTGTATCTTTCACGAGCAAACTTGCACCGTGGCCTTTCGCTTTGGCCTCTTCAAAGGCCGAGAGAAGCGCATCTCCCATTTCGACGCCCATGGCCTTGGCTTTATCCGGCCGGATAAAGGCCACCTCGCTTTTTCCGTGGGTTCCTTGAACGCCGGCATCAATGTCGTGAAGTCCAGTGATCTTCGCAGGGGTGATGTCGTTGGCTTCACAGTAATCAACCACGGCCAGCGCGTAGGGATGAGAGGAGCGCGATTCGAGGCCCATCATGACCTTGAGCGCGCTGTCACGTCGGCGTTGTTTTCCAAGCACCACCTCACCCACGGTCGGACGTCCAGACGTGAGGGTCCCCGTTTTGTCGAGCAGAACGTGGTTGACTTTCGCCATCCGCTCAAGTGCATCGCCTCCACGGACAATGACGCCTTGGTGGGCTGCGTTTGAAAGGGCTGCAGCGTGGGGAACCGGCGTCGCCAAAAGGAGGGCACACGGGCAGGAAACAACCCACAAGAGCAGAATAATTTTCCAATTTTCGGGGAACATAAAATACCACACGGCGAACGCACCAAAGAGCACCAAAGGCACCCAAATTGCCGTGAATTTCTCAATACCGCTGTGAAGCCTTGGGGGTGCTTCTCGAAACGAATGCACCGCATCAATCAGTCCCGAAAGGCGGGTTTCGTCCCCTACGGCGAGGACCTCGCACACCACCGGACCACGGGCGAGAACCAGACCTGCTTCGATCACATCACCAACGGCAACGTCAACGGGCACCGATTCGCCGGTGAGCGGGGCTTTGTCGAGCGCTCCCCTTCCATCGATGATGCGTCCATCAGCTGGAATCAGTTCACCGCTGCGGATTTCGATCTTATCGCCGGGACGAATCAGGTCGATGGGGACCGTTTCGGTTTCCGGCTGGGTTTGGGTCGCCATGGCCAGTGATGGACCACCTGCCATGGGAAGGCTGAGGCCGGATGGCGCTGCTGAAATGGTCATCTCTGGCGTGAGACAGAGTGTGCTGTTGTCGTTCACTTTACGAGCGGTCCGAGGCAAACGGTCCAAGCCACCCTGCATGGCTTCCCTTGCTTTGAGCAGGGCGTCACCTTCGAGATGCGCGGTGAACGCCACCAGAATGGTGACGATGAGCGCTTCTTCCCACATCCCAAGGATGCAGGCTCCGAGAACGGCGAGGCTGGTGAGGACCTGAAAGCCCATCTGCAGATTTCGCAACGAGGCACCGGCCTCTTTGAACATCTGCAAGCCGCCAATGAGCACACCCGGAAGGGCGAGGAGGGGTATCAACAATCCATGATAGCCGAGCAGTTCAGCGAGCATCACGATGACGAGAACGGGGAGGGCAATGCCTCCACCAATCAAGCGCCATTGGTCTGGTCTGAGCCGGTTTGACGTTGCCGTGGCGAATTTGGGTTCTGCACCGATCACGTGTTCGAGAGCGTTCCTTCGGGCTTCCACCAAACCCTGTTGAGCGCTGGCCACCAGTTGGACAAGAATACGGTCGTCATCGGAAATTTCAGCGTCGAGAACACCGGGTTGGCGACGAATCACCCGTTCCAATTGAGCGACGGGGACACCGTTGCGATGGGCGACGGCCTTGGCCCGAACCCCAACGAGTTCGTGGTGCTCAACATCGGGCGCATGGCCGAGCGACCGAAGCACCGATGAAATTTCAGACATGGGGCCCTGCTCGAGGTCAACGCTCACCTTGACCTCACCCGAGGTGGCCGAAACATTGGATTCCGTCACTTGTTTCATGTGGCGGAGTGCGCCCATGGCCTTGGCTGCACAGTCCGGGCAATCCATGCCCATCAAAGGCCAACTCACCGTGTAGGAACCGCTCGCATCCGTCAAAACAGAGGTATCGACCACTTCTGCAAGCAGGTATGAAGTATCTTCAGGCTCCTCCTCGTCAGGTTCGGGGTCAGCAGGCAGTTCTGGCACAACCTGCGGTACGGCGTCGTCTTCAAGAGAGAGAAAGACCTCCTCTTCCTCATCGTTCGCCATGGATATGTCGAGCCGTTGGGTGTTGATGAATCCTCCCACACATGGCCATGATTTTCGTCAAGCAGGCGAACGTTCATTCTCAAGAACCGCTTCGGTGGGTGCATGGCGTGGCTTCCTGATGGTTGGACGCCCAAAGTGGTCGTTATCGACATTGACGGAACCATCACGGACGAGAAAAAACATCTCTCGACCTCAGCGGTTCATGCTTTGCGTCGCTTGGAGGCCAACGGCATTCCCGTGGTGCTCGCTACCGGAAACGTGCGTCCCGTTGCTTACGGGCTATGGCGATTCATCGGTCTCTCCGGTCCGATGTGTTGCGAAAATGGAGGCGTCCTGTGGCATCCGTCGTGGGGTGAACCCGTTGTTCGGGCTTCGGGCGAAGAAGCCCGTCGTGCTGGATTTTGGTTGGCCGAGCAGATCGATGGATTGAACCCCCAGGGCATTGCAACGAACCGATGGCGTGAGAGCGAGTGGTGTTTGTTTCCGAACGAGGATTTGGAAGCGGTCAAGGCCACCCTCGCCGAGAGTGAATGGTCCCACCTCAGCGTGGTCCGCACAGGTTTTGCCATTCACCTCATGGAACCCCATTTGAGCAAAGGGGAGGGGTTGAAGGTGTTGTTCAAAAGGATGGGTTGGTCGCTGGAGGATGCGCTCTGTGTTGGCGATGCACCCAACGATCTCTCGATGTTCGATGTCATCGCGTGGTCGGTGGCCGTTGGGGGTGCGTTTGAACCCGTTCAGCACGCTGCTGATGTCGTCTCACCTCTGGCCCATGGCGACACGTTCGAGCCGCTTGTCGAGGCCATCCTTGCCGCAAAGGACAACGAGGGTTGAACATGCATTCACTCGGTATTGACCTTGGTGGGAGCGGTTTCCGCATGGGAGTTTTTGACCTCCAAACCGGAGAATTGGTGGGTGAGTTGCACACGGTTCAATTCACCCAATCCCCTCATCCCTCGACCGTTCTTCCACAGATCTGCGAACGATTGGACGATTTGGGATGGAAGGGCCCCGTTGGGATTGGCTTTCCGGGTGCTGTTGTGAACAACATCGCTCAAACCGCCCCGAACATCGGAGAGGCATGGAAAGAGGTGAACATGGCAGCCGCCTTGCAGCCTTTTCACGACGGAAGGTTTCACATGCTCAACGATGCAGATGCGGTGGCCGTGGGTGAACAACGGTTTGGTTACGGGCACGAAGATCACGCGTGTGTCCTCACGCTGACCATCGGTACGGGCCTCGGCACCACCGTCCATCGCCACGGAACGTTGGTGCCGAATTTGGAGTACGGACGGGATCCCCATCCGACCCGAGAGGGCGTGCTGGAAGACCATCTTTCGGGTCGCGCACGGCGAGTAGGAAACTGGTCGATTGAGGCGTGGTGTGAGCGCTTTCAAGAGGGTCTTCACCACCTCGAACAACGGCTTCAACCCACCCTTATCCTCCTTTACGGCGGTATCGTTGAGCATTGGTCGGTCATCGAACCTTTGCTTATAACGCAAGCAACGCTCGCACCAGCGGTCTTGCAGTCAACGGCTGGGCCACTCGGTGCAGCGTGGTCCGCAATCCATCATTCACAGGGTTAAGGGGCCTGTTCGAGCGAGAACGACGTGACCATTTGCATGGCTTGTCCGTAGCGAATTTTTCCGAGGTATTCCTTGCTTTGGCCGTGGGTGACGACACGCAGCCGGTATTGACACGTGCGCTTGGTTCGACGCTTCTTGTGATGCTTGTAGAAATGGACCCCGACCTTGTAGGCACCCATGGGGGCATTCTCCTTCCAAACAACGTTCTCAACGGGCGTGTTGGACACCGGTCGTACGTTCATGTCAACGTCCAGGTCGCCTCCGCAATCGCTCTTTTTGTTGTTGAAATAAATTCGCTCGCCCGAGGGACAAAAGACGTGCAGGTCAAGATCGTTGTAATCGTCCCATGCCAACGAGATTTGGACCTCACCTGAGGCTCCGCCCTCACGCTCAAGACGCTCATCGATGTTGACCTCGGGCTCCTCTACGGTGGCGTCGGCGATCACCACGCCGCTTCCGAGCTGTTCCTCGGCAACCAAGGCGGCGTGGGTGCTCATCGGTGGCTCGTTGGTTTCAATCCATGTCGCTCTGGCCTCAAGCTCCATGATGCGCTCCTCGTCGTCCGGCTCCTCGTTTTGTCCCTCATCACCGTCGGTTTCCGTTTCATGTTGAAGGAGGTCCAGTTCGAGGAAATTTCGATTCCGACGTGCCTCACGGTGTTCCCATGCTGCTTGGTCGCTTGCGGGGACCTCGCCGACTTGCGGGAGATTGACCAGCAAGCGCATTTGCCCTTCATGAGAGCCGATACGGGTGGTGGTGCTGTACTTGTCTGCGAGAGCAAGGGCTCGCAATCGGTCGCTGCGCTCTTTCCAATAACGGCTGAACAGGTAGACACCAAGCGTTCCCAATCCAAGACTCGTCGCCGTGGTGACGGGTTCAACCATGTGTATTCATTTGGTTGACCTCCTTTATGAGAGGTCCCCTCAAAACCCCATCAACTCAGGAATTCAGCATTCAGCGCATCGAGCGAGGCTTTGTCGGGGCGCAATGCTTCGTCTGCAACGTCGATAAGCGGGGTGTCAACCAAGCCAAGGTCTTCTGCCAACGATGGCTTGCTCGCATCGAAGTACAACAATCCCGTGACGTGTTTTGCATTGGTCTCGGCATCGTGCAGAGCCGTGAGCGCAGCCATGGCGTCGCCGGGATCGTGCTCGTCAGAGATGGTTTCCAGACGAATGGTGGAGCCGTCGTGGAGCGTGATGTCCTTGAAGTGACCTTCCGGAACTTCAATCTCCTCAACGGGGTTGAAATGCGGGATGTAATCGGCCATGTGAAGCGTGACTTCGTTTTCCTTCACGTAACTGTAGGAGCGCATGGATTCGTCGTTGTTGTTGAAGGTCACACACGGCGAGATGACGTCGATGAGGGCGAAGCCTTTGTGAGACATGGCAGCCTTGAGCAAGGATGTCAACTGTTTCTTCGACCCGGAGAACGAACGGGCGACAAACGTGCAGCCGAGGTTGATGGCGAGTGCACACAGATCAATTGGTTGCGTCTCATTGACTGCTCCTTTCTTTTTCTTCGAACCGACATCGGCGGTTGCCGAGTATTGACCTTTGGTCAGCCCGTAAACACCGTTGTTCTCCACAATGTAGACCATGTCCATGTTTCGGCGAATGGCGTGAATCAACTGGCCAATACCGATGGATGCTGAGTCACCGTCACCCGAAACGCCGAGGTAGAGGAGATCTTTGTTGATGGCGTAGGCGCCGGTCGTGACCGATGGCATGCGCCCGTGAACGGTGTTGAATCCGTGCGACTGGCCGAGGTAGTAGGCCGGGGTTTTCGATGAACATCCGATTCCGGACATCTTCGCGATTCGATGAGGCTCGATACCGTTTTCCCACGCTGCGGTGATGATGACGTTGGAGATTTGGTCGTGGCCGCAACCCGGGCAGAGAGAAGACGGACCACCGGTGTAGCTGTCTTTTGGTTCGTTGATGACGTTCAGTTTGATAGCACGTGCTGGCTTTTCGCTCATTGACTCACCTCCTCAAGAGTTTGCAGAATCCGTTCGGCGTAAATCCGTGCTCGTGGAGGCATACCGTCGCTGTACGCAACGGAGTGGACCTTGGTGACCAAATCGTTGGGCAGTTCCCTTCGCAGGATGCCGTAGAGTTGACCGTCTCGGTTGATTTCAAGGACGATCACCACTTCGTGGCGTCGAACAAAGGCCTCCACTTCAGAGTGGAACGGCAGCGCTCGCACGCGACACTGGCTCACCTTCATGTCAGTCGCTTCCAGAATATCGTCAATTTCCTGGATGGAGTTTTCCATGCTTCCGAGGAAGATGATACCGACCTCGCACTCCTCTTCTTCCCGGAGGACAGGGGCTGGAAGTTCATCTCGAGCATTTTCCAGTTTCATGCGAAGGCGCTGCATGAGATCGTAGTAATCTGCGGGTTTTTCGGAATACACACCCATGGGGTTGTGGCCCGTACCACGGTAGAGAATCGGGGCCATCCCCGATCCGGGGAGCGTGCGGTACGGAATGCCATCGCCGTCGACATCGAGGTAGCGGCCAAAGGTTTCGAAGGCCTCGAAGACGTCCTGTTCTCGGACCACCTTTCCACGGTCCATGGGCTGGTCGGGGTAGGTGAATCCTTCACAGGCCCAACGGTTCATACCCAAGTCCAAGTCGCTCATGCCGAACACCGGCGTTTGGAAGCGTTCGGCGTAATCAAAGGCCCGCCAGCCGTACTCAAAGCACTCTTCTACGGTTCCGGGTATGAGGACGATGTGTTGCGTATCGCCGTGGCTGCCTTCGTACAGCATGGCGATGTCGGATTGCTGTGTTCGGGTGGGCAGACCCGTGGACGGTCCGACGCGCGTCACGTCCCAAAACACCGAGGGGATTTCGGCAAAATATGCCAGTCCGATGAATTCCTGCATCAACGAAATTCCGGGGCCCGAGGTAGCGGTCATGCCTCGGCCACCGGCCCATCCGGCACCAAGCACCATACCGGCAGCGGCCAATTCGTCCTCGGCTTGAATCACGGCCATGTTGGCGTTGCCGTCGTCATCGGTTCGTAGTCGAGGAATGTAGCTGATGATGCCCTCCGCAAGCGATGAAGAGGGCGTAATCGGATACCACGCCAGCATTTGCACGCCCCCGTAATGCGCTCCGAGCGCCGTTGCTTCGTTGCCTTCGATGAAGAATTGTGGCTTCTCCACGTCTCTTGCTTCAACGCCGTAGGGGTCGGACTTGGTCAGATTCTCTTTGCAGTAGTCACGGCCGAGTCCAAGAGCCGTGATGTTGAGCTCAACGGCCGTCGCCTTTCCTTTGAATTGCTTGGCAACTGCGGATTCCAAACAGGTTTGGTCAATGCCAAGCAGTTCCGCAAGGACACCGACATAGATGATGTTGGTGACAAGCTTGGCTATTTTCGGGTTGATTTTCCTCGCCAGTTTGCTCATGGGGACTGGGTAGGAGATGACGTCGTCTCGCTCCACGGTCATGCCTTTGGTATCGCTGTTCCAAATCACAACGGAACCCGGCTCGAGGGCTTCAAGGTCTTCTTCCCAGGTTGCGGGGTTCACGAGCACTTGGATGTGCGTGCGGTCGCCGGGTGCTTGATATCCTGCATCGGAGAGACGGACGATGTACCACGTCGGGAGGCCAGAAATGTTGGACGGAAAGAGGTTCTTTCCGCTGACCGGTACGCCCATGTCAAACAGGGACTGAAGCAAGATCAAGTTCGCAGATTGGGACCCGGTTCCGTTAGCGGTGGCGATGTTGATGGTGAAGTCGTTGATGATGCGGTCCATGGAAAACATCCCTCGAGGCTTGAGCATGCGCCCGTCCTTGACGGTGGGGGTTCACATGCACCCTTTCAACATGTTGCCAACCCATTCCCCTTCGCAGGAGATGCCCGTTCGTCTTGCTGGGTTGCTGAGCGTGAGGCTCAAAACCACACCGTGACTGGGCGGGGCATGGCGGATGACTCCATCACATCAGGTTGGGACAAGGCAGAGAAGGCCATCACCAAAGGAAAAGGCGATGCTGCGCTGAAAATTCTTCGTGAAATTGACCCTGATGGCAAGGAACAAACGACCTTGCGTCTCGCAGGCCATGCGACCTGGTTGGAGGCGAAAGCAGGCCACAATCGAGGAACCTACCGCAAGGCAGCCTCGTTGCTTCGTGAATCCACCAAAAAGAACCCTCGTGACAAGAAAGCAGGCAGTTTGTACAACGATTTGCTCAACGAAATGCAGGACAAGGGCATCAGCGAGACCACGTTCCCGCGGCTTCTCAACGACGGCACGCCAACGCCGGCAGGCATTCTCGCTATTTTCGCAGCGGGTGTGCTGGTCTTGGCCCTCATCAACGTGGCCAACCAAACGGACACGACCACCGACATCGTTGAGTTGGAACTCAGTTGGAACGGTGGTGCGAACACCGGCACGGTGACCATTGAGTTGTATCCAGACGAAGCTCCCGTTCACGTCGAGAACTTCAAACTCTTAATCGAGGACAGCGATTATGACAACACCATTTTCCATCGAATCATTGACGACTTCATGATTCAAGGGGGCGATTTCACCAACGGTGACGGTACAGGCGGGCACGCTGCAAAGTGGTTCGGTTACTGCAACGGTGACGACACGGTTGCAGAAGAAGACTGCAGTACCTCATCCTATACCATTCCAGACGAGGCGGACAACGGGCTCAAGCACGAGGTCTGCACCATCTCCATGGCGAAGACAAGCGCCCCTCACACGGGAGGCAGCCAGTTCTTCCTTATCCCTGACGACAGCAACAACGGGGAAGGTCCCAGTTGGTTGGACGGCGTACACACGGTGTTTGGAAGCATCACCAGCGGTTGCGACATCGTGACGGACATTTCCCATGTTGACACCGACGGGAACGACCGACCCATCACGGATGTGAAGCTGATTCAAGCCACCTTTGTCGGCTCCGAGACAACGCCTTGGTACCAGTTCTGGTGAATCGCCTTCCGTTGAGCCTTTCCGCTCGCCCTAGCCTGAGTGCCGAAGGGTTTTCTTCATAGACGGGTGGGTTTTGGCGCAAATCATGGCGACTTTGGACCCGTTCAACGCACGACGCACCCTCGGAGTCGGTGGCGATTATTTCGCGCTTGATGCCTTGGATGCCAACGGTATTTCCACCTCGCACCTCCCCTATTCGGTCCGGATTCTGCTGGAGGGCGCGCTGCGTGGTCACGATGGTTTCCTCATCACGGAGGAGAACATTCGTGCCATTGCCGCATGGACACCGGACGGAGAGCGAGGCGAAATCCCCTTTCGCCCGTCCCGTGTGATTCTCCAAGATTTCACCGGCGTGCCCGCCGTCGTGGACTTGGCGGCACTGCGAGATGCCATGGTCGAGATGGGCGGCGATCCGGAAAAAGTCAATCCACAAGTGCCCGTTGATTTGGTCATTGACCACTCGGTGCAGGTGGATGTTTCCGGTGCCCACAGCGATGCACTTGACCTCAATTTGGACATCGAGTATCACCGAAACATGGAACGGTACACTTTCCTGAAATGGGGCCAACAATCCTTGGCCAATTTCCAAGCTGTCCCCCCTTCCCGAGGCATCGTCCATCAGGTGAACCTCGAATTCTTAGCGACCGTCGCTCGTCAAGAGGAGGGTGTTTGGCTGGCCGATACGCTGGTGGGAACCGATTCACACACCACCATGGTGAACGGTCTCGGTGTCCTCGGTTGGGGTGTTGGTGGTATTGAGGCTGAAGCGGTCATGCTCGGCCAACCCATCTACATGCTCGCTCCCGATGTTGTGGGTGTTCGTCTCACGGGCTCCCTTCAACCCGGCGTCACCGCTACGGACATGACGTTGCGCATTGTTGAGATGCTCCGAGAGCACGGCGTGGTTGGCAAATTTGTCGAATTTTTCGGCTCGGGCATGAAGGCGCTCTCGCTGGCCGACCGAGCGACCATCGCCAACATGGCGCCGGAGTACGGGGCGACCTGCGGTTTCTTCCCCGTCGATGAACGAACCCTCGATTACCTCCGCCTGACAGGCCGTGAGGAAGCGGCGGTGGCGGGCGTGGAAGCCTATGCCAAAGCCCAGGGCTTGTGGTACGCCAGCGGTGCTGAAGAAAAATCCTACACGGCTGTTCTTGAACTCGACCTTGACAACGTCGTTCCGGCCCTCGCTGGGCCAAAACGCCCGCAAGACCGCGTTGATTTGAACGACATGAAAGCCCATTTCGTTGAAAGTTTGACCCATGAAGTCGGCCACCACGGGCACGGCCTGTCCGAAGCCGACCTGTCCAACGGGGCCATCGTTGAGATGAACGGCGAAATGTTCGATTTGAACCACGGCGATGTTGTCATCGCTGCCATCACCTCGTGCACCAACACCTCCAATCCCGGGGTCATGATGGCTGCAGGCCTTCTCGCTCGCAACGCACGCCAGCGTGGATTGACGGTAAAACCCTGGGTGAAAACTTCGCTTGCTCCGGGGAGTCGAGTGGTGACAGAGTATTACGAGGCCACCGGCTTGCAGGACGACCTCAACGCCATGGGCTTCCATACGGTGGGGTACGGATGCACCACATGCATCGGAAATTCAGGACCGCTCGACGAACCCATCGAGGCCGCCATCGACGAGGCCGGCCTCATCGTCGGCTCCGTGCTCTCTGGAAACCGAAACTTCGAGGGACGCGTCCACGGGAAGGTCAAGGCATCCTACCTCGCCAGCCCGCCGCTGGTGGTTGCCTATGCCATCGCCGGCAATCTTGAAATTGATTTGACCACCGAACCTATCGGCCATGACACCGAAGGACAGCCCGTGATGCTCGCTGACATTTGGCCCTCGGAAGAGGACGTCAACGAGGCCATGAACGTCATCACGCCGGACATGTTCAGGCAGCGGTATGCGGATGCCATGAACGAGCCCCGTTGGAACAGCATTCCTGCCGAATCATCACCGCTCTATCCGTGGGCAGACGCCTCAACATACATTCGGTTGCCCACCTTCTTCAGCGGGTTGTCGCCCACGCCAGAACCCATTCAGTCCATCGAGGGAGCCAAGGTGCTGCTCAAACTGGCCGATTCTATCACCACCGACCACATCTCGCCAGCAGGCTCCTTCCCGGCTTCCGGTCCCGCAGGGCAATGGTTGACCGAGCGTGGCGTTGACCGACGGGATTTCAATTCGTTCGGAAGTCGCCGTGGAAATCACGAGATCATGATGCGGGGTACCTTTGCCAATGTCCGTATCCGAAACCAGATGGCGCCGGGCACCGAGGGCGGCTACGCACTCAATCACGAGACCGGCGAGGTCATGTCGGTCTACGACGCCGCACAAATCGCCGCACCGAAAGTCGTTCTTGCAGGCAGCCAATACGGGACCGGTTCGTCGCGTGACTGGGCTGCAAAAGGAACCTATTTGCTCGGCGTGAAAGCCGTCATCGCAACGTCGTTTGAGCGCATCCACCGGTCGAATTTGGTCGGTATGGGAGTCTTACCGTTGACTTTCAAAGACGGTGAATCACATGAATCCCTAGGATTGACGGGGCAGGAATCCTTCACCATTCCGCTGACCAACGACGTTCAACCGCTGCAGTGGTTAACGGTTGAAGCGGTTGCCGATGACGGGACAACCACGCACTTTGAGGCACAAGTTCGGCTTGATACACCGGTTGAGGTTGAATATTATCGCAACGGTGGAATTCTTCACACCGTGCTGCGCGAGTTGGCTCAATAAGCCGCACTGTGTGGCAGTAAGTTCAAGACCAAACCACGACGAGGCAATCTCGATGCGTCAACTCCGAGGGAACGTTCGCTACCGTTTCCGGTCGGACGACCACGACCTGAACATTGTCCTAGAGGGCGATGCCGAATGGGTGGAGTCGTACGTCAACGAGTTGGGGCTGGCCGGCGTTGGTTGGACCATGCCCGTTGGCACCGAGGTCAAAGCGAAGAACTTGTCCAGTGTAAGTCAGCAGCGGAAGGATGCTGGTATCGACATCGAGATGGAAGATGCGCCAGAGGCGACCAAGCCCCTTGACATGGGGCCTGAACCGGACCCCAGTCGAATTCCAGTCGTCCGCCGTCCCATTGGAGAGCTCAACCTTGCAGAGAAATTGAGCGCAGCAGGTCTTGAGCCTGCCGAACGTCCGGATGTCATCGAACTCATGGACATGCTTGAGGACACCGACCCTCCGCAGCCCGTGGCCAGTGCAACCAGCGTTGACCCGATGGCCGAGGCTTGGTTGAGGGAATTGTTGCAAATGGTCGTGAGGGATCATGGCATGAGCGGTTTGAGCACCGAAGACATTGAGGAGATTGCAAGCAGCAAACTCGGTGGTCGCGAAGGGACGGCTCTCGAAGTGTGGCTTCAATCGCTGTTCACGGCAGGTAAATTGGTGAAAATTCACGGCGGCGATGCCACAGGCTGGGGCCCGTCTCCAAAATGGCTCGTTGGCAGGTTCTGAGCAATGGCGTCTCATCGCGCTCAGAAAACCCCCTTTTTTTGAACAAAAACAGGGACACGGGTCCATGTTTCACGAACTTGACTGCAAAGGCATTATATTGCAACGAGGCGTCGCCAAGTCAAGTGATGTCAATGTTAACCCAAAACGACCTCTCCAAAGCCCGAATGCGCAGTTTGTTCTTGACCCTGATTATGGTGCTCAGCACAACGGCTGCGCTTGCAACCACCGCAAGTGCCTCCGTCGCACGGACCTACACCACCAACCGTGATCCCATGGACATCGCCATCGGCGATTTTGACTGTGACGGCCACAACGACATGGCGGTCGCCACCGATGGAACGCACTCCATGACCATCCTCTACAACGATGGGTTTGGCAACTTCAACGACCGCCAAGACATTTGGGTGGCCGGCAACCAAAGCAGAAATGCAGACTGGGACGAATTTGCCAACGTCGAACTGGTGGAAGTGGGTGAATTCACCGGTGACAACGCCATTGACATCGTCATCTATCAGAAGAACAACCCGTTCAAGACCAACGACCAGGGTGCACCAGCCGGTGAACCGGGCAACGTTACCATCATCGAAAACGGTGGATGCAGTAACCGAGATTGGTCCATTGGCGAGCGGTTTACCCACTTTTGGGTGTGGGACATGACCGTTGGTGACGCCGACCAAGACGGAAACGATGACATCTATGTTCTTGACTTGCTTTCGGACATCACCACGCAGCGTGTGGTGACCTATCGCAGTCCCATCACTTCCTCAACCAACGGCCTGACCACAACCCTCGGCTCTTCGCAATCCAACACGTACCGCTCCATCGAAGTCGGTGATTTTGGTGAGACGCAGACAAGCATCACCGGTTCGTGTACCGACGACGACATCTTCCTGCTTCGTAGCGAAGGACTTGACTATTCAACGGGCCAGGTGACCAACCCAGGAAACGACGACAACATTTCCGTCATCGAGTTTGATTGTCAACTCCAAAACTACCCGCTGACCTACTCCTACGGCACCAACCAGCAGGCCACGACCGAAATCAACATGGGTGTTGTGACCACCGAGGACTTTGATATCGTCGACCTTGGCGGTAACGGCTACATTGACACCATCGCTGTTATGGAAAGTAACCTCGAAAACGTGAGTTACAAACAGGCCACGAGCCAAGGGACGTTTGGCGCTTCCAAGAAGGCCTACTTTGGTCCCTACATTTCTTGGGTCATCGAAGTTGAAGACCTCAACGGCGACGGTGAACCTGATTTCGTGAACCCCACCATCGCCTACCAGCTCAACTCCACCGACTCGGCGGGCGGCAGCACATCCAGTTTCTACCTCTCCTTCCCCACCACCGTTCAAGTCACACTCTCTGACGGAAACGGTGGACACGTCAGCCCGCTGTCCTATCCAGCAGGACGCCGACCTTCGGCAGCGGCCATCGGCCAACTGCAGGGCGGATCCTCCTCCGCACCCGACCTCGTCGTTGGCCACGCGAACTACGCGTTCGGCGGGTGGCGAGACAACTTTGGATGGGAAGGCCAATACGACACCCTCACCGTTGTTGAAATGGACAACAAGGACTTGGCCGTCACGGATCTTGACATCAGTCCAACCGACCGTTTCTTCGGCGTGGTGGGTGAAGGAAGCCGAACCATCAACGTGACCGTGACGAACACCGGAATGGACACCTTGAACGGGCAGACCGCCGATCTCGATGTGGTGCTGAAGGTGGTCGATGAGGCCAACTCCACCAACACGACGGTGTACGCCAACGATTGGGACACCCCCGAAGTGAAAACGGGCTGCGGCTCCGGCTGTGCCTGGACCTTTGAAGAATACGTGGACGACGCGACCAACTGGCATCTTGAAACCAATCATTCAACCGGTGCCTCGTCAGGAAACAACGACGCCAACGTGTCTGCGAACTACCTCAACCCAACCGACTTCATGTGGGCAGGGAACATGAAGACCAACTCGTCAGGTGACGCCTGGAGCGGTTATGGAAAGAACTGGGACGATGCGATGGTGCTCAACGATGTTGACCTCACCGGAGCCGACCGGGCCTTCATGAGCGTTGAGCTGTTCCGCCACCTCGGCCTTGGTGCTCTTGGAAACTCCGACGGAACCGGCTTCATCGTCGGTGATGTTTGGGACGATTTGGCCATCGTTGAAGTTGGCAGTGATGAAACGGGTTGGAGCCTCATCGGTTGCCCGCAGTTGGCAGCCATTCAGGGTGCATGTGCCTCCGGCCTCTCCATGTGGGGCGGCTTTGACAACGATCGCTTGTTCAAGATGAACTCGTGGGGCGCAGCCCCAGAAAACATCGTGTACTACGGTCTGTTCTCATCAGGAACCTACTACGGCTGGGACAATTTCACCGAAGAAGACCTCGGTGCCTTTGACCTCTCCTTCTGGGCCGACCAAACCGTCGACATTCGCTTCCGCTTCCGCACGGGCTTCGAAGGCTCTACGGCCGACGACAACGAGAGCCGCTGGAGCGGCCGTGATGGATTCGCCGTTGACAACTTGACCATCTGGAAGCAAAACACGGCGTTCTTGCCAAACCCGCAAACGCAGACCACCACCATCGGACCGTTGAACAACCTTCAGCCCGGGCAGGAATACACCACTTCGATTCAAGCCAACCTGCTGAACGACACCACCTACCGAATCTCGGCAACCTTGTCCAGCAACACCTGGGACCAGCAAGCCATCAACGACGATGTGGTCGGCTACGTCACACCGTTCAATCTCTACGACCCGACGGTTGAATCCATTGATTTCTTCAAGCCAGGTGGCCTCTATGCCGAGGGCATCTTTGATATCGCTGTGACCACCAACAACTACGGTAACACGGCCGTTGACTTTGACATTGAGGCGACGGTCTATTCGGCAACGCCGTCTGACGTGTATTGTGGTACACCTTCCGCTATCTGTGAAGAAACGTTTGAAGGCGGTTCGCAAGGTTACCGATACGAGGAGAACCAGCAACCAAAGGGTGCGATTTACAACGAAAACACCTGCAACACGAAGATTTTCAACAACAACGCCTACTGGTTCGGTCACCCGTGTGATACCGGTACCAACGGCTATGACGATGCTTGGGCCAACGAGACCCTCACCATCCCCGACATTGACCTAACGAGCATGGGCGGTGACTTCGTTTCACTCAACTTCGAGTACTACGCAGACACCTTCTACACCATCGACCAAAACGGCGATGTTGATCCGAGCGACTACGCCGTGATGACGGTGGATTACGACAAGGACGGCACCAACTACACCGGCCTGGTCTACGCCCAATGGAACGACTACAACGAAGACGGAACCTGTCAAAACGACGATGACGGCAACGGTATCGTGAACGCAACCGAATCCATCGACCAAACGGAGTTGCAATTCATTGGCGACCCAGCCAACACCGACGGCTCGGGCAACTACAACGTGTTCTTCAACTCCGATGAGCTCGTCAAGACCACGAGCATCGACTTGACGCACTTGTACATCCTGAACCGCTCCTCCTCAGATTCGAGCCAGTGGCGTGCCGAGTGTATGTCCCTGCAGGGCTCCATGGTGGATGTTCACTTTGAATTCCAATCCGATGACGATGGACGAAACGGCATCAACGACGGCTTCAAGGGCGTTGGTTTCAACAACATTTCGCTTCAGGAATACACCTTCGTCCAAGACGCAACCTACTCGGATTCACGAACCAACGTGGATGCTGAGCAATCGGCGCTTTCCACCATTGCAAGCCACGAGTTTGTTTCGGGTGTGTATCGGTTGGACATCAAGACCGTGTTTGACAACACGACCGTCGGCAAGCCATGGTACAACGACAACGAATTGTCAACCGCCAACAACATCGAGCGGGTGATCTTCAACGTTGAATCCGTCGACATTTCGATCGGTAAGCCGAACACGTTGACCTGTCATTCCGACCAAACGCTCCCGTGTGTGCTTCCAATCGACAGCGCATTGACGCACTCTTGGGACTTCCAAGCCACCAACGGTGTGCTCGGCGGTGACTACGTCTTCTACATGGAAGTCACCGATCTGGCAGACGGCAGTCAGGCTCACCTCGTTGATTCCGGTCCTGCCGTTTCGCTGCAGAGCCAAGAAAAGACGTCCGTTTCCTTCACACCGTGGAACGGCTGGCAAGACGGTCACACCTACAACATCAGTTTCTACGGTCGCCTCTCGGACGGCAGCGAGACAGGGAACGAGCGCTACTTCCACGCCAGCTTTGCTGACAACGTAGATGTCGCCATTCTCTCGGACACCTCCTCGCGCACCACGGCCATCAAGCAGGACCTGTCGTTGTTGAACATGACCTACACGCAGTTCGAAATCAACGACTGGAACACCTACTTTGATGCCGGCTGGTTCACCCACTACGACAAGATCATCCTCCCGTGGCAAGAGCAACTCGTTGCCAAGGACACCCAATTCGGCGGTGACGGCTACTACCAATACCTCGGTGAGCCTGCACGTCGTACGATCCTCGAGAACTTCATGTCTGCCGGTGGTACCGTTCAGGCCCACCTTGGCCCGCTCGGAAGCCAGATTTACGGCCTTGACCAAGGCCTTGCAGGACGGCTTCCGTTTGGTTTGGATATCCAAAGCCGAGATACCGCTGAAACGCAGGTGACCTTTGCTACCATGGACCTCGCTGACCCCTACCATCCTGTGATGGACAACATCGACGTCAATGCTTTCCAAGGCTTTGATGCGAACTCCGGTGTCGCTCAAGCCGTCTTGAACACCAAGTCTGTGAGCACCAACAACGTGCCAGAAACGTGTGACGGATACATGGAAGACGGCGGATACTTCCAGCGATTGATCCGCTCGACCGAGGACATCCAAGACACTGTGCTCGGTGTTTGCAGTTACTTCTCTGGCGGTATGATCATCTCCACCATCGACGTGACGACGCACTCTGAGCGTGCCGACAGCACGACCTTCCCGCTGTTGGGCAACCTTTTGCAGTACCAAGTTAACCCGTATCCGGAAGGCTTCGGAACCTTGGGCAACGGCCTTGATTTGACCATCAACGGTGAAGTGCCAAGCATCGACCCGAGCACGGGCAAATACGCTCTCCGCTACATGAAGAGCGACGCAACGCTGACCTTTGACTACACCACAACGACGACCGAGACGCTGGAGACCGACTGGATCATCGACGGCCCAACCAACTGGAACGGTGACAGTCTCGCCAACGGCGTGACCGGTCACACCACCGATGCTTCCCCGGTCATGAGTTTCTGTAAGGCCGACCTCGCTTCCCAAACGGGTTGCGCACAGGGCGAACAGTGGCACATCACGCTGATGCTTCACGATGCCAACGGCCACGCACGAACCATCGACGTGACGGTTGAGACCAACGACGTCTACGCTGACGAATTCCGACCAGAAGCCGATGCGACCATCGACATGCGACAAGAGTATCAGGACAACGTCGAATTCACCGGTACGAAGACCGTGTCGAATCAAGAGTGGGACGTTTACCAAATCACCCTGCAAGGTGACGGAAGTGACGCAGAACTTGTGATTCACTTTGACGCAAGCAACTCTTCCGACGCCGATGCCCTCGACGGAAACGGCATTGAAAACTACGAGTGGAAGGTGCTGTTTGACGCACCGTACGGTGATGACTCGTTCGATTTGGACGGTCACACCTTCTCGCAAAGCGCAGCCAGTGGCGGCATGTGGTCGTACAAATTCAAGAACGTCACCGTTGATTCAACGGGAACCACGCAAAACCAAATTCGAATGGAATTGGTGGTCTACGACAGTGCGGGCAAGTTCTCTGAGAAGCACCGAATGTACTTCGTGATCGTTCCCGAGGGCTTTGGTGACGAAGAACCCGAGATTCAATGGGACAACGTTCAACTGAACGAATCGAGATTCGATGCGGACACCATCACCATCTCCGGCATGGTGCTCTCTGGAGCAGAAACCGGGGAAGTGTATGTTGAGGCTGCTTTCTTCGAAGAGAACTTCTCAGCTTCCTCAGTCATGAAGTACAACATGAGCGTTCTCGGCCTGTGGGGCAAGAGTTCGGCCATGGGTGACAACGACCGCTTTGAAATCACGCTGAACGTGGACGGTTTCTACACCAACAAATCCACCTCTCAGCGGGTCTACATCAAGTATTACGAGGGTGATTTCCCCAACGAACGCTGGGTGACCATCAAGTGGATTGAATTGAACCTCCCTGCCTGTCAAGGCCTCGAAGCCGACCCGCAAGCCGAAGCGGCGGGCGGTGAGTTCATCCTCGATGAGAACGGCGACTGTCAGTGGAACGGTGCTTGGGCATACGACCCGGTCACCGGTGAGTGGAAGGACAACTCCCAGACCAACGACGGTGGCGATGAAGTCCAAGGTGGCCTTGATCCAATCATGCTCATCGGTGGTGTGGTCATGCTCCTGGTCATTATCGGTGGAACCCTGATGTTCATGCGAAAGGGCGGCGAGAAAGAGGATGCGTTTGGAGGCATGGAAGGTGCCTTCGGTGCTGACGCACTCGACCCGACCGAACAGTATGTCCAGCAACTCATCGCTCAGGGCTATCCGGAGGAAACGGCTCGGGCGTTTGCAGCGCAATACGTTGGCGGAGCCGAAGCGGCGCAGCCAGCAGCAGCACAACCTGCGGCACAGCCAGCAGCAGCACAACCGGCAGCAGCGGCTTTCGACCAGGCGGTGTACGAGCAATACTACCATCAGTTCGTTGGACAGGGTTACGATGCTGCTACGGCCGCTGCCTATGCGCAGCAGTATGCGATTCAGTACGCCCAGTCCCAGCAGTAGTCGTCAGGTCCTCGGCCGCTCGGCTTGGTACTCCAAAGCACATGAGCGTAAGCGATGTTTGGAGGAATGGCTGACCTGGGCCTGATCATCCAACCATTGGGTAGCGTCTGTATCGGCCCACTGAATCCTCTTTGTATCTGAAAATAAAATGCAAAGGGGTTTCGGATAACCCCTGCAATCTATCCGAATCAATTGAGAGGGATAAGGATACAAATATTACCGTAGACCATGAGGAGGGGGATGATGCGATTTAGATGGTGGTTTGTGATATATCTCTCACTTTTATTGATGACACCAACTGCATTTGCAGATGATGATGATGATAATGATGATGATGATGAGCAAAAAATCCTCGGAATTGAAGGCGAAGATTTAGGGGATATTGCTCTTTACCTAACGGTTGCTACATTGCTTATTGTTGTCTGGAAACCTACCTTTATGTGGCTTAGAAAACATGGCCCAGACCGTTTTCAGCAAGAACCTAGGGAATTCAAAAGGAAATTGGGTGTATTCAATAGGAAATTCATGAAAGTACACACCTGGGTTGGTTTTGCTGCTGCAATCATCGGAACCGTCCATGGAATTGTCCTTGAATGGCATTGGACATTGTGGGTTGGAATGTTATGTGTTTGGATTCTTGTTTTCAGTGGTTCGATGATGCAGTGGCGTTGGCCGCCCAAAGAAGTGCGAAAAGGAGCACGCCTCCTCCACATGCAACGAACACTATCGATTATTGCAATTGTTCTATTGATTATCGGACATGGAATTGTCGACTAACTTGCTGGGTTTTCGAAAAGTCGCATGGGCCCCCCTTTGCTCATGCGGGTAAGCAAAGGGTACGGTCTAAACAGTTCACTTGGCATGCTTGGTGAGGGTCCAAGCCTACACTCATCATTCTTCTTCGTAGGCTGGCAACGCGGCATTCTTGCCGAAATCGTAGACTTCCTTTTCGCCCTCTTCTGCCAGATGCGAGGAAAAGTCAGGCAGTCGCAATCGCCAGTTGTTTGGCAGCGGTGAACCCTTGTCGATGATCTTCAAGACGCGCTCCTGCCACGATTTCGGCTTCCGCTGCATAATGTACATGCACAGCACCGAAGTTCGTATGTCTTCGTCCAAAACGACATATCCGGTGGCCGCTTCAAAGTTCATGGCTCGAAGCAGGTTGAACGCAGGCCGGTTGATGCTTTGGAACCAACGTTTTGCATTCCGCATGAGCACCAAAATAACGATCATGATGACGAGGGTGTTCAAGCACACGGCAGACCATGTCGGAGCGCTGTAGCGTCCAAGAAGCATCACCAACAGCAGGAGCAAGGGAACGGCCGTCACGAGGAAAATGAACGACTCCGACATCGGGGGTTTTCGCATTTTCTGACGAATAGCGACCCATCCGTCGTGATGCCGCTCGTAGGGTCGGAAGATTTCCCGTTCATCTTGGGTTGCAGCGGCCCGAACGAGTTGCAAGAGGCCGTTGATTTTCCGAAATTGGGTGATGCCGACGTCCATGTTGTCGTCAAGAATGGATTGGAGGCGTTCCTGTGCAAGACTGTACTCGCCCATGTCGGCGAGGATGGAAGCCATTTCCACCACCGGTGTGACTTCACCGGGAAGATGTTCTCGACATTCTTGCCACCAGTGCAGGGCATCGTGGAGCATTCCCAATTCATCGGCCATAAGACGGCCACCTCGCATCCACATGTCCAAACGCGTCGGGTCAATCGCCACGATTCGTTTTGCACCGGAAAGCGCTGAAGCCGCTTCCGCCATGGTGGGCTGCATACCCACAGGAGGGAGGCAGGCCTCGACAAAGATTGACCATGCCTCAAGGTGCTCAGGGTCGATGGAGGTGGCTTTTTTCGCCTCGGTTTTCGCACGGTCTCGGTCACCTTCGTCAAGGGCTTCCATGGCGTTGAGGTAGTGCGATTCAGCGCTCATGATCTCGCCTCAATCGTCACGTTTTCGTTCAAACTTTCGAGGTTCTCGAAAATCGCGAGGGGGTTGATTGTGAGCGTGGCCCTGTCGCTTGCCTCGGGACCTTCGGTAGTTGCTGTCGGATGTTTTTCGTTGAGACCGGTTTCGGTCTTGCTGGCGAGGTCGCTGTTCGTTGTTCCTGCTGCCACCGCCGCCACCACCGGGACGCGGGGCCTCGCAACGATTGCAAACGTTGCGGAATGAGAAATTGGAGTTGTTGCACTTCGAGCAGGTCCAATCGTTGCTGTTGAAGGTCCCCCTGTTTTGACGGTCGTTGCGTCGTCCGTCGTTACGACGGTCGTTTCCACGGCCCTGTCGACGGTCGT
>JAYPIL010000008.1:37348-45081 GCA_038127845.1 Candidatus Poseidonia sp.
CGACGGTCGTTTCCACGGCCCTGTCGACGGTCGTCACGGAATCCTCCTCGGTTGTTCTGCCGTTCGTTGCGTCGTCCATCGTTGCGACGGTCAAACCCGCGGTTCTGACGCCGGTCGTCTCGTCCACCGCCACCGTTGTTTGGTCGAGGCGCCTCACATCGATTGCATGCATTACGGCGAGCAAAGTTGGAGTTGTTGCATTGCGGGCAGGTCCAGTCGTTGTATTCTCGGTCACCGTTTCGGCGAGGGGCGTTTTGGAACGATGACCGCCGGTCTTGAGAACGGTCTTGACGACGATCGTCTCGACGCCCTCCATTTCGCCAGTTTTGGTTTCTCCCTCCGCGTTGGTTGTCCCGCCATCCATCGTTCCGGCGGTCCCTGTCCCTGCTCTGCCGTCGGTCGTCTCGACGGTTGTCATCTCGCCGGGGTTGTTTTGGTCGAATCGTGACTTGGATGCCCACCAAGTCTTCGATGTTGAGGTTCCTGTCGACGTGAGCGATGTGCGCCAGAGGGTGATCGGTGCTGCCCAAAACACCGTCGATTTTGCCGATGTAGACGCCGTCTTCCGCTCGGACCATGATGGCGTTGAGTGCGGGGGAAGCACCCTCAAAGTGAACCAGAAGGCCACCCTCGTGGCTTGTGGCCTCTACCGTACCTGTAAACATGGTGAGCCCTACCAAACCCTGCTGGCCCGGCTTTTTGGTTGTGCCGGTTTACGCATCGTCTTCACGGCGAAGCAGAACGGCTGCACCAAGCATGGACAAGGTGGCGAGCAAGGAGGTGGCTGGAAGCGCTCCTTCCTCTCCTGGTTCGGTCGCAGGTGGGTTGACGATGGTGTCCTCAACGGTGGGTGCGTCCACACCGACGACCAGCTCGGTGCTGGCTCCCGATTCGTCGGTGGCGGTGATGGTCACGGTGTAGTCTGTGATGCCATACGCCATGCAAACAGCCGTTGAGACCTCAACGTTCCAGTTGATGCCGTCGATCTCAAACCCTTGGTAGGGTTCCCCGCAAATCGTCAACTGCATGGTAACAAACTCCAGGTCAGGGTCAGAGACAAGTCCGTACATGGTGAATTTTAGTTGGCTTTCGTCCCACGTAGCGTTCTCGCCGTTGAAATTCTCAGCGACGGAAATCACCGGAGGCGAATTGGGTTTGAGGAGTCCGAGGTCGAATTCTGCGGCGTAGTCCATCATGTTCACCGCCTGCGCTTCGCTGGTGAATCCAAAGGACCCCGGTCGAATGTTGTCCAGAGAAACGGTGATTTCGGTGGCCGTCGTTCCTGAGACCGTGACGCTCTGGCCTTCACCGCCAAGCATACCGTTTTGCACGGCTCGAGCGGACATCAGGAATTCTTCTACCAGTCCCGAAGACGTCACGCTCATGATGGCGTTCTTGCCTGCCTCATCGACCACCGCAGTGGCGGTGAACAACGTGCCGAATACCCACGTGCGAGAATCGTTTTCGTCGGTGGCACCGAGCGGGTCGACGGCGTGACAGATTGCCGTGGACTGACTGGATTGAGCGGGTTGCGTGACGAAGAAGTCGCCCAACACGTTGGTTGAAACATCCCAACCTGTTTCATCGAAGGTGCACTGAAGCGACCATCCGTTGTCGTCGGTCGCCCAGGCGTTCCCTGTTTCTGCGGTGGCGAAAGGCCACGTTCCCTCGCCGGAGGTCGGGATTCGGGTACCGTTGGTAGGTGCGTTGTTCGTCCACGCGGGGATGTCGTTGCTCGCAGGCTCCTCGGTGGTGAAATCCATGAACATGTTGCATTCCAAATCCCAGAGCGTTCGGTCGAAGCTGACCAACAAGGTGACTTCGAGGGCCCCGTCCCCGAGATAAACAAAGGAAGGCTCGTTGATGTGGTCGCACGTTTGGCCGCTTTCCGGAGCGTTGTCGGTCACGCGGAAGTCGTACATACGCAGTCCTTGCAAAACCGGGAAGGTGACACGCAGGGCTGCGTTGCTCATGTTGGTAATGTTCATCGCGAGGGTGAAGTTTGACACGCCGCTGTTGGGCAATTGGTCCCATCGGACGTTGTTGGTTTGCCCGTCGGCAACAAAGAGGCTGATTTCCAGGTCATCGGTGGTTGAGGTTGGAACTTCTTTGCAGTCGGCGGCCGCACCAAAGTTCGTGCAGGTACGTGCGTCAGGGTGGCCTTCAGGAACGAGGTTGACCTCGTCGAGGCCAATTCCCTCCTCAACGAATTCAAAGTCGTTCCAGTCAACGCCACCCGAATGGGGAATACCCTCTCGCATGCCGAGCCGAGTTTCCATGTCCACGATGCACTTTGGGCCAATGCTGCGGACAGCATCCCGTTCGTCGGTACTGATCCAATCGTTGTCGCCCCCCGGCAATCCTTCAAACAACCCGTCGAGGTTGTCCCGAACAATGGCGGAGTTTGATCCGTTCACCCATGCGTTTGCATACATGTCACCGGTTGCCCAATCGTCGAGAATTTCGAGTTCAAAAAGGGCGAAATCGTACTCAAAAAGGTCCTCGAAGGTGTAACCGCTGCAATCCACGTCAAGGGTCTCCTGGCGACCTTCTGTCGGCTGTGCCTGAGCCTCGTCAGCGAGGGTGGTCAAGACAGGTGACGTGATGACGCTGAGCATCAAGAGTGTGAGCCCGAGGGACCCAAGAACGGTCATTTGGGGGAGGCGTGTCATGACACACGGTTGCCTTTCGCCTTCATGAACAATTGCCTCATTCCTTCACGGAACGAGCGCATCCATCCTGCGATGCAGGGCCCACCACGGGACAACGGTCCAAATGAGCGCTGCAAGCCATGACTGCCAAGCAGGCACGCCTCGGTCAATGGTGGGGAGTTGCGTTTCAAGGAGGTGATGATACACCCCGTTTGGAGAAAGCAGGTCGAGCGCTCCTTCAAGAGCAACCCATGACGGGTCGTTCGGTTCACCGACCGCAACCCCGGAGGCGTACGCCACCATGGACGTCACGAGGGCCCACAGGAAGGTGAAGAAGAACCACACGCCCACGCCGAAAGCGATGGCCGTACCCTGTTCTCGTGCACTGGTTGAAGCCAAGAGCGCAAAGAGCGTGTACCACAACACGATCAGCCCCGTGGAGAGCGCGTAGACCACGAACTCTCCGAGCGCTGGCCACTCCCCCATGCGTTGATTCACCACAAAAACGGTCAGCAGCAACAGGAGGTAGACGGGGATGAGGATGGCTTGAGCATAACCGAGCACCAAGGCTGCAGCTTGATGTTGGCGGGGCATCGGTTGGGCCAATTGAATCTCGAGCATACCGCTCGCACGGTCACGGCTTACGCCGTCAAACGACATCAACACCGCACACATCGTCGCGCCAAAGACCACGCCGAGAGATGCGTAGAACAGCACCTCCATGGCCTGGTCCGGCTGGTGCCCTCCCGGGAGCACGATGTTCGGGTCGGAGAACCCCCATGCAAGCCCCGGCATGAAGAGCAGTAAAATGGGGAGCATCACCTTCAGGCGGATGCTCTTAAGTCGCTCGTTTCGAATCCGACGAGCCACACGCAGGATGCGAGTGAAGTCATTCATCTTCGGTCACCTCCGTACTCCGCATGGGAAGGAACGCTGCAGACGTGACCTCCAAACTCACATCGTCCAATGCCATTCCTGTTGCCGCACACAACCATTCAACCAGGTTTGGTCGGGCAGGCGACCATGAAATGATGTCAAGCGAGGCTTTCCGACAGGCATCGAGCACCGCATCGTGTGCACCTCGCACGGTGATGGACCATGCCCCGTCTTCCTCTTGGTGCTCAAGGAGGTCTGTGTCGACATCGGCAAGTACCTTTTCCGTTTCAATAGCGCCTCGGCCGTGAACCACGTATCGTCCTTCGAGACCCAAACGTCGTTCAACATCGGCGAGCGGCCCCTCGTCCAGCAATTGGCCTCGGTGAAGAAGGGCGATACGGTCGATAAGTCCCTCGAGTTGGGTCACCATGTGGGATGATATGACGATGCAGACCCCTTTTGAGGCGAGACGGCGAACCAGAGAGGCGAAGGCCTCCGATGCCACGGGGTCCAAACCGTTGAACGGCTCGTCGAGCAACAGCACCTTGGGGGAGCCCAGCAGGGCAACAGCGATGGACAGTCGCTGGCGCATGCCCTGACTGAGGTTGTCGAGGTCGTCCTCAGCGCGCTGACGAAGACCGACCAAGTTGAGCAAACCATCCAGTTGTTGCGTCCCGGCTCCACGCATCTCGCTCAGTTGCTCGAGGACTTGACGAACCGTGATCCTCCCCTGCCAGCGAACCTGCTCCGGCATGTGGCCGGCCCATGTTCGCAGGTCGACCACATCGACCTGCTGTGATGAGCCTGCATGGCCGACAACCGTGCCTTTCTGAATCGGCAACACGCCGGCCATCATTCTCAAGAGCGTCGTTTTTCCGGCACCGTTTGGTCCCACCAAGCCGAGGACACTGCCCGCGTAGAGGTCAAGGTCGAGGCCGACGATTCCAGCACCTTGTCCTTTCGCCCACGGGCGCCACGGGGTTGGACGAGCAACGGTGTGCCGGTGTTCCACCCGTTGAAAGGTCAACAACGGGCCCGCCATGACCGAAAGGAAGCGAATCACTCGCTTCAACCTTGGCGAGAGGCGAACCTCTATGACGGTCAGTTGTTGGTCGTGTGACGACGTTCATGGTTTGGCAGGGAGTGATTCAATCCCTTGCACCGTTGCTCGGCGGTGCAGCGTTCCTGTGGTACATTCACAAGCGCCTTTTTCCCGAAAACGAAACCGAGTGGTTGGAACCCCTTGGTTCCGAAGGTGTTCTCTTGTCGTTGACCGTGGTGGTCATGATGTGGCTGCTTCCAGGCGGTCTCCTCCTTGCGCTGCCGCTTGCCTTGCTCCTGTCAGTCCTCAGTCCCGCATCGAGGGAGGCATGGGACGAACACCGACGCATCCGATTGATGGCCATTGGCGTCTCGCTTCTCGTGTTGGGTTCAACAGGTCTTCTTCCCGTGGATGAACCGGTGGCTCCCGAAGCATGGGGTCAACCGCTGTTCACCGAAAACCCGCACGCTCCTCTCTACCCGGCGAGCGAGCAGTACACGTGGGTGACCGGGGAAGCCGTCGTGCTCCAATCCGTTCGTTTGAGGCTACCTTACCAAACCGGGGTCGCCGGTGCTGAGTGGACAGCGATGACCCTCGCCTCGCTGTTGAACATGGAAAATGACCGCATGCACCAAGCGGTTGACCTCATCGGCGATGAACTCCCCTTCCAACTCGACCCCGAGGACATTTTGTTGGAATCTACGCCCGCTCCAACACGGCTCGAGGTTCGCATGAGCAGCGAATCCTCCATTCAAGTTGAACATCGCTCGTACCTCATCAAAACCACCGCCATTGGTATGGACCCCAGCGGCTTTGTTGTCGGTGAGGTATCAACGGCCTCCTTGGCCTCCTGGGGGGGACAACTCGACATGCTCATCATCGTACGACCGCTTGCACATCCGACGCTTGGGAACGACCCGACGGGTGAAACATGGATTCGTGAGTGGCTGGATGCTCACGGCTCATCTGCGTGACGGTGGTTTTCTCAATCTTCGACCGTTGCCGTGTCTTCATTCACCTCGGTCTTTTCCACCAGAATTCGTTCACCAATCCATAACGCCGTGAGGATCATCAGCACTTGAGCGATGGCTCGCAGAACATGCCAGTGCGTCTCGTACACCCTTCCGTCGAGCGGTACATCCTCCATCCACATGTAGAGATTGGCCCAATAGAGCACAACGAGGGTGACAGCCGTAGCGAGACCCGCTTGCTGCCGAGTTTGGGGGAGTATCATTCCAATACCCACGAGGATTTCCACCACGCCGCTCGCGTGGACCCAAAAACGTGGGTTGTCGAGCGTGGCTGGCACGATGGGCTCAAACCAAGCAGGGTTGGTGAAGTGCTGAATGCCGACGTTGAGAAAGAACAGTCCGAGGACCACCGCAACAGGCCCTTTGCATCGGTTGAGCCAGTTCACCGGCATCAACTCGGTCAATACCGTACTTTTTGCCGGGTGAGTGTGCGCCATATGCGCTGCAACGGGTCGTAGTAGCGGTCCACCACGCGCTCCTTCAGCTGGATGATGGCATCATCGGTGATCTCAATGCCGGCCGGGCAAACTTCCGTGCAACATCGCGTGATGTTGCAGTATTCGACGCCAAATTCCTTCTTGATTTCAGGAACGCGGTCCTCGATGTCCAACGGATGCATTTCGTAGTTCGCCAAGCGGACAAGGTTCCGGGGTCCAGCGAAATCGTCGAACAGTTCGTGGTCGCGAAGAACGTGACAGGTGTTGACACACAAGAAGCATTCGATGCATTCCCGGAAGTGCTGGACACGGTCGGCTTCCATTTGATTGAATTCCCAGTCCAGATGTTCTGGGCCGTTGATGGGCTTGATGCGTTGAGCTACCTCATAGTTCCAACTCACGTCCGTCACAAGGTCCTTGACGTGGGGGAAGGTCTTCATCGGGCGTATTTCGATGGGTTGGCCTGCGGGTGTTTCAGCCACGACATCGCTCATCCGTGTCATGCACATGAGGCGAGGGCGGCCGTTGATTTCGGCCGAGCAGGAACCACACTTTCCAGCCTTGCAGTTCCAACGAACCGCCATGTCGGGTTCTTGCTCGTGTTGAATGCGGTGCAGGCAGTCCAAGACCACCATACCCTCGTCGAGTTCAAGTTCATAGGCTTCGAGTTTGGCTTCATCGCCTTCACCACGCAAGATGTTGAAGGATTGTTTGCTTCCTTTGAGTGACATCAGTTCCCACCTCCTGCTTCTGCAGCACGCTCAGCGATCATGGCTTTGACTTCCTTGAGAGCATCCTTGAGATCGTCACGGATTTCCTCCACGGTTTCCTGGCGGATCTTCATTTCTCCATCTTCCATCCAAATGACGTTCAATGTTTTCCCCCAATAGTCGTCTTCCGGTGTTGGGAAATCATCTCGAGTGTGACCGCCACGGCTTTCCTCGCGGGTGATGGCGGCCAAGGTGGCCGCATGGGATACGTCGGCCATGTTGATGAGGTCAAGCGCTTGGTGCCAGCCGGAGTTGTACTTCCGGGAGGTGCCTGAGGAGCAGGCCAGCGCACGCGCTTTGAACGCCTTGATGTCGTCAAGAGCTTCCTCGAGTTCGCTCTTGGTGCGAATGATACCGACCTTGGCCTGCATCATGTCGCGCATCTCATCGTAAATGGCGCCTGGGTTTTCGCCACCGTCACGCAGGAGCGGTGCCAGCATGTCATCAATGGCTTGACCAACTTGGGCGTCATCAATGGCGGGCTGCGCCAAATCTTTGGCGCGCTTGGCAGCGAATTCTCCGGCTCGCTTACCAAACACGATGAGGTCGGAGAGCGAGTTTCCGCCCAATCGGTTGGCGCCGTGAAGGCCCGATGCCACCTCACCGCAAGCGAAGAGGCCGGGGACCGTCGTTTCCTGAGATTCTGCGTCAACGATGACGCCACCCATGACGTAGTGGGCGGTCGGACCCACCTCCATGGGTTCCTTGCTGATGTCAACACCAGCCAATTCCTTGAATTGATGATGCATCGACGGGAGTTTCTTCATGATGGCTTCCTCACCGCGATGAGAAATGTCGAGGAAAGCGCCTCCGTGGGGCGAACCACGGCCGGCTTTGACCTCTTCGTTGATGGCCTTGGCCACCACGTCTCTGGTCAGGAGTTCCGGCGGTCGGCGAACCGTCGCCAACTTTCCGCTGACCACTTC
>JAYPIL010000009.1:0-14558 GCA_038127845.1 Candidatus Poseidonia sp.
TGCGCTCAAACTTTGCCAGTCACGTTCAAAATCGGCCTTTGGTGACGAGCGCGTCTTCGTTGAGAAGTACATTCAGGGCGCGCAGCACGTGGAGTTCCAAGTCCTCGCCGACGGCAAAAATGCCATTCACTTTGGTGAGCGTTTCTGCTCCATTCAACGTCGCCATCAGAAACTCGTCGAGGAAGGACCCTGGCTCACCGATGAAAAGCGAGCGGAAATCGGAGCCTTGGTCTGCAAAGGCGCAGAATCGGTTGGCTACAAGGGCCTGGCGACCTTTGAGTTCCTTCGTGATGCCAACGGGGATTTCTACTTCCTTGAGGTGAACCCTCGTGTCCAAGTTGAGCACACCGTGACGGAACTGATCACCGGCCACAACCTCGTTGAACTAGGTATTCGCGTCGCTCAAGGAGAAGCCCTTTCTCTCAAGCAAGAGGACATCACGTGGCGAGGTCATGCCATTCAGTGCCGCCTCAATGCAGAGGACCCGAGGGAGTTCGTCCCAAGTCCGGGCCGATTGTGGGAGTGTCACTTCCCGAGTGGATTTGGGATTCGCTGCGATACGCACGCTCATGCAGGTTACGAAATGCCGGGGTGTTTCGATTCCTTGCTCGCCAAGTTGCTGGTCTGGGGCAGAGACCGAGAAGATGCCGTGCGTCGGATGAAGACCGCCCTCGATGAAACCATGATCACGGGTGTTGAGCATCTCATTCCGCTTCATCGTCGCATCATGGATGAAGAAGATTTCAACAACGGCGACATCACGATTCAATACATCGACATGCACCAAGAACTGCTTGGTTGATGCGCACAGAGGGTGATGATATGGGCGTTCTCATCGTCGGCAGTCTCGCATACGATTCGGTTGCTTCTCCAGCAGGAAGCATCGATAATGCGCTGGGCGGTTCGGCCACCTACGGCGGACTTTCCTGTCAGTTTCACCTGCGTCGAATGAACCAAAAAAATGCAGCATTGGTTGGCGTGGTCGGTGCCGACTTCGCAGCCCAAGACCGAGAGGTCTTGGCTTCGGCAGGTCTCGATCTCACGGGTCTTGAGGTGGCACCTGGGGAAACCTTTCGATGGGAGGGCGCGTATCACGGTGCCATGGCCGAGGCCGAAACCTTGGCCACCTACCTGAACGTGTTTGAGCACTTTCAGCCAACCGTTCCGCCGGCGTTGAACGCTCCTACGGTCCTCTTCTGCGCCAATCTCCATCCCGCTATTCAGGAGAGTGTGATGCAGCAAACAGACGCCAAGCGCCTCACGATGCTGGACTCGATGAATCTGTGGATTTCCATCGCTAAACCAGCGCTGTTGAGCGTGATGACCGCAGCCGATTTGGTCATCATCAACGATGGCGAGGTGCGCATGCTGATGGAGGATGAAAACCTTGTTCGGGCAATGAACAACCTCGCCGATGAGATCGCCTGTCAGACCCTTGTCGTCAAGCGAGGAGAGCACGGCGTCATCGCCCTTCACGAGGGCGCTTTTGTTGCTTTACCAGCCTATCCAACCGCCGATGTCGTTGACCCGACGGGGTGTGGCGACACGTTCGCAGGGGCGCTTGCTGCCCACCTTGCTGCGGGCGAAGGTCCCTTGTCCCTTCCTGAATTGCGTGAGGGGTTGATGATGGCTACCGTCTCGGCCAGTTTCACGCTCGAAGCCTTTGGGACGGCTTCCTTGCAATCGCTTTCACAAGAAGGTTTCGAGGAACGCTATGCGGCGTATCGCACGATGATCGAAGGCTGATCAGTCTTCATCCAAGCGTGGGATGTCCGTCACGTCGTTTGAGGTCGTGCTGGGTTGCAGGTCGCCGAAGGAGAGCGAATCGAGCGCTGTTTCTTGCTGTTCCTGAATTTCTTCTGCTGCGGCGAGGAGGGAGGCCATTCGACGGTTGAGTCGGGCAGCGTCGTGAGGATTCATTGCACCTTCGTTCTCCTCAAAGGGTGCGGCGGAGACCTCGTTTGGCTCAGGCCTCGAGGCTTCGGCTTGCTCTCGAAGCGCACCGGATGTTTCCGTCGTAGCAAACGGGGAAGGAGAGGGTTGACTGCCCAAACGACGCAGCAGTTCCGAGGAACGATGACGCACGCTCGTGAAAAAGCCCGCACGTTCTTGATTTCGAGGATGAAGGATACGTGGCTGGCGTTCGGTGAACAGCGTATCGTCCAGTGTTCTCGCTTGTTTTGGTTGGAGCAAGTGTTCCCGCTCAGGAAGCGGCTCTAATGGGGGTTCCACGATGTCTGCATCGAGAAGTTCAGCCTCCACCACTTGTTCAATGTCCAAGATGGGTTCAATGACGGACTCCTCTTCCTCAAGCGGTTCTGGTTGACCGGGAATGTGCGCTTCGTGCCGTCCAAAAAACGACGGAAAAAACACCGGTTGTCCGCTTGGGTCCACGATGGTTTGGTGGAGTGGTGGTGTTTGCACGGGAACCAAGACCGAGCGATTCACTGGCGCAGGGCGATGGTCGGGAGGGTAGGTCGTGGCGTGAGCGATGGTTTGGTCAGCGATGTAGCCGGGTACGAAACTGGTAAAATGGGATTGAGGTGATGGTTCAGGTTCTTGTGTTGGCACCCACTCGGGAACCGTTTCGGCGTCAACGGCATCGGGTACCTCAACATCCGCTCCCGTTGAGGCAAGGAATTTGTCCAAAGGCTGAGGGGTGTGGATGACCACAGGAAGTTCAGGTGCCGGCAGGACGTCTGCAGCGAGTGTGCCGTGCGAAAGGTCGCCTTCGATGGCTTCCATCAGGCGACGAACATCCACCATGCTCTTTCCGTTGGCAAGGTGGTGAAACATGAAACTGATTCGATTCAGGACGCGTTCATTTCCATACACCACGTGGGTGTCACCCGAGGTCGTTTGGAGGGTCAGTGTCGGTTGTTTGGTCAAGAAACGAGCAACGACCATGGCGCTCCCCGCCACGATGAATCCGAGCCTGTACCATGGCGGGACCACCAGGCGATAGCCGATCCACATCAGTGCTAATCCCAAGATGACCATCCACGGGGGCACGAGCTCGGAGGAATGATGTTTCATGGTCTGGATGGCGTTGATTCGAACATCGACTGTTGCTTGGCGGCGTCCTTGAATGCTCAGCATCCGCTCATCCAGTGTGATGTTGACCCGCTCTGATGATTCTGCCAACCGGAGCGAGGAGAACGTCATGACGCTCGACTCGTTGGTTGGAACAGAATTCTGTCCAATCTCGTGCATCCCGTTGCGGCTCGTATCGTGCGAGGTTATCAAACCACCGCCAAAGGCCATCGAGGATGGTGTGAAAACAGCTCGAGGAAGCAAAAGCCAAGGCCTATTCTTTGAGCATGAATGCTGTTGCAGCACCCATGATTCGGGGCTTGGAATCAAGTTGTGCAACCAAGACCGGAGGGGCGTTGTTCCTGCGGATAAACAACGGGTTCTCCCATTCCACGTCAACAGATGTCCCTTCCACATGGAGCACACGGCCGACCACGAATTGAAGATCAACGCTTCCGTGAATCACATCGCCCGCTTCGAGAACCCGTTTTTGGAAGGGAGAGACCGCCAGCGTAAGGCGGGAGCGTCGGTGCGATTCAAGAGCCAGAGGTTCGGTGGTGTTGGTTTGTTTGTCTTCCACGGGCGGGTGAACGATGAGCGTGCTTCCACTGAGGTGTTCTTCTTTTGCGTTGCGAAGGGCCAATCCAACACGGTCGCCAGCCGAAGCAATCTCCACATCATCGTCCATCACTTGCAGCGATTTCGCAGTACCCCCGCCTTTGGCAGGTAAAAGCATCAGTTCGTCATGGACTCGGACCGATCCCGATTGGACGTAGCCAATGGCAACAAGGCCAATGCCCTTCACGTTGAAATGTTGGTCAACGGGAAGCACCAAGGGGGCCGATGCGTTCTCCACGAGACGCCCGTGAATCTCATCCATCAAACCGTACATTCGCTCTCGCAAATGGATGCCGTCGTTTGGCTCAAACGACCAGCCTGAGAGACCGGCTTGCTTGAACAACATCTTGACTTGGTCTTCGTCGATCCATTCACCTTGAGGGGGATTGAGCACCGCCAGCCCCCGTTCAACACCAGCACTCGCAAAAGCGACCAGCGCTTCACCCAGGGTTGCATTCACGGCCTCGACTTCGATGATGCCGGCTTGGGCGGTGGAGAGGGCATTGAGGAAGGGGCGCAACCGTTCGGGGTATTTTGCCGGTCGGATGAGGGAAAGAATTCGGGCGCCTTCGGGCGTGTTTTCTTTGTGAACATAGGTGTGAACGTCACGTTGGTCGGCGGCCTTTGCGATGCTTTTCGCAAGGTCATCCGATGCGATTACGGCGATGTTCAGCACGACCATGCTGCGCCCACCTGCCTCGGCTTGAAGAATCAATGGGTGGTCAACCGTTGCGTTTGGCCTTCTGTGCCAGCATGTTTTCACGAATGGCCTTGGCTTTCTCCCATTCCTCGGTTTCTTCATCGGTCTCCGGGGTGAATTGAGGCACGGGAATGGGCCGCATCATGGAGTCGATGGCCACGAAGAAGAAATACCCTTCACAAATGATGCTTTTCTCCCAGGTTGCCTTGCTCATCGTATAGGCGGTCACCTTCGTGCAGGCGGTGTGACTGCTGGTGTAGACTACCTGGCCGGTCACTTCCAGCAGGTCGCCTTGCCTCGCCGGAGCGATGAAGGTCAACGTGTCGATGGAGATGGTGACAAATTCTCGGTGGGCGAACTTCGCACAAGCGATGCCACCCGCTTTGTCCATCAGTGACAACAGTCGCCCACCAAACAAGGTGTCGTAGGCGTTGGTGTCTTGCGGAAAGACCTCCTCAATCAGCGTGACGGGTTCGGTGGAATATGGCTCCATGGTTGCCGCATTTGGTTCACCCTCATAACTCATCTTCATGGAACCCCGCATGACCTCACATTTTAAGTCGCAGAGTCAGCGGAGCGACGAGATTTTAGGGGGAAAAGACCTCGGGAAGTTGTAGGTGACACCATGTCAAACGAATCACCCCGCAGATTGAAGCCCGTATTTTTGATGTTGTTGATGGTTCTTGCACCGTTTGCATCGGCTAACGTGACGACCTTTTCCGACGGTTCATCCTCGGTGGATGTTGAAATTCGTGACGGAAACGACCTCGTCAATCTGGTTGACGGAAGCATTGACCTGCCCGACGGCGAAACGGTTACGGGTGCAACGATGAAGGTCTCGACTTCGATGGTCCATCACGGTGCCCACCAGCGTATTGACGTGGACACGATTCCTCGTGTGTGGAACCCCCAATACAACAACCAACTCACCGAGTTCTCTGACGAGGCACTCTTCCAATACGAAGACGGTACGGATGCCACCCCCGTTTCACTTGCGGCTGAGGGCTTCCTCACGGACTTTGAAGGCACGGACGGTGGGTTCGCTGACGCCACGGAGCCGGGTGACATGCCGGCAACGGGCATTGGTTGGGAACACGGCAGTTTGGATGCGACCAACACGCCAGCTGGATGCAAGTCCGGTTCGCAATGTTGGGGTACGAACCTCGCAGACGACAACTACACCGACGACGATCAGGGCGCTTCTGACCCAGAATTCCTCGTCTCAATGTTCAGCGCAGAGTTGTATGTGGACCCGCTCCTCAAGAGCAAGACGGCCTACTTTGATTCGTGGCACAATCTTGAGACGACGACAGGCGGACAACCCAACTCAAAGCGGTTCTCCGACTGCGCCTACATGGAGATTCGTTCCGCCCCCAACCCAGGGTTCCCTCCGACCTACGTCCCCGAAGATTTCGATTATCTCCCGATTGATGAACAGGCGAGCACCGGTCTTACTTACGGAACCAGTTACGCACAGGGTGGAGCCAACCAAGACGGGCGCATCACCACCAATTGTGGAGGCCTGTTGAACGGTTCGTCACCGCATTGGGGTCTTGCCGGGACCTCAACCACGGCTCAAAACCCATCGGGATGGGCCACCATCGCCGTCGATTTGACGGACTTTATCGATGAATACATTCAGATTCGCTTCGTCATGCACCACACGGCACGGGGTCTTGGAAACATCGACGACAACATGTCCGGCTGGTACATTGACAACTTCCGCCTCGGAGATTTGCTGCCTCAAAGCGCAAGCATGACCGTACGCGGCATGACGCCCTCCGTTCTTGGTGGTGACAATCACCCCAACGGTTACGGAATTCTCACCCTCGAAGCCGAGACCACCACCTCTGCCACGCTCACCGTGGACGTGCTCGACACCAACGGCAACCAAATCTACGGAAAAGACGGATCGTCCATGTCCGGACTTGAGGGCCACATCATCGAATTGTGGAACATCGATACCCAACAACACCGTGCTGTCAACTTGAAGTTCAACTTTGATTCCGGGCCTGACCGCCTTTCCACACCCGTGCTTCACGGCTTTAGCATTGGGTCCCGAGTGGGAACGGGCTTCAACATGACCACGGTTGGCCCCTCGGACATCAACGATGGCGTGTGGTCAACCGTCGGCGGCGGCTTCCCGATGATTTACTCACCGGACCTCCTGCTCGATGCTTACAGCCCGGTACAGGAACGCAGCAAATTCTCCTACCCGATCACGTCCATTACGCCAATGGTCCAGGATGATTGTTCCGAAACACCGAGCATTGAAATCACGCCAACCGGTTCGTCGACACCGCTGAACCTCACGGTCGGCGTCAAGACCTCGTTCGCTGCTCCGCTGTTCGGATTCGGTTCGATGATCGCTTACCAGGGTGCTTGCAATGTCGCTGGTCTTTGGTTTGACCTCGAATTCGGTCACCACGCCGGGCACATGCGCATCGACGTCGCCGATGACGGCGATGTGGACTACGGCTTCACCGAGCCAGCTTTCGACATGTTCGGTCGCCAAACCACCTTTGTCTCAAGCACGGTCGACGGCATCAATTACGCCATGGACCAAGCCACCCTCACCCTCGACCTCAACGGCGAGGCAAGCGGTGGCGTGTTCATGCTGCCCGAAGGGGCTGAGGTGGCCTCTGCAGACATCGGTATGGACCAAGTCTCCATCCACTCCAACACCGACATCGACGAAGGTTTCGAGTTGTCGCTGATGGCGGGCTCGCAGAAAGTTGTTCTCGGCGACATGCCAAACAGCACCGTCATCTTCCCAGAAGTGGTATCTCCTCCACTTGACCTCAAGGGTGCCCTCAACTCGCTGCTGACCAACCCCTCGGTGGCAGGAACGCACGAAGACGAATTTGGCCGATACTGGGTCAAGTTCAGGTTCACGGTTGATTCGCCAAACGCTTCTTCAGGAACATCGTTGAATCTCGTTGATTTGGACATTGTCTACAACTATTCAACCACGCTCAACGCAGCAGACGGCCTCGACATCGAATTGAACCAAGGCGTTGCGCTGTGGACCGGTGGGGCAACAGCGACCGTGCCGGTTGCCGTGTACACCGATACGGGCGGCGGCGTCACCCTCAGCGATCTGAGCGTTTCCTCAAGCACCGGCTACGACAACACACTGTCGATGACCAACAACCCTGTGGGGTTGTATCCAACGGGTGAGATCTACGAGGTTGTCACCACCCACACCGTCGACCCCTTGACCGGGACGACCCTTTCGGAAGCATGGTTGACCTTTGAATCCGAATCGGGCTTCATCAAGTTCTCGTGGAGCGACTTCATGTCTTTCAGCGAGGTCAGCGATGTCAACGACTACCTCACGCTTGAATCGACCTCGTCGTATGCAGCCATCACCAACGGCTACGAAATTACGTGGCACTTCAGGGTCAACCCGACATGGGATGACACCTCCGCAGTGCGCATGTACGCTGGCTTGACCACGTCCAACAGCATCAACGGCTTGCCCGATGCGATTTTGCTCGACCCAGCGGTCGGGAACGCCGTGGAAAACGATGCGGGCATCACCATGTTTGAGTTGCAAAACAGCATTGGTGTTGCACAAGCATTGACCGGCGCTGAATCAGGTCAAGACATCAACCTCATCGGCGAAATCCGCCTTGAAGACCTCAGCGAAGCGCCCGACCCGAGCGCCTACTTCCTCGTACTGGAGTTGAAGCATGTCAACACCACCGACGGAAACATCACCGTCGAATGGGAGGAAATTGCCAACCGCTCCGGCGTGATTGGGGGCGACTTCAACTGGAACGTCGACCTCGGCGAAGCCGCAGGAAGCGAGACCTACCGGTTTGCCGTTCGTGGATACGAAGGCGGCGACCTTCTCTGTCCTCCATCGGAGTACAATCCCGATGAGACCTGTGCGATTCCCTTTGACATCACCATCGACACCTACGAGCCCAATCTCTTGGCGATTCAGGTGTTGAGTCCCGGAACCGATGCCAACGTTGAGTCGAACTGGCGAACACTGCTCGACGACACGTGGGTCGTGCCGCAACAGGCGCAGAAGATTCGCATGTCAAGCCAAGACCTTCCCAGCCCGCCAGCGTCACTCGATCTTCATTACTGGGTCGAAAACGACCACGATGGAACCAACGATCAACCCAAGGACGGCATTCCCCAACCCGAGGAATACGACACCATCACCATGAACGGTGACGGCGAAGCGCCAACCGCAAATTATTCTGGCCAATACAGCGACGTTGCCAATGAAGGATTGGAAGGCAAGGTGTCGATTTGGGTTGAAGGATACGACCTGGCAGGCAACCCCATTGACGGCGGTGGCCCAGGATTTGACAACGACCAAGTGACCTACATTTCCATGTCGTCAAAATCCCCCGTGATTCGTAACTTCTTTGTTGAGGATTCGAAGGGTAACGGTTTCCTCAACTCCAATGAACTCCAATGGGACGGAACATGGAACCAAACGATGTACGCCGGAAACACCTACCACCTCATTTTGGAGGCATCCGACGACAACGGATGGCGCGACGTGGATTTCTTCCAAATCAACCTCGACAAAACGGCCGACGACATGACCGTTTGGTACTTCCCGCGCAACCAAACGGCTTGGACCGATAGCCCGCACATCGATATCGTCTACGACGGGAACGTTGTGCCAACCATGCTGACCATGGACAACACGGCGCTCATCGACCCGTTCGAAGGCGACTTCATTCTCAACATCCCGATTCGCCTCGACTGGGGCATCATCGGTATGGATGGAAAGGACATCGAACCGAAGTTGCAGATGCAAGATCTTGACAACCCGCTTTACACCATGCTGTCGGGTGTGCCCGGCCGATACATCCAGATTTGGCGATACAGCGACGGCATTCAGTTGGACTTCCGAACCGACGAAGTGAACAACAAGATGGTCACGCCGTACTTCGAAGACATGAGCGAACCCTTCACCGGCGATGTCCGAGAGGGCTTCATCTATGCAGGAGACACCGTTGAATTCCGCGGACAGTTTGCCTTCAGAGAGGGTATCTATGACAGCGTCTACATCAACCCTGAAGTGGAATTGACCTTGGAAATCACCCGGCTTGACGCTGCTGAGGACTTCGGCAAAGGCTACATTGCCACGCCCGGCGAGACGATTTACCACTCGTTCACCGGTGGTCAGTTTGCCGTCAACATCACGGCGCCCGTGTTCACCAACGAGTACCAGTACCAGTTCCGTCTGTGCCCACCAGCAAACGCTCCGAACGCCTGCGACCCAGCGTTGGAGGTTGACATGCCGACCGGTGCTGAAGATTTCACCACGGCGTTGTGTGCGACCTCAACCTCGTACGGTTGCCAGTCCTTTACGCTGAAGGTGGACCGAACCCCTCCAGAAGTTGTTGCCAACACGTGGCTCGCTGAAAAGGGGGCTCTTGGCGACAACGACGAGAACCGTCCAATCGCCAATGTCCTTTCGACAGCCAGCTATCACTGCGTGGACATTCAAGTGCAAATCAAGGAGCAAGAAGCGTTGTTCCCAGGTGACTTGCAGGTCAATTGGATGTTCTACAGCAACAACATCATCGGCATGCCATGGCTTGAGTACACGGGCTACTTCGGTACCGACCCTGCAACGCAAACGTTGGACCTCACCACGATCACGGGCGGGTATTTGGCGAGCGCCGATTGCGTTGATCTCTGGCCGCTTGACGACAACATCTACGAGCCCGACCAACAGAAGATTTCGGAGGAGGTCCCCACCCTCGTGTTCTGGGTGTCCGGCGTTGACTCTGCGGGTTCCACGGTTCGTTTGGGCGGTGGCCCGCAAGAAGACGGATCGGTTCTCCCCATCTTCTCAAGCGAGGCCAAATACAAGTCGCAATACACGTTCATCCACGAAGAAGCGACCTTCTCCGTGCAAGATGTGTTGCTCGACGACGACCCCCGTGTTGGCGACTCGATGAAGATGCAAATCAAGGTCAAGAACACCGGAACGATGGCCGGTGAGGCCGTGTTGGTCATCAAATCGGTGACCGATGGCGGCTTCCCAGTGGAAGAGACCACCGTGTCCAGCGGAGAGCTTGGTATCGCAGAGGTCAGCGACTGGATTGTCGTGGACCTTGAGCCGTTTGCCGAGCAAACCACGGGCATGTATTACATCATCACGATGAACGGATCGGGCGACACGATTTACGACGGTTCCGAAGCGCAGTGGGCGGATGTCTTCAACGTCAAGGTTGGCGAAGAGGAAGATTCCGGGTCCATGTTGTTGATCGTGGTCCTGCTTGTGGTGGTTGTCGGTGTTCTCGGGACCCTTGTGTTCGTCCTGGCTCGTCGAGGCGGTGGAGGCGGCTCCATGCTCGATGAAGAGTACGAAGAGGAAGACGACGACGATGATGACGATTACGGCGGCGGTGGCGGCAAGGTGCTGGCACAAATTCCGGCCGAGGTGGACCCCGAAATGGCTCGCGCCATGGAAACCTTCCCGCAGTGGACACAGGCGGAGATCCAAGGCTACTTTGACCAAGGATGGACCGTTGAGTCGCTTCAGGACTGGGTCAACAACCAGTGAGGCTCCTCAATGACATCGTCGCAGGACTGGACGGATGCCGTCTGGGCCGACCCCGATGGGGGAACGGTGATTCTCCACGGAACCTTGCCGACGGTTGTTTACCCGAACGTCATGCGCCCACGCCAAACCTGGCACGGAATCGCTCTCTTGGAAACGGACGATGTGGTGGAGCTTTGGGAACAAGAGGAAGCCGATGAGGCCGAATCCCAAGGGGTGAATCAAACCCATGCCATCCTCACGGGTGGCGCTTTTGGACGCTACATCGAAGGCGTCTCCATGCTTGAAGATCTTCAAGGAGGGCGCTTTCCAGACCCAGAACCACGCCGACTCCAACGGAACGCCTCAAGGCACGGTCGGCCCGTGTTCTTTGTTGAGCCCATGGTGGATGACCCCGATTGGAACGATTTTCTCACCCTCGAAGCAAAGGCCATGTCGCACTGGAAAAAGCTGCTCAGCATGGTGCGTATCGGGAAGCGGTGGAAAAAAAAGGTCAAGAAACACGTGTTCTCCGTGACCCCGCCACCCAAGAATCAGTCCGTTGACTATGCGAGCGCCAGCGTGATGGCTTCTGCATGGTGGGACATCAATCGTGAGATGAGTACGCCCGAATTGAACAAAAGGAGAGACGAGCGTTATGCCGCAAGAATTCGAGGGGCGCTTGCTGCACTTCGCAAGGAACACGGTGAAGAAGCCGTTCTCTTGCTCCCTCTGCATTTACCTCAGCGGGACAGCGTGCTGGCGGCCTTGAACATGGCTCCCACTCCGGAGGAGATTTCATCAACACCCACCGACACCCGTGGGACGGAGGAGGAGTAGTATGGCGGGCGGATCCATGGATGTAAGGGTCGAAAACCAACTCGTTCGATTTGTTTGCCCCACGCCTCTGAACCATGACCAAGTCGTGAAGGAAGTCGGTGGGCAACGCAACAGCGGCGTGGTCATCAAGGCGATGGACCGACCGCGAGCCACACTCGTCATCGACGAGGAAGGACGCATTGTGGTTCACGGCACGCACCGCATTGAGGCGGCCCGTGCAGCAGCAAAGGAATTGTTACTCCGACTCGGCATGGAAGACAGCGGGCTGGTCGCTGAGATGGGTCCCGTCGTGGCCTCGTTTCAGTTTGAGAAGGACGTGAACTTGCAAGCCATTCCCGCCACTTTGCCTTCGGGCTCCGCGGAATACGACGCGAGGCTGGGATGCACCACGCTCACCGACACGCGGCACAACCTCACCGTGCAAATGTGGCCCAATGGCAAATGCGTGGTTGCCGATGCTCGCCATCCCAACATGGTTGCCATGTCCGCTGTCTATTGGAAATCGGTGTTCACCGAACGTGGCTTCTTTGTTGAGCGAATTTGAGTGGGTCGCATGGTCTACGATGGCCCCGTTCTTGACAACCATTTCCATCTCAATCGTCGTGGTCTCTTTCTTAACGCGGCTCAAGATTTCCAGCGAGCGGGTGGAACGGATTTGGTGCTCGTTCACTGCCCTGATTTTTCAGCACCTCCCGAAACCTATGAGGGTCACCTGGAATCCTACCGAGACACCATTCGAATGGCACAAGAAGTTCGCTCGGCGTTTGGCCTTGGTGTTCGTGTCGTGCTTGGACCGCACCCCGCTGCGTTCGCTCACCAGTTTGAACGATGGGTGGAAGAAGCAGGTGATGCGGGCCGGGAGCGGGCAATTGAAAATTATCGGCACTCCATTGACGCAGCCCTGCATTTTGTCCACGAGGGTCAAGCCCATGCCATCGGGGAAGTCGGTCGTCCGCACTGGCCCGTTTCCTCAACCGTGTGGGACCTTTCCAACATGCTTCTCGAGGAAACCATGCACCTTGCGGCGCAAGAAGGAATTCCGCTTCAACTCCACGTGGAAGGTGAATCCGAGGCCACGTATCCCGATTTGGCCCAACGAGCTCTCAAACAAGGTATGGATTTGGTCAAACTGGTCCGCCATTATTCCCCACCCGATGTGCGTTCGGACCACACCCACGGTCTCACGCCCAGCGTGCTTTGTGGAAAGGGTGCATTGGAGCGATTGATGGAGACGCATGAGCGATCAAGTCATGGCTTTTTCATGGAAACCGACTACATGGATGACCCACGCCGACCAGGTGCTGTTTTGGGGCCGAAAACCGTGCCAAAACGCACCCGTCAACTCCTTGATGCGGGCATGGACGAGAAGGTCATGTGGCACACACACCACGAGTTGCCGAACAAAGTCTACGGTGAGATGGAACATCGTTGATTTTCAAGCCAAAACAGGTCGCAACTCCCCATCACATTGATGAAAGAGTATTCACAGGCAGAGGTGTGAGCGACATGCAACTTTCACGCCGCTGGTCTCTGCTCGTGGTGGTGTTGATGATGGTGTGTTCCGCTCAATCGGCCACGGCACAGGTGCCTACTGCTCCAGGTGTTGAAATTGATTGTGAAGACAAACAACCCGAAATGGATGTTCATCCGCTCAACGATCCGGTGGTTGAAATCACCTGCACGGTGCGAAATCCATCGTCATTCCAAGAATCCATCAGCGTCGAGAAGGAATGGGAAGGCGTTGAGGTCGACATGATGCTTGAGGAAGACACGTTTGATCTCGGTCCTGATGAAGAAGAGGACTTCAAAGTGACCTTTAACGGACAGAAACGCCTCTCTTCGTCCTTGTCTTACGCTTTCACCTTGGTCGCAACGGTCACCAATGTCGCCATGCTGGACTGGCCAGAAGGTCTCACCTCGAACGCGACCGTCAGCGGCGATTTGAACATCGCTACCTTTGGCATGGTCGATCTCGAAATTTCAGACAAAAGCACCCGAACCATGCAGGGCGGTGACGAAATCAGCGTGTCGTTTCAGTTCCAAAACAACGGCAATGACAACGACAAGATCAGCGTCACCATCACGAATGCCGCTGAACTAGAGGATGCAGGCTTTTCGTTCCCAGGCGGGACCTTCGTGGCCGAGAATGTCGACGAAGACAGCGTTTCCAATGTTCGCGAATTGACCGTTCGGGCACCTTCCGACGTGCTCGAAGACACCCGCTACCAGATGGTGTTTCAAGCGGTGAGCGAGAACGATGACGACGCACCCGTCAGTGAATCCACCATTTCCATTCAACTCGAAGCAGGCAAAACCGCTGGTGGCCTCGGAGGTGGCCTTGAAGAGGTTGACAAAGACACGGTGGTGCTCTACGGCAGCATCGGTGCTGCGGTGGTGTTCGGTCTCATCTTCGTGCTCGCTTTGGCCAAAGCGCTTCGTCGAAAAGCCAACGCTCAGCCAATGTACGTCCCGCCCGTTGAAGTTGAGGACGAAGACGAGCCCGAGGATGAATTGGACCTCTCGGAACTTGATGACCTCTTTGCCGATGAAGACGAGGAAGATGACTTCGACGCCGTCTTCGCTGATTTGTGAGGAATTGCTCCGTTTTCGGCTGGTTCCACGACCCTGCGAACTCGGCCGATGTGGCCCGATTTTTTGAGCAACACTCAAAGGCTTGGTGTAGCGCACTACACTTGTTCCCCACGGAGTGTTTTTCATGATTGGCCTACAAGGGAAAACAGCGTTTGTCTTTGGCGTCGCCAGCGAAGACTCGATTGCTTGGGCCATATGCAAGCAGCTTGCAGCGGCGGGCGTCACGCTTTATCTCGGGTACCAAAAGCG
>JAYPIL010000009.1:14568-42453 GCA_038127845.1 Candidatus Poseidonia sp.
CAAGGACCAACTTCCCGCCATTGGAGGCTTCTATCCGTTGGACGTCGCCTCGGACGAGACGACCAAGGAATTCTTCACGGCCTTTGCCGCTGACCATCCCGGAAAAAAGGCTGATATTCTCATCCACGCCATCGGGTTTGCCCCTCGTTCCTGTTTTGATCGCCCCATCCTGTTCGTTGAAGATGACGACATCAACACGGCGATGACCATCTCTGCCAATTCACTTCAGCGTTGCCTCAAGCACGCCTTGCCTTACCTCAATCCCGGTTCTTCAACGGTTACACTGACCTACGCAGCTTCCACCCGCTTCGTGCCAAGCTACGGCATCATGTCCATGGCCAAAGCGGCGCTTGAATGCTGGACGAGAGAACTGGCGTGCCATCTCGGTCCCGAGGGTCACCGAATCAACGCCATTTCATCGGGGCCGATACGAACCATCGCTGCAAGCGGTATTCCGGGATTTGACCGAATTTTGGACCACGTTGAGGCCAATGCACCGCTGCGACGCAACGTCAATCAAGACGACGTAGCAGGAGCCACGCTCTGGCTGGCCAGCCCGATGGCGTCGGGTGTCACCGGGCAATGCATCTACGTTGACGCTGGATATTCCATCACGATGGTGCCGGAGAGCATCATGAATTGAGGTGATGACATGGCGTTCACGACCGAAGACGGCAAACCTTGTGAGGGCATTGACCAAGGTCCGTTCGAACCCATCGCCATCGTCGGCCTTGGGGCCTTGATGCCCGACGCGTCCAGCATTGATGCGTTCTGGCAGAACGTTCTCGATGCCAAGGTCAGCATCCGACCGCTGCCCGAAGGGCGGTGGCCGGGGCCGATTGACCACTTTTGGAAAGAAGGTGGTCCAGGGACCCATACGGAAGGGTTCACTTATGCGAAAATTGGAGCACTGGTCACCGATGCTGAATTTGATTGGCGACGCTGGCGGCAGCCTCCGGGCACCCTACCGCAAATTGACCCCTGTCAGCAATGGGCCGTGACGGTCTCGGCTGATGCCATCGAGCATGCGGGTTACGACGGAGATGCCAAAGACATCGACCGCACACGAACGGGGGTTGTCTTTGCCAATGCGTTGGGTGGAGAAAACCGAAACATGTCCAACATTCGCGTCTGGTCAAATCACACAACGGAGTTGGCCAAGCAGCACGGCCTTCCAGCGTCGGAGGCGGAGGCCTTCATGGAATCGGTCTTGGAAGGTACGCCTCGAGTCGACGAGGACACCATGCCGGGTGAACTGGCGAACGTGGTGTCGGGAAGGGTAGCTAACCTGCTTGACCTGCAAGGGCCCAACCACGCCATGGATGCAGCATGCGCCTCTTCGATGGCGGCTGTTCTCGACGCATGCCGTTTGCTTCAAACACGGCAGGTCGATGTCATGCTTGCTGGAGCGAGCGACCGCACCATGGATCCGGCCACCTTTGCAAAGTTTTCAGCGATTGGCGCTTTGTCTCCCTCGCATTCTTCACCGTTTGATGCTCGAGCCAACGGTTTCGTGATGGGCGAAGGGGCTGGTGTGCTCGTCCTGAAGCGGTTGGGCGACGCCATTCGTGACGAAGATGAAATTTTCAGCGTCATCCGGGGCATTGGGGGTTCATCCGACGGCCGAGGAAAAGGCATCACTGCGCCCAGCCAGCGGGGACAAATTCAGGCCATTGCCCGTGCCTACAGTCAGGCGGGTTATCCGGCATCGAGCGTTGAACTGGTGGAAGCCCACGGGACCTCCACGAAGGTTGGTGATGCGACCGAGTTGTCGACGCTCTCCCGTTTGTGGACCGACGTGGAGGGTGCAGGAAAAGTGGCCGTGGGCTCCATCAAATCCCAAATCGGTCACTTGAAGGCTGCTGCAGGCATTGCTGGAATTATGAAAACGGCGATGGCGCTGCATCATCGCACCATCCCGCCGAGTGCGAATTTCGAAACCCCGAACCCTACGGTTGATTGGAACAACATCCCCTTCTTCGTTCCAACACAGCCTCTTGATTGGCCCCGTCCTTCCGAGCATCCTCGCCGTGCAGGCGTCTCAGCCTTCGGGTTTGGAGGCACCAATTTCCACATCGCTCTCGAGGGCTACGAACCCGATGTCCATGCACCCATGGCGTCGCAATGGGAAGCACGATGGCAGGCTTACAGCGGACAAGCGTCGATTTCCGCTCCTTCCATCTTTGACGCCTCCATTCAACCCACCATGAATCACGAACAATTGAAGGCCATTGAGGGGGGCGTTTTGCTCCTGTCTGGAACCGATCTGGAATCGGTTGCAGCTCAATTGACGCAGACCACGTTTGACGGACCGCTGTTCGACGATGACCCGCGTGGTCGTCGCCTTTCTGAAGCCCTCCAAACAGCAAGCGCAGACTACGATGCGAACGACCCTGTCCGCATGGCCTTGGTCGCCACCTCATGGGCAGAATTCGCCAAGCGGCAAACCTTGGCTACGCAGGCGATGGCAGACAAAGAGAAGTGGGGCTTCTTGCAAGCACAAGGCGTTTTGCTCACGGATGACCCCGCCCTGCCTGCAGAAGCAAAATGCGTCCACATGTACCCCGGTCAAGGGAGTCAATACGTGGGCATGACCGCAGACCTCACCCAGCGGTTCTCAGCGCCTTCAGCCGTGTGGGAGCAGGCAGACCAAACGATGGTGGAGGTGCTCGACGGTGAAACACTTTCCAGCTTCGTCCTGCGTTCTTCGCTCTCGGATGAGGAGCGAAAAGAAGCCGAGCACAAACTCAAACAAACCGAATACACACAACCTGCGATGTTAACCGCTGACCTGGCGATTGAACGTACGCTGCAAGCCTTTGGCCACATGCCCGACATGGTCGCTGGTCATTCACTCGGCGAGTACGCCGCATTGATGTCGTCGGGAATTTTGGACATGGACGGTGCCCTTCGAGCCGCTGCGGCCCGCGGGACCGAAATGGGTTCGGTTGAGATTGACGACAAAGGCCTCATGGCCAGCGTCACCGCACCGTACGCTGAAGTCGAAGCGGTGCTGGATGCGACCGAAGGATACGTCATTGCTGCCAACAAAAATTCACCAAAAATGACGGTGATTGCTGGTGAAACAGCACCCGTTCGTGAGGCCATGGCGGCGTTTGAAGCCAAGGGATTCAATTGTGTTGAGTTGGCGACCTCTCACGCCTTCCACTCCCGCATTGTCGCACCCGCGAACGAACCGCTACGTCGTTTCCTTGAGGGACTTGAGATTCGGTGGCCAACCGTCCCCATCACTGCGAATGTTGACGGGACGTTTTACCCACAAGATGGCGATGATTCGAAAACGGCGATTCTTGAAAAATTGGCCCCACAAATGGCGTCTTCGGTTGAATGGACCAAACAAATCGAAACGATGTATGGGGCCGGAGGGCGAATTTTCGTAGAGGTGGGGCCCAAACGTGCGCTCACCATGTTCGCCATGCAAATCTTGGAAGACAAACCCCACGTTCCCGTGATGACCAATCATCCCAAACAAGGAGGCATCGCCAGTTTCTTCACCGCTATTGGGGCCTTGGCGCTCGCAGGACGGCCCCCCTCTTGGCCCGAACTTGACTCATCGTTGCTGCAAGACGCGTTCAAGGCCGGACCGATGGAAGCCAGAACCTCCGACGCCCTCACACCCGCTTCGTCTTCAGCCGACCTCGAAGCTCTGCGCGTTCGAGCTCGCCCCCTGCCAGGGAGCGGTGCATCGACGGTGGCCGCCGTTGCTCCACCCGTTCATGTGGCAAACATGGACGACGATTATGCCCGAAACCGCTCCATTCAAGCCTATGTCGGTGACCGGATTGCGGCCTTCAGCGGGTATCCCGCTTCTTTCTGTCACGGTCACGTGCTGCTGGTAGAGGGGCTCGGCCTCACGCCAGCACAAGTTCAACAGGTGGTGGCGACCATCGCCTCCGAGGCGACCACCGACCCAGAGATTGACGGGCGCACAGCGACGACGGCGGGCGATCTCAATCGATGGGTTCGTTCACCTCCCGTTTCATGGAAAGCGATGACCTCGGTGACCGCTCCGGCGAACCTTTCGGTAACGCCCGTCCAGACCGTCTCAGCGCTGCAACCCGCATCGCAGCGGGACGTTGACCCGTATGTGGTGACAGGCATTTCGTTGGGGCTTCCCGGTACCGACAGGGTGTTTTCGGAAGACACGTTCGAGAAACTTGTTCGCGGCGAGACGTGCATTCAAGAGGTCTCGGATGAATACAAACAGCGTTTACTCGACAAGAACATTGTCCGCCTCATCAAGGGAAGGGACGGTTCGGTCAACATGGACCAAGCCACGGTCTTTGGCGACGTGCCTCAGTTGGCGGGGCTAAAGGGGCCCTTTGACCTCGCTGAGGAATTCGGCATCGACCCCAAAGCTATCATCGCTTGGGACATCAGCACCCAACTCGCTGTTGCGGCTGGTCTGCTGGCACTACGTGATGCCGGCATTCCACTGACTCCGGTGGAGCAGGTTGGAAAAGGCGGGCTCCGTTTGATTCGGAACTGGCAGGTGCCACAGGTCCAGCGTGAGCGAACCGGCATTGTGTTCTCGTCGTGTTTCCCCGGTCTTCAGATGGCCTCCAAGCACGCCAAGACCGACGGTGATGACGGTGAAGGACGGTTTGACCGAAGGTACCTGTTCCAAACGCTGAACATGGGCCATTCCCAATTTGCTCAATACACGGGCATCCGTGGACCGAACACCACCATCAACCTCGCTTGTGCATCCGCAACCGCTGCGTTTGGTGTGGCCGAAGATTGGCTTGATGCGGGTCGCGTTGACCGTGTGGTAATCATCAGCGGCGACGACGTGACGGGCGACGATTTGTGGGAGTGGATTGCAGGTGGCTTCGCTGCCTCAGGCGCCGCTGCGACCAACAACGTCGTCGAGGAGACGGCGCTGCCCTTTGACCGTCGGCGCAACGGCCTGATTTTGGGCATGGGAGCTGCTGCCTTTGTGGTCGAGCGACATTCGGAAGCCCAAGAGCGAGGCGTACAGCCGATCGCTGAATTCCTTGGTTCAACGACTGCCAACTCCGCTTACCACGGCACCCGCTTGGACGTTGAACACGTTGGGCAAGTGGTCAACGGATTCATTTCGGACATGGAACGACGTTGGGGATTGAACCGGCATGAGATGGCCCCGAATACCGTCTTTTACTCGCACGAAACATACACGCCCGCTCGTGGAGGCTCAGCACAATCCGAGGTTCGAGCGTTGCGGGAAACCTTTGGTGATTCCACCAACAAACTCGTCATCGCCAACACGAAAGGCTTCACCGGCCATCCAATGGCTGTCGGCATTGAAGATGCAAGCATGTTCTACGGCTTGCTGACCGGTCGTATTCCTCCCATCGCCAACCACAAAGAGAAGGACCCCGAATTGGGAGACCTGAACCTTTCAACGGGCGGTGATTATCCTCAACTGCAGTACGGATTGCGGTTTGCCGCTGGCTTCGGCTCCCAAATTGCGTTGTCGTTAATGCGAAAGTGGCCGGTTGAAGGCGAGCGCATTAACGGCGCTAAACTTCTCGCATGGGCTCGCAACCTTGCGGGTACGGACGATGTCGTGATGCGAATTCTGCAAAACAAACTCGTGGCCTATGTCAACGGCGACGACAACCTTCACGGGGGCGTTCAGGGTGACGCATGGTCGCCAACCGAAGCGTGGGAAGGCAAACCTTCCGTGATGGAGGCGACGCCTGTTTCTGCACCGCCTGAACAGACTGCAGCCGAAACAACAGCCGCCGTTGTCGCTCCCGTTGAGAACGCCCCTGCGGCTGCTGCGCCCGCCACTGTTGTTGCTGACGACGAGATGGTTTCAACCGTCATTGAGGTGGTGGTGCACCACACCGGTTACCCAGCGGACTTCGTTGAATTGGACCAAGACCTCGAAGGCGAACTTGGCATTGATACGGTCAAGCAAGCCGAAATCATGGCCGACATCCGTGACCGCTTCGGTCTCCCTGTGGACGAAGATTTCGTCTTGGCCGATTACCCGACGCTCAATCACATGATCGGCTACATCCAGCGTATGACAGGTGCTGCCCCACAAGCGCCTTCTCCTGCAGAACCCACACCACAAGCAGAACCGTCGGCGCCTGCAGTCGCTGAGGTTCCTGCGGCTGCACCTGCCCCCGTGGCGATGGTTGACGACGCCGAGATGACGGACACGGTCGTGTCGGTCGTCGTTGAACACACGGGCTACCCCGCTGATTTCATCGAGCTCGACCAGGACCTCGAGGGTGAATTGGGCATTGATACGGTCAAGCAGGCCGAAATCATGGCGGACATCCGTGACCGATTCGCTCTCCCTGTTGACGAGGACTTCGTGCTGGCCGACCACCCCACGCTCAACCACATGATCGGTTACATCCAGCGCATGCAAGGTGGCAGCCCAACCACCTCAGCGCCCGCCGCCACCGCCCCTGCACCCGCCCCGGCCATGGAGGTTGCACCGCTATCGGCTGCTGCCCCAGCAGACAAGGCGCCGGCCGCCTCTGGCGCCCATCCAGCCATCGAATCCGTGCTCGTTGAGGTCGTCGTTCGCCACACCGGCTATCCTGCAGATTTCATTGAGATGGACCAAGATTTGGAAGGTGAATTGGGTATTGACACGGTGAAGCAAGCCGAGATCATGGCAGAGATTCGAGATACGTTCGAGCTACCGGTTGACGAAGACTTCGTTCTGGCTGACCATCCCACACTCAATCACTTCACGGCTTACATCGTCAGGATGCAAGGCGGCGATACCGCTGTCGAACCTGCTCCTTCTTCCCCATCCACGCAAGGTCCATCGGAATCACCGGCTCATGCCCCCGCAGCGCCCCTGCAAACGGGTACCCGCCGTTGGCAGGTGGAGATTGAAGCGTGTCCGGGCGTGGATAAGACGATCGAACCCACCGGTCTGGTCGTCGTCTCCGACGATGGATGGGGCATTGCAGAAGCCTTCTGCCAGCGAATGGAAGCAAGAGGACTTGAGGCCGTAAGAATCGGCTTCGAAAGTCGCATTCGTGATGCCTCCCGACAGGACGAAAACGGGAGGACAGTGTACCGAGCCGACCCTGAACAACCCGAGCATCTTCGATGGATTGCTCAACAAATCGGAGGAGGCAACATCGGTGCTTTGGTTCACATGGCACCGATGAAACTGGCGTCGGAACAGTGGAGTGAAGACACCTATCCGTCATCGCAACTAGCGCTCGCTGCGCATGGTTGGTTTGGTTTGTTGAAAGAATTGGGTGGAAACATGCCCGCAGGTCAACCGGCCATCGTCGCATCGGTCACGGCTCTTGACGGGCGACACGGAAACCTTGGTGACCGATTCAATGCTGTTCAATGTGCTGCCACCGGCGTCACCAAATCGTTTGCCTTCGAACGCACCGACCTGCGTTGCCGTGCGCTTGATCTGCATCCCGACCACGTGTTTGACGAAACCGCGGCAGCGGAGATGATCGAGAACGATCTGTTCCAACTGGACGGCGAGGTGGAAATTGGACTTGACCGAGACGGCCGCCGTTGGGCCCTCGTAGCGTTTGCTGAGGATTTGGTCGAAGACGTTCAACCGCTCACGGCCGACGACACCTGGTTGGTTTCGGGTGGTGGATCGGGCGTGACCGCTGCTTCGATTCTCGGTGTGGCAAAGGCGTCGAGAGATGCCGGGGCTCACTTTGTTCTTCTCGGTCGTTCCACCCTCATCGAGCAAACCGAGGCATGGGTGTCGTGGGATGAGGCACAATTGACCGAGGAAAAGAACGCCCTTCGCGAGCGACTGGTTGAGGCCAGTGAAACGGGCAAGGTGACCATGGTTGAATGGAACAACGCCTGGCAAAAGTTCACCCGCAGTCGTGACGTGTACACCACGTTGCACGCCATCGAGGCTACAGGCAATCACGCCTCTTACCGCTCCGTTGACGTGATGGACGCAGAAGGCCTGAAGCAACTCGGAGCCTCGTTGCAACGGCCCATTACGGGCGTCGTTCACGGAGCGGGGTTGGAGGATTCCAAACTGGTCAACGACAAGGGCTACGATGTCTTTGACCGCGTTGTGCGGGTCAAGGTCGATGGATGGCGAGCGCTTTTGGGTGCCGTACAGGCTTCTGGCCGTGATGCCCCCTCCTTCGCCTGCTGCTTTACCAGCGTCGCCGGTCGGTTTGGAAACGGTGGACAAACGGATTATGCTGCAGCCAATTCTGTTCTTGATGCTGAAATGGCTCGCCTCACGGCCTCGTCTGATTGCCGAGGTGTCGCCATCGGTTGGACCGGATGGCGGGACGTTGGCATGGCAACCCGAGGTTCCATCGAGGCCGTTTTCGCAGCAGCGGGCATTGAGACATTGGCCGTGGACGACGGCGTTTCCCTCTTCGTTGCTGAGGCTTTGCAAGGTGGCAAGCGTCGGGTGCTGGGCTGTGGTTCCTTGGGGTTGATGGACAAGTTCGCCTCGTTCAGAGAAGCCCCGCTGAAACTGCCGCCACACATGTCAGCGATGATGGCTGATCCGTCTCGGTTCCCGTTCGTCGACAAGGTGCTCTCGTTTGACGAGGGTCAGCGCTTGGTTTCGCAAGCCACGCTGTCCACGGACGATCATCCCTTCCTCGTGGACCACGCTATCGAAGGCGTCCCCTATCACCCCGGTGTGATGGCGCTTGAGATGTTTGCACAAAACGCCCTTCTCCTCCGCCCGTCAACGTGCCTTGCGGGCTTTGAGGACGTGGCTTTCGGGCTCCCTGTGAAGTTGCTCAAGGGGCCGATGGTGGTCCGTGTCGAGACTGAACTTGAGCGAAGCGAGGGCGACATGTCGTGGGTAACGTGCCGTCTCGTGTCGGATTTGATGAATTCGAAGGGCGAGGTGTTTGGAGAACGCGAACACCACGTCGCGCGTGTGCGGCTGGTTGAGAAATGCGATGATTTGTGTCCGTTCCTTCAACGAGAAGTGGACGATTTGCCCACGATTGGAACGCCCCCTTCCGGCGATCTGATGCACCCGCCGTCGTTCATTTACGACCGCTACTTCCATGGCCCACGCTTCCAATCTCATGGAGGTGTGTTGCGCGGTGTGGGCGATGAAACGATGCTCGGCATCGACGGGGTGGCCCTCATGCGTCACCAGCTCCCGAGCACCGACCAATTTGTGGTTGAACAGGAGGGTGAGTCGGTGTTGTTGGAAGCGTTGCCGATGCTCATTGAGGCTGGATTCCAGAACGCAGGCCTCGTCGCCATGGAGTCGCTCGGTTACAGCAGTTTGCCCGTCGGCATCTCGTGGTCGACGATGCTACGGGTGCCTGAACCGGACGAGGCGCTTCGGTTGCGCAGCGTGCAAACGGCTGAACAAGGTGATGGCGTGACGGTTCACGATGTGCTCATCGTTGGCGAAGACGACGCTCCGGTCTTGGCCTTGAAAGGGCTCCAACTGAAGGCCATGGCGACGGTTGATGAGGCCCAACGTTTCTCCCTTGACCGATGAGAGGTGAGAGGATGACGCAGGTAACGGCGTTGGCATCTCCGCTGCCCGACGTGCATCTGTTTGTGACCGATGTTTCCGATTGGGCCCTCGCCGACGTACCGTTGGTCGATGCTGATGAAGTGGCCACCTTTGTTACCCAAAAGCGCCGCGAAGAACACCTGAGCGGCCGCTGGTTGCTCGGAGAGGGGCTCAAACGACTCGGTGAGTCGGATCTCAGCACCATCGAGGTGGTTCGTAGCGAAGAGCGTGCACCTTCGTTGCATTTCATTCAGGGCGCCTGGCGGCGCACACCGCTGCCCCGAATCTCACTGGCGCATAGCGAAGGGCGTGTGTTTCTTGCTGTTTCTTCACCCGACGTGCAGGTTGGCATTGATGTTGAGCCTCTCGATCGGACCCTTGCCGCCAACGCGTTTGACATGATGGCGAAGGGGGAGGAACTTGCCTATCTCAAGGCACATCCCTCAAAGGCGATGCAGTGGTGGACAGGTAAGGAAGCGGTGCAAAAAGCGCTGGGGCTCGGAATGCACCTGAATCCTCGCAGAATTGAAATTCCAATTGGAAACGGGTCGAAAGAGATTTCAATTGAAAATTCAAAAATTCAATTGGAATATTGGCAATCTGAAGGCTATCACATCTCCCTTGCCTTGACTCCGGTGAACCCTGCTGAATTAACCCCTGAGGAGCGCCTTCTCGAGGAAACTCGCCTGGCCATGGAGGCGAACCCCGAGTGGGGTGTTGGATGCAAGACGCTGCGAAACAACGCCTGATCAAACCCAGAATCGGCTGCTTTCCCAAGGAAGGTCAACCGCGATGCCAAGCTCGGTCAACACGACGAAATTGAACACGAGGTAGGTCACAATACTGAGGGTGATGACGAACAACGATGTGTTGAGGATACGGGTTCGCTGGCGTTTGACTTCATCCATGGTGCAGACGCCCTGGCGACGGAAATACAGCACCAGCCCCGTGATGACCAATCCAAGACTGACCGTCGAGAGCAGGGGGCGGAACCAGCCCATACCGTTCGTGCCCCAATACAAGTCGTTGGACAACGCAGCGGCGCTTGACACACTGGCCAATCCAAACATCACGAGAACGACGCTGGGAAAACAGCACATGGAGGCGAGGAAGGCGGAACCGCCTATCCATTTCCAAAGGGCTTTGATATCGTGGGTTACCTGATGTTCTGTCATGTTTTTATCTCCTGTGTCGTTCACGTGCATTGGGCAAATTTGGCTTCGGTGTTGACGGCATTGTGGTACAAGCCCAACGGAAGGACGGGCGTCCCGTCCTCCCACTGGCCCATGTTGGTCAGCATCGTTTCATCGGTCATGTAGTGGAACGCAAAGTCCGACGTGAACGTGTCGTTTCTGGAATGGGCCACGATGTAGTCTGCCTGTGCATCAATGCGGCGATAGAATCCCCAATCGGACAGACTGTCGTGAGCGGGGTCGGTTTGCATGTAGTGGCTCGCCACCAACCGAGGGAAGCCGTATTTGTCCGTTCGGACCACAATGAGTTGGTTTCGTTCATCGGGCAACTCGTTGAACTGTTGTTGATGGAACGCTCCGGGGCACACTCCGACGCTCATGTCGTCTTCTGAGACACTGATTTGCACCAGCGCCTCCTCGGGGAGGGCGGAAAGGTCGGGCTGAAGTTCTGCCTGCATGGGTCTGCTCGCTGGTGCCTCAAGCGCCACGACAAGGGCGTGCTGGCCCCAACCTCGCTTGAACGCCTCATCGAGGGTGAAGAACGTGTAGGCCGCCCCCAAACTGTGGCCACCCACCCATAGGGTGTTGGGGTCAACCCCCGTTTCTCCGAGATGGTCGTCGACCCGCTCGTCCCGCATTTCGCCGAGCAACACCTCCTCTACGTGTTCAATTCCTGCACGTATCGAGAGGTTTCGATAGGTGTGTTGCAAGAAATCGTTGGTGCCTTCACGCTCTTTCTCAACGAACGTCTCGTGACCGCTCGGCCGTAAATCGGACGGGTATTGGATGAAGGCCACGGCCATCCCTTTGGCGCTAAGATGGGTGATCCAATCTTGGTATGCGTCAACATCGGGGTATCCAAAGCCGTGGAGCAGAATCGCCAAGGGGATGTGGGTGAACGGGAATTCCTCCGGAAGGATGGGCAGCGTGAAGTACACGCTGAATTCCACATCGTTTTCCAAGTCACCTTGGACCTCGGTCACCTCGGTTGGCAAGGTGTAGGGAGAGGAAAATTGAACCACGTCGTTGGGGCCCGGCGCAGCCCCGTAACCCAAAGCCGGGGCGTTGGGAGGTGCAGGTGCAAAGCCGATGATGGCGGGGATACCCGGCATCACCAGCCAGGCCGCAAAGAACACACCGAGCAGATGCGAGATGTGTATCCAAGACATACCGTTTTCTTCCCGTGACCGCCAAACAGGCATGCCTCCTCTGGCCACCAAGAGCATGGCAAGCCACCACCCCAGGAGGGTAGGCAGAAGCAAAAATGCGCCACGGAGGTAGAAGACATCGAGAAGGAAATGCAGAACAATGAATCCCACCAAGAACCCGATGAGTCCGTTCAGCGCAAGACCGACTTCTCTTCGTTTCCAGTGAAGCATCAACTGGCGACCTCCGTAGGCCATCCCGCCGCCGAGCAGAAAGAGGGTAAAGGGAAGCGTTGGCGTTTCTCGTAGCGTCATGGTCCAGTCGAGTGAACGAACGGCGTGTGGCCATACGGCGTCCACGGCATCTTTTCCTGCCATGAGGCGCATGACGGTCTCACTGAACGCAAGGAAGAGGCCGATGCCAACTGCCATCGCATCGGCAACCCACGGTGGAGCGGGCTTTATGCCCGAGGAATCAACCGGATGCGTCGCCTCGTCCACGGATAGAATCCGTTGACTTTATTCAAGAAGATTCGTTCACGCCCTCAGGCGTTCACGTTCCGAATTTCCGGCGTTTGGTCTGCGAAGAAGAATTCCAGCATGGCCGCCCAAAGCACGAACTGAATGCTCGTTTCCAGATTCTCCTGTCCACCAACCACCGCAACCATGTTCTCGAGGGTGTCTTGAGGTGAATGGTAGGCTGAGTAGTCCTCGTCATAGGCGCCCAGGTGGAAGATGGTCTGCGCTCCGAGGTTACGGAACGTCACGTGGTCGGAGCGTCCAAAGGTGTCTTCGTGGACGTCCATCACGAGGTTGGAGTGGTCATCCCAGTGTTGGTCACACCCGGCCCCGTAACTTCCTTCGATGCGAAGGTCCATGGGTGCCTTGAGCACGTTGCGATGGACGTGGTCGAGAACGCTGGTAATGGCCACATCCTGAACCTCCGGGTCCACATCGGGGCCGGACCAGGCATGATACGGGAACGGATCACCGTTTTCTTTCACAGCAGGCCACGAAATGCCCATCATGTCCATGTTGATGTAGAATCGGAGTTCCTTATCCTGTGGCAAACAGGCGTCACAGTCGTTGTTGGCAAAGGCGTTGGAGCCGCGAAGGCCTTCTTCTTCCGAAGACCACAAGGCGAGGAAGGTATCGCATTCCACTTCCATGTCAACAAGGACTTGTGCGTACATCATGATGGCCACCGTTCCTGCGGTGTTGTCGTAGGCGCCTTCCCATGTTCCACCGCCCGGTGGGCCTGCAGGTGGGGCGATGTCCATGTGAGCACCCATGCCTTGGACACATTCGTCAGAGCGTCCTTGTTTCCAAGCGATGACGTTCAACGATTCGGGTTGTGTGGGGTTGAGGGTGTCGACGACCCGCATCAGATGGGTATCGTATCCTAGCCCCTCAAAGTGGCCTTGGAAGTAGGAAGCGGCTCGTTCAAACTGAGCGTTTGGACTGCCCATCCATCGGAAGTTGTAGGAACCGCAATCATCCGATGGCGTGTCGCACGTGATGTAATCCATCTTCTCGTACCAGGCTTCTCCATTCACGATGGGCGTCCCGTTTTCGAGGGGCGGGGTCACCACGGTCTTCATGCCGTCTTTGGTGTAGATGTTGAGCACCACTTCTTCGGTGTAGGGGGTGGTCAACAGTCGCAGTTGAACCCGGTCCCCTTCAACGGGAACGGAACTGTCAATGTCGAGCACGCCGTCGACGAAGAAGAGAACGTCATCCGCCGGAGCACTGATGCGCAAGCCATCGCCAATCAGCAACATATCGTGCCACTCACCCGCACGAAGAACGGCGTCTTCTGCTGCAAGACCGTCAATGGTCAATGCGTTGCTCATGGAAACGTTCTCGAGTTCTTCTTCCCCAAAACAGCCAGAAAGTGGCGCAATGAGCATCAACGAGACCAAGAGGAGGGCTCGGAGAGTGGCGTTGGCGGGACGCTCCATGCCTTGCCGTTCTGTTTGGCCTTCATAGGGCTTGGCCTTGGAGGGTGGCCGTTGCTCAGTAAGGGACATCTTTCCAGCCGATTTTGTATCCGATCAGGTTGAACGACCGGTGGAGGATGGGGGTGATGAGGATCAGCGCCACCATCGGGAGGCGCAACTCTTCAGCGGCCAAGACGGACGGGCCAAGGAACAACTGTCCGCAGAGGAACACCATGATGGCGAAGGGAAGCGTGTCGAGAAGCGGTGCCTTGGAGGAGACGTCTCCCTCCCGCTTCAACCCTCTTCGCCGCTTGACGAAGGAACCAACGGAATCACCCAGCAGGCAGGCAAAACCAAGGAACGTTCCGAGGACAAAGGCGGCTCCTGCAGCCCCGCCGACGGCAAACCATGCACCTTCTGAACCGATGAGCGGGTGGGCGAACACGGTGCTTCCCTCAGCAAACACCGTGTCCAAGGAGCCTTGTTCGAGGGTGCTGGCAATAAGCAGGCACAACAGGCCGGAGGTGAGCGATCCGCCGATGAGACCGTTCCACGTTTTTCCGTCTCCGAGAATCCTGTTCCCGTCTTTCCAGTTCCTCCCTCCGTCGATTGGCCAGGGGCCATATCCCGTCTTTGGCAACCATTTCCCCCACATCATGGCGAAGGTGTTGGCCAAAAAACCGGGGAGGTACAACCACAAGGTCAGAAGACAAAGAAGAAAGAAATCCATGCTCAACACCGTGCCCTGATGGCAAAGGAGGCTTAACGGCTCAGCCTTTCATGTTTGTTGGCGCTCCGAGGCCACGGCTCTTGCTCTTGGAGAAGGTGCGGATAGCGGGAGTCGAACCCACGACATAAGGTTGGAAACCTCAGATGATAACCACTTCACCATATCCGCAGTGTGGTGTGACGACCGACAAGCCTCTCCCCTTTGAGGGAATCGGTTCGCAACCTTCGTCAGCGCTTTCTGAATTCGTCAAAGATTGAGGGTTGCTGCCGTTGCCGTGGGGTCCGCGTGCGCTCTTCCTTTTGCACCATGCGACGCTGTGGTAGATCAACGATGCCGCGACTTTCTCGCATTTCATTGACCCGACGCATCCTTCGCTCGTTTTCCCTTGCCGTCTTTGTCTGCCCCCGAATGATCAGGGCACCCATCAAGGCGAAGAGGACCAATCCGGCCAGGGCCGCCTGAACCATCGTGTTGTCCGTTAATACCGAAACAATGGTGCCCTCTGCATCGTCTTGTATCACGACGGGCGCGTTCGAATCTTTGGCCGTGACGACCACGGTCACGGTGTCCATGGGGTAGGCTGCTCCTGGCTCTCGGGCTGAAAGGAGCAGCTGGTGTGTTCCCATCTCGCGAGCAGTACCTGAGAGGGTGACCGTTTGGGTGTTGCCCGTGGTGGAGGTGAACGTGAGGAAGTGGTTGGATGTTTCACCGATGATGCTGGTGGTTGCTTGCCAGTCAACGTTGGCCGCAAAGGCCGAGTTCATTTGCGTGGTCACCGTACAGGTGAACGAGAACCAGCCGCTGGCTGCCAAATCGACGGTGATGCTCACCGGCGTGCACGTCATCGAGGCTTCTGCAGAACTGCGGGTGGAATCGTTTGGCCAGTGGTCTGGGCGGTAAGCGCCGAGCGTTGCGTTGTCTCCGTAGCCATCACCGTCGCTGTCGAGGTGTTGTGTCCGTTCCTCCGGGAAGTCATCCTCGCTGTCTGCCCAACCATCACCGTCGCCGTCGGGACAGCCGAAGGTCCCTCCTTGCGTTGATGTTCCTGTCTCTGCTGGACAGGTATCGCCGTTCGTGCCATCTGCTTCGTCGCCGTAGCCGTCGCCATCGCTGTCGAACCACTGGCTTGCATCTCCGAGCCACAGGTCGTTGGCATCGCTCGCACCGTCGCCGTCTTCATCTGCGCAACCGAACACATCCAGTGTGGATGTTCCCGCATCGGCAGGACATGCGTCGGGTTCGCTCCCGTTGGGGTTGTCGCCGTAGCCGTCGTTATCGGCATCCATCCACTGCGTGTTGTCGCCGAGGAAGGCGTCGTTTGCATCGGAGGTTCCGTCGCCGTCTTCATCCTCACAGCCGAACTGATCGGTGGTTGAAGGGCCGGGGGTGGTCGGGCATGCATCGGGTTGGAAGCCGCTGGCGTTGTCACCGAAGCCATCGCCGTCTTGGTCGGTGGTTTGTGTTGCTTCGTAGGGGAAAGCGTCGGCACCGTCGCTGGTGTTCCATCCGCTCTGGTTGCCGATTGGAGGGGTTGCATCGGACACGCCGTCACCGTCGCTGTCAACGCATCCGAGTCGATCCGTCGAAGAGTTTCCAGTCGTGGTGGGACAGGCATCCTCTGCGTCGTCAAATCCGTCGTTGTCGGTGTCAATCCATCGCGTCGGGTCGCTTGGGAATGCGTCGGTTTCGTTGGAATAACCGTCGCCGTCGTCGTCAACACAACCGAATCGGTCGACGGTGGAGGTGCCGGCTTCACCCGGACAGGCGTCGGGTTGCAAGCCGCTGGCGTTGTCCCCGTAACCGTCTCCGTCTTGGTCGAGCCATTGCGTATCGAGGTTGGGAAGGGCGTCGAGGGTGTCGTCCCATCCATCTCCATCGCTATCGGGACAGCCAAGACGGTTTCCTTGCGTTGAATTGCCCGCATCGTTGATGCAGGCATCCGGTTCAACCCCGCCGGGGTTGTCGCCATAACCGTCACCGTCCGTATCGGACCATTGGGATTGCTCGTCAGGATGACTGTCTTGGGAATCTGCCCAACCGTCTTCGTCCCCATCGGGACATCCAAACGTCCCGTTCTGCCATGACTCGCCGTAGACGGTTTCACAGGCATCGGGAAGCGACCCGCTTGGGTTGTCACCGTAGCCGTCACCGTCGGTATCGTTCCATTGTGTGCCGTCGGTCATGAAGGCGTCGGCACCGTTGTTCGTGGTCCAGGTTGCATCAGGGTCGGAATAGCCGTCACCGTCTTGGTCGGGACATCCCTTCCGGTCGTGAACCGATGTACCAAATAGGGTTGGACAATCATCGTCGAGCCCGTCATCGAACCCGTCGCCGTCGTTATCGCCCCAACGGGTGGGGTCGTTTGGATAAGCATCAGCCCCGTCATCGGTTGTCCAGAGGGCATCGGGGTCGGAGTAACCATCACCGTCCGTATCTGCGCACCCGGAGCGGTCGTTGGTGGAGTTGCCTGAGACCAGCGGGCAAGCGTCGCCGTTGGTTCCGGTTGGGTTATCCCCGTACCCGTCACCGTCGGTGTCGGCCCACTGGGTTGCATCGTTAGGGGCGATATCGGCCCCGTTGGCCGTGGTCCAGTTGGCATCACCGTCGGAGGAGCCGTCGTTGTCCGTGTCGGTACAACCGTAGCGGTCGCGTGTTGACGAACCGCTGGTGAGTGGACATGCATCGCCCTCAAACCCGCTTGCTTCGTCTCCGTAGCCATCGCCGTCACCATCGCTCCATTGGGTGGTTTCACTCGGGAAGGCATCGTCGACGTCTGCCCATCCATCGCCGTCGGTGTCGATGCACCCGAGACGACCGGCTTCCGTGGAGGTACCGGCTTGGCTCGGGCACGCATCGGGATTGTTTCCGCTCGAATTGTCGCCGTAACCGTCGCTGTCGGCATCGGCCCATTGGGTTGAATCCGAAACGAAGGCGTCGGCCCCGTTGGCCGTCGTCCAACCGCTGTCGGGGTCGGAATATCCATCCCCGTCGGTGTCGGTACAACCGTAACGGTCCTGATCGGAGGTTCCACTGCTGCTCGGGCATCCGTCACCGGTGGTCGCAGGTGGCGGGTTATCGCCGTAGCCGTCACCGTCACTGTCCACCCATTGCGTATCGTCGGTGGGGAAGGCGTCGGCTCCATTTGCGGTGGTCCATCCGCTGTCTGCGTCAGAATAGCCGTCGCCGTCTTGGTCCGGACAACCGTTGCGGTCTTCGTCTGAGGGTCCCGAAACCGACGAACACGCATCGGCCCCGTTGGCTGTGGTCCATCCGCTGTCGGGATTCGAGTACCCGTCTCCGTCGGCATCGGTGCAGCCAAATCGGTCTTCCGTGGAGTTTCCAGCGGCGTTAACACAGCTGTCCGGTTGGTTTCCAGCACTGTTGTCGCCGTAGCCGTCGAAATCCGTGTCAGCCCACTGGGTGGTATCGGAAGGGAACGCGTCGGCGCCGTTGTTGACTGTCCAGGTGCCGTCGGGGTTGGAATAACCGTCGTTGTCCGTATCGGGACATCCTGTTCTGTCGACGGTTGACGTCCCTGCCGTGGTGTTGCAGTCGTCATCATCGTCCTCGTAGCCGTCACCGTCCGAGTCCTGGGTGAGGTTGGTGAGCGAATAATCGCCGGTCATGGCGAGGGCAAAGAATTGAGGTCCTGTGGGGATGTTTGAACCGACGACGTGGACTTCCCATGTGCCTTGAGCGGGGGAACTGAGCGTCATGCCGCGCAGGTTGTCCACGTTGTTGCTGAGGTTGGTCCACGTTCCGCTTGGGCTCTTGAGGGCCAAGTCCACATCGTTCACCAAGTTCGTGCTGGCCGACGGAGTGGAAGCGGGATCGGTCCATGCGAGTGCGATGTTGATGTCATCGGCGTTGGCGGGGACGTTGAACGACCATCCACGGTCGGCATTCGTGGTGACCGAATGGCCCTGTAACCACGAGGTGTTGATGGCCTGCGACATGTTGACCAAACCCCAGCCTTCGTGGTTGTTGGGCGCTGCTTCACCTGCGCCGTTGGATGACGAGGAATACTGTCCTTCCATGTCGTGGGCGCTGGCGATGAAGATGGCCTTGATGAGGGCCGATGTAGGGGCGCTCTCACCTTCGTTTTCCATCAGATGTTCCAGCAACAAGGCGGCAGCCCCCGCCGTCAATGGGGTTGCCATGCTCGTACCACCCATGTAGGTGTAACTGGCGTTGTGAGCCAACCAACCTGTATCCGTTGTGCTACGGGATTTGGTTGAGAGAATGAACGTCCCCGGGGCGGAGATCTCGGGCTTGAGGCGGCCATCATCGGTCGGGCCACGTGAGGAAAAAGCCGCCATACCCTCGGGGTTGTCGGCGTATTTGTCGGTGGAAATGGGTGAGCCGTAACTTGAACCCCAGTAGGCCGTGATGTTGGCTCGGTCATTTTCGCTCGCACCTACCGTGATGACGTTTTTTGCTGATGCAGGGGAGCCCAGTGAATCCAAATCGATTTCACCGTCGCCGTTGGCGTCCTCGCCTTCGTTGGCTGCGGCAAACAAAATCACAAGTTCATCGTGAGTTCGGGCGCTGGCATCTGCTTGGGCCGATGAGGTGGTGTAAGCCCCGTTGACATCGGAGCCCCAAGAATTGGTGTGCACACGACTGTCGTTTTCCCAAGCGAGGGCAAACATGTCATCGAGGTCATCGGGAATGCCGATGAGCGACTCGGAACCGTCGTTCAACGTGGTGGCGATGGAATGGAAGAGGAGATGAGCCTCGGGTGCCGCACCGATGATGTCACCGTTGCTGTGCGTACCGTCGCCCAACACCGAGCCCGCAACGTGGGTGCCGTGGCCGTGAAGGTCCTCGGCATCGTCACCGCAGGGGCTGAGACTGTAATAGCTGCATTCACCCGATGAAGGCGGGAAGGAAACAATCCCCGTGATGTGGTCTCGGAAATCGGGATGCATGTTGGAGTTGTTGACGCCGTTGTCCAGACCCGTATCGGCCACCGTGACGATAATGCCCGAACCGTCGAGGCCCGACCAACTCGAATCGATGTTGGCCATGTTCGTGGTGCTCCAAACATCGGTGACGTTCATGACCTCGATGCCCTTCGAGTTGAGAAGTTCAAAGAACGGCTTGGGCTCAATCCACTCAACGTATTCTTGCCGTGCGAGCCACCCGAGGCTGTTGATGTTCACCTCAAGCGTGGCGAAGCGTCCGCTGTGGGAATGGACATCAATGTCGTCCCTGTGGTTGATGCCTTCGGGCAATGCGTCGCCAGCCAACATGATGTTGACAAATGCGAAGTTTTCGTTAACGAACGGGTTGGGCGCCGTCATCTCTTGTCCGAGCATGCCCTTGACGAGGTCCGTTTGGACCTTGTCCACCGAATCCATGCGGGCCATGCCCTGGACGTTGAGCGCAACGAGTTGAGAGGGCGAGGCTGACCCAACATCGCAGTGGAAACTGGTCGGTGGCAGGAACGAGAAGCACTCGATACCGGCGCTGGCCAACTGTCCGTGCCATTCGCTTGGAACGGGATAGGTGTGGCTGAGGATGTGGAATCCATCAACGGTTGATTCGCCTGTTCGCTGGGTCCAATCCGAGGGGGAAATGAGGGTCACGTCGCGATACAACAGGTGGGTTGAGGCCACGCCGTCTTCCTCGGCAAGCCAGCCGTATTCTGCGGTCGCCATGGGGGAAATACCGACTTGCTGCAGGCCTTCGAGGTCGGCATCGGTCTCCGGTGAAGGGTTGCTTTCCTGTCCGCTCACGAAAGCGAGGGGTGAAAGAACTTGAATGACCATGAGCGCAGAAAAGAACAGTGTCGTGCGACGGCGATGGCTCAGCATGGACCGATGGAGGACCGGGACCCTCATCAAAGATTGGATGGATTGTCACGGTGATTGACGAAGCGTAGCGAGGGTTCAAGAGTTACAGGCAAGCGCCACCTTCCATGACGAGGGGCCACGCCGCAGGCGCAAAGAAGGATATCATGGCCCCTGAGGACATCAATTCGGGTGCTGAAGTTCTCGGTAAGCAAATTTGGCGCATCGTGCCCTATGCCAAGAAATACCCAAAGCGGGTGTTCACGGGTATTTTCGCCAATGCTGCTGCCCGATTCTTCGACCTGATGCCGTTTGTTGCCATCGGATTGGCGGTGGATTATTTCACCACGGATGTGCTCTCCGGTCCACAAATCGTGCAGGACATGGTCACGGGAATTCACAGCAACCCTGCCTACGGGTACGGCATTCTGATTTTCCTAGGCTTCCTTTGTTTGGCCATCTTCCAAGGCATCTCCGAATACGCCTGGCAAACGCTGGGGTACAACATTCAGCACGACCTTCGAATGGACGCCACTCGGTCGCTTATCGCCATGGAAGCGTCGTATTATGATTTGAGACAAACGGGGCAAATCATGTCGGTGCTTTCAAGCGACGTCAATCAGTTGGAGGACGTCGTCTCCGATTCCTCAACATCGATCATCCGAATCGTCATCACCTTTGCAACGGCCTTCATCATTCTCGTGCTGATGTCGTGGAAGTTGGCGGCGGTCCTCTTTGGCCCCATTCTGTTCATCGTCCCTGCCGTGTACTGGTTTTCCACTCGTGTTCAACGAAAGTACCGCAAACAACGGGAATCGACCGGTGATATTCACGCTGTCCTTGAGAACCTCATATCGGGTATTGCGGTGGTCCAAGCCTACAACGCCGAAAACTGGGAAGCCGACCGGGTCTCTGCCGAATCAGGCTCGTACCGAGACCAAGCCATGGGCGCCAGCAAAGACCGAAACCGCTTCATTCCCATGATTTACGCCGTTGCGGGCGTGGCGTTTGGCTTGCTGGTCACCGCAGGAGGTTACCTCGCCAGCACGGGTGAAATCACCACCGGTCAGTTGGTGACCTTCTTGCTCATCAGCACGCGAATGACCATGCCGATGTTTATTTTCGGCATTCTGGTCAATCAACTCCAGCGTGGTGAAGCCGCAGCCCGTCGTGTCTTTGCGGCCGTTGACCTCGAGCCGACCATCGTTGATGAAGAAGGAGCCGTCGCCTTGGAAGGCGGGATCTCCTCCATTGAATTCAACGACGTGTACTTCACCTACCCCAACACCACCATCAAGGTGCTCAACGGCATTTCGTTCAAGGTTGAAGACGGTGATTTCCTCGGCATCATGGGCCACACAGGCGCTGGAAAAACGACCATTCTCAAACTCATCATGCGCTACTACACGCCCGACAGCGGGGAGGTGTTGGTCAACGGCCAACCCATCACCTCGTACACGCTCCACTCCCTGCGCGAGGCGATTGGTTTCGTGAGTCAAGACCCGTTCCTGTTCTACGGCTCGGTCCGTGACAACGTTATCTACAACCAAAAGGCCACGGAAGAGCAGTTGATCGAGGCCCTGAAAATGGCGGGTGCTTGGGAATTCGTTCAGGAACTGGAAGAAGGCCTTGACACGCTGGTTGGTGACCGTGGAGCCATGCTCAGCGGTGGTCAACGAGCCCGTGTTTCCTTGGCTCGAGCCCTTCTCAAAGCGCCCAGTTTGCTGATTCTTGACGAAGCGAGCAGTGCGTTGGATGCAGAAACCGAACGGCGGATTCAAGAAAATCTGCTCTCCTCAGGCAAAGACCGTGCGACCATCGCCGTCGCCCATCGGCTCAGTACCATTCGAAATGCCAACGAGATTCTCTCCATGGTCGACGGTGCCATCGTGGAACGGGGTGTCCATGACGACCTGATCGCTTCAGGCGGCGTTTATGCGAGCCAGTGGACCATCCAGACCGGTGATATGGCTGGTTTGTGATCACGCCGTCTTGCCTTGGCGCATCAAGACGAATTGCGTCACGGCCACCGCAATGACCAACCCCGAAAGCCACATTGGCATCAGCGGTACCTGGTCGTACGGAAGATGGAACATATCGAGCAATGATTCACCTCGCGTGAACGTTCCTCCGATGGAGGCCGTCGTGAGAATAAGGCCCACAGCGGCCATGCCGCCAAGGGCCTGCCAGCGCCGACCCCACGTGTCCGACCACACTTCAACGCCTCTTGTCCGTCGGGCGAGCAAGACGCCAAAGGCCAGGCCGAAGGCGGCTGAAGCAAGCAGCATTTTGTTGACGAGCAGGGGATGGTCAATACCGTCTCCGGGGCTCGCTTGAATGCCCGTCATGATGGCCATGGGCATGGCCAAGAGGCCGAACAACAGGGCGAAGTGGGCGACGTTGTCGGCCAAATTGAGGTGGCGACGCATTCCCAGCAGGTCGTGACTTGCCAGTCCCGCAAGCAGGAAGGCAACACCAGCCATGGCAAAGGAGCCAACGGTCAACTCGGTGCTCACCACGTGGAGGGTTCCTGCCGAAACCATCAGTACTCACCTCCAACGTCAAACGCATCCAGTTTGGTGGTGTCATCATCCGTTGCAGGGCGGCGTTGTAGAGCCATGAAGGCCGCCATAAACGCCAGCAGCATGGCAATGGATTGGAGGTAGGCTGTGGGTTCGTCCACGGTCCATGCCGGCTCTTGGCTGCGCAGTTGGAACCACGGTGTGGTTTGTTCAGGGCCTTCACCGCTCAAGTGCACTCGCCATTCCACCACAACGGGCTGAAGGCTCGGCGGGACCTCAAAGGTCCAGCTGGCCTCTGCGGATTTGGAAGCGGTCACGGGTTGAGGTTCACCGCCGACCAGACGCCATTCCACCCGAACATCATCGACAAATTCGGTCACCAACTCAACGGTTGTTGACTCACCAACGTGGCGCTGTGTAGGCGGTTCGAAGGATGACGCAAGGCGAGGGAGGTCCTCGGGCACCGGTCGCACATCGACCAGCGATGGCTCGGCTGATGAGCCGAAGAACGGTACACCGCTCCCGTCTTGCCCTCCGTGATGAATCGCACCGTGGAGAGCATAACTTCCCTCAAGAGGGGCGCGTAGCGTCCACGTGACCGTGTGTTCGGTTTGCTCGGCTTCGATCCGGGCTTCAACATAGTTCTCCGTACCTCCCTCGCTGTTGGAAATGATGGTCCACCCGTCGTCTGCAGGCGTGTCCTCCGCACCGCTCAGGTCGCTCAAGAGGAATATGCCAAGCAGGCCGCTTGTGGTGGTTTCGATGTTTGACACACGTATGCTCACGCTGGTCAACAACCCCTCGTAGGCCACTTCGGAAGACAACACTGTCACGGTGGCCATCGAAGAAGCGTTCATGTCGGCGTCACCGTGACAGGCGCCGCCGCATTGGGCGTCAAAGGTACCTTCGCCGACACCGTTCGGATTGGCGGAACCCATGGCCGGCATCAGCAGCAGGGCGAGCACCACGAGCAGGACGGTTTGGCGCTTCATCGTCGACCACCTCCTCGGGCGCCCAACACCTGCAACGTGATCATGGCGATGAGAAGCAGGCCACCGAGCACCAAGCCAAGACCTCCTGAAGGGGCTGGGTCGTCTTGAACGCTGAGCAGAACGTTCACTTCCATTTCGTGGGCTCCGGAGTTGAAGGTTCGCTCGTCGTTGAAGGGTTGAACCGTGTAGGTGTTGGCACCGCTCATCGGGGGTGCGTCGGTGTAGGCCATCTCCGTGGTGGTCGCCACCACTACCCCGTTTCTCAGGACGTTAAACGAAACATCGTCACCGTCCCACGACCAAAGCAAACGGACCTCGCCGGACCCGTCCTGTAGGGTTTGCATGTTGAACACGGTGGGGCCGGTGCTCACCGAAACGGTGAGCGTTTCCTCATCGGTTTCGCCGTTGGTATCGGTCACCGTCAAGGTCACGCTGGTTGAATCGGACAGCAGGAGGTTGGCGACGGCCCCGGTTTGGGATTGGCCGTCCCATGTCCAGCGATAGGAGGCGATGGAGCCGTCTGCATCGGTGGAGGATGCGGCTGAGAGGACAATCTCTTCGTTGATCCAGAGGTTGCTCGAGACCACCTCGATGACGGCCGTCGGAGCGAGGTTGGGGATGACGAAGGTGCTCTGAACGTTCTCGCTGGTGGCGTCGCCATCGGTGGCGTCAACGGACACGGTCCAGGTTTGGCCCGGTGCCAATTTCTCCGCTGGTACGCTGGTCAGGTTGCTCAAGCCGGCATCGCGGAAGCCGTTCTTGTACCATGCAACGGTGGAGGTGACCGCATCTCCGTCCACGTCCTCCACCTGCAGAGCAGGCGATAGGTCGCTCAGCGCATTGGCGTCCTCAGGCCAGGTGACGGTGATGACGGGCGGTGCGTTTTGGACGGTGACGGCTTCGGTCGTGACGTCGGTTTCATCCTCGCCGTCGGTCAAGGTCACCACCGCATGCCATACATCGCCCCGGGCGAGCGCACTGCCTTCGAGCGAGGGCTGATTCACTCCCATTGTTTGAGGCTCCCCGTTGAGATGCCACACCACGCCGGAAACGGTCACCTCGTCGCCATCGGGATCTTCGCTCGTGACGTTGATGGAAAGGTCGTCAAGGGCGCTGAGGGAGGGTGAGTCCAGCGTCGCGGTCAACGAAATCGGTGCGGCATTGCTCACGTTGTGTTGTGTGCTCGATGTCATCAGCGACCACGTCTCGCCGTCGGAAACACGGACGAACGCAGTCCACGCATCACCTCTCGCCGTGAAGGTTGAGGGCAAAGGGTTGAGGTCGTCTGCAGCAGGTTCATGCATGCCGTTTCTCATCCAAATGACTTGGCGGTCATCGATTTCATCTCCGTCGGGGTCCGCTTCAACCCAGGTCACAGCGAGGTCATCCACGGAGGTTGGATGTTCTGGGGTGACGACGACGTCGCTGACGGTGGGGGCTTGGTTGTTGGAACCGATGACGATCACGGCCGAGGTGAACCAGGCCGACATGTCCGTGCCGTCCGAAACACGAACCTGAACGTCCCAAACATCGCCCGCTCGCGTGGCGAGTGCTGGCAGCGTGGTGGCGTTGTCAAGCGAAGAAAACGGTGTGCTATCGAGTCGCCAGCGTACCTCCGTTGAGGTAATGGCATCGCCGTCAGGGTCGTCGGAAAGGTGGGTGAAGGTGACGTCTTCTGACGTGTCGGGTGCTTCATCGCTCACCGTAAGGTCGGTCACCTGCGGAGCGCTGTTGGCGATGGTCACGGCGGATGATGAAACGGGTGAGCCTGCGTCAATCCCGTCGGATGGAGTGACGACAACATGCCATGCTTGCCCTCGTACGGTTGCGCTTGCGGGCAGGACAGCGGTTGTGTGCGCCGTGTCCTGAACGCCGTTGAGATGCCAGGCAAAGGTGGTCCCTGACTCGGCATCGCCGTCGTCGTCGCCGTAAGTGTAGGTGGCGGTGAGGTCGTCAAGGGTCGTGGGTGTGCCCGGGGAAAGCACGAGGTTGGTGGCTGTTGGTGCGTTGTTGGTCGAAATCTCTTCGCTGATGGACGTGGAATAGGTGTTGTACTTGTCTGCTGAGTTTTTGCTCCCACTGTTGTCCCCGGCGAGCACGGCGAGGTTGAGGTTGACCGTACCCGAACCGGTGCTCGGTGCCGTCCAGTCAAATGTCCACGAGGAGGTTCCTGGCGAATAACCGTGCGTCGCTTGCAGCCCGTTGCCGGCCACTTGGGCGTTGGCGTCCGGGTTGGACAGGGTGCCTTTGGACACAGCGAGGTTGAAACCGCCGGTTGCTGGATTTCCACCCACACTCACGCTGAGTGAATAGGTGGTGTCGGCGACGTAAGCAGAGGGAAAGCCGTTCAGTACTGGCGTCACACTGCTCGATGATCCGTGGCAGTTGCAGCCGGTGGATGCATTCCATTTCCCGTCTTCTGAACCGTCCACGCTCAACGGTGCAAGCATGACCATGTAGAGAATCACGACGAACCAAACAGCGGATTTTCTCATGATTGCCCATCACATGTTCTGCTTTTCATAGTTGGCTTCACTTCGTGTCCGAAGAACCGCCTTCCTTCTCTTGTTTGACCAAGCGGTCGCCGTAGGTGATGACCATGGAGATAAGGAGAAACAGCGGAATGCCGGCTATCAACGCCCAAACGCCGATGCTCAAACCACCAAAGCGCACGTCGTCGAACAGTTCTCCGACGACGATGATGAGCAGCACCATCGCCACCCGCCCCAACACGAGCACCGGGCGAACAGAGGTCCACATGGCACCTGCTTCTCCTGCCCTATCGGGCTCGTCAAGCGCCGACAAGCGTTCTGCGAGCGTCGGTGCCATGGTGTGTTTTCCAACCTTGCCGTCATCAATGTTCGGTCATCACGGTGCCAGGAGGTGGCAAATTCCCGTGCCGTCAAGCGGTGCGGACACGGTCGTCGATTTGGGCGCCTTCACCTGCTCGTCCACCGGTGCGGCGGATTTCTCGCCAAGCCTTGATGACGCCTTGTCCGTATGCCCATTGAGCGAGGAAGACAAAGAGCGGTGCCAAGAACACGGTGCCTACCGAACGATGCGGAGAGGTTCCGATGGCTGCACCGAACCACGAGAGGGCGATGTAGAAACTCACCATGCCCAGCGGGATGTGGAAGGCGATGCGTGCGAGGTCCCATTCGCCCGAAAGCGTGAACCAAAGCTCGGCTTCAGCACCGCCCGAGAGGGCGCCGTAAAGCATGGCGGCGAGCGCAACCACCACCAGCGGAGGGAAGAAACCGATGGCCGTGTGCGACCAGGTGGCGATTTCAGGCCAGCGCTTGTTGGCCACCATGCGGGTGTAGCCGTAATTTCGCATCTGCTTCATGTAGGGCTTGAAGGGGCGTCGGCGGCGATGTGGCATGACGTTGGACGGGTCGATGAACAACTTGTGACCGGCTCGTTGAATCTTGGCGTCAAGCACGACGTCTTCAGCACCGATACATCCTTCCTCAAAGAAACCAACTTCACGGAGGTTGGCCATGCGGTGGGCGCAGTTCACTCCGGGATTGTGGGTGATGGGCACCAATTCGCCCTTGGGTTGAGCGCCGTATCGCGTGCCTGCGGTCATGAATTTCGTACAGAAGGCGACGTCGGCACACTTGGCGCCAAAGGGGTCGTCGTCGGGTGCAAAATTGGGGCCGCCAACAGCGCCAACCTCGGGGTTGTCAAACCAGCGGACCAGTTTCTCCACCCAGTCAAGCGGTGGCACGGTGTCGTCGTCGGTGAAGAGCACGAGGTCGTGGTCCATTTGTTCGAGGGCAAAATTGCACGCGTCGGCCCGGTTACGGGATGGGTCGTCGATCCACGTCACGCCGTGCTTTTCGCAAACGGCTTTGGTGTGGTCCTTTGATTTGGAGTCCGAAATGACGATTTCAAAGTGAGGGTAGGTCTGCTGGCCCAAGCGGCCCAAAACGATGTCAAGCTCGTCGGCGTTGTTGATGGTGGGAATCAACACGGCGGTTTTGTAGGGCGTTCCGTCCTCTTTGGTCAGGACAGGCACGGCCTCGTTGGTCTCGCCCATGCCTCCTCCGAAACCCCCGCCTCATAAGAAATCAAGGGACAA
>JAYPIL010000010.1:0-2329 GCA_038127845.1 Candidatus Poseidonia sp.
GCATTCATCCGGCTCAGGGCCATCTCGGCGTCAAGGTCATCAGCATGGCGTTTCTGCTGGAAGACGAAGACACGCCGGTCGTCTGGCGCGGCCCGATTAAACTTGGAGCCATCCAGCAATTTATCGGCGATGTTGAATGGGGCGAACTGGACTACCTCATCATCGATTTCCCTCCGGGCACCTCTGATGAGCCGTTAACGGTCGCACAATCTCTCCCCGACATTGACGGCATGGTTATCGTGACCACGCCGCAGCAAGTGGCTCTGTTAGACAGTCGCAAATCGATTACGTTCTCCGAATCGTTGAAGGTTCCTGTCCTGGGTGTGGTGGAAAACATGAGTGGATTCACTGTCCGAGGCACCGCTGAACCAGGGACGGCGTTGAACATCGCTGCGCCCGGCGGGAAAACCATCGAAGCCACAGCCGATGAAAACGGGGCATTTTCTGTTACGTTGGACATTTTCAAAGAGGGCGGTGGCAAGGCCACGGCGGACGAATTTGGCGTTCCGTTCCTCGGGGCACTGCCCTTTGACCCGGGTTTTGTTCGGGGTGGTGACGACGGCGTCCACCGCATTGTTTCAGAACCTGATGGGCCCTCAGCCCTCGCCTTTTCGAAGGTGGTTACCGCGATTCAAGACCAACTTACCGACGGTGCCGACGGTGGATTGGAAATCATTTGAGGTGGCGGCATGACCGAGGTTCTTCCCACGCTCAAGAAGCTTGAACGCAGACAGCAGGACATGGTCTTGACCTACGAAGACGACACGACCTTCACCGTTACCTACGACGATCTGCGTCACGCCTGTCCTTGTGCAAAGTGCTCACCCATGCGAAACGAAGACGAGACGAGCAAGACCTTGCGCCGCCAAATAGAGGCCCTTCCTGCGGAAAAGCCGACGGTGAGAACCGTGGGCAAGTATGCTCTTGCGTTCGAATGGCAACAAGGTTGTTCAAGCGGCATTTATCGTTATGAACGCGTCTACGATTTGGCTCAACGGCGAGACCCGGACCGTGGGCGACCGTACGTTCACGGTGCTTGGTAGTTGAGAACCCCCGTTCTTGCGTCCGCATTGACGACGAGTTGATGAACGGTGCCTCTTGCCATTCAACAGGAGGGGCCGAGGTGCAGAGCGTCTACTTGACTTGGATGATCTCGGCGTTGGCCCTCGGTGTCATTCTCCTGCCGGTCTTCAAGCCACCGTGGGCAAGGCTTTCGCTGCCGCCGTTTGTTGATTTTTTCCGAAGATATTGGGTTCACATTCTGATCGTGTTTACCATTTACAACCTCAAGGATGGATTGGACCAGATTGACCGTGTGCTGATGGCCAGCACGGGTCTTGACATGACCCCTTACATTTGGGCCATCGAAGGAAACCTCGTTCTTTGGGTTCAGCAGACGTTTGAGGCGGCTTGGTTAACCAGCGCACTCACGCATTTCTACGTCGCTGGTTTCATGTTCATTTGCTATGTGTCGGTCTTCTATTTTGCTTATTTTGACGACCGATGGCTCGCTGACCGTGTGACCCTTTCCATCGCTTGGGTGTACATTCTCGCCGTGCCCTTCTACCTGTTTTTCAACGTCCGCGTCACGGGGGACACCATCCCTGAAATGGAAACGTTGGCGTACACACTGACACCCGAAATCGCCGATTGGTTTCGGCGTATCGACCCGTTCACCAACGGCATGCCCTCCCTGCACATCGGCATTCCGTTTGCAGTTTGGCTCTGTTTAACCCGTTTCGACGACGACCGAAGATGGAACCGATACCGGCACACGGTGTTTGCATACACGCTGTTGACGGCCTTCACCATCATCTACCTCGGCATTCACTGGTTTGTTGACATCATCGGTGGCATGTTGGTGGCGGGGGCTGCCGTGTCCATGGCCGACCGCACGTCAAACACCTGGTGGAAATTCTTCGATGAACGCACCATGAATGCACGCATCGTTACGGTACTGACCCGACCCGGCAAGGCTTGGTCGTGGGTCAAAGGGCGGGGACGAGCCTTTTGGATTCAATATCGCAGTCCGACAAGCAAAGAAACGGGACGTATCGCCGTGGCCATTCTCATCCTCGTCGCTGCCGTGGTGACGTGGGATTTGACCAACAGAGCCCTTCCTGCTGGGGGCGTGGAGGCGCCTGAGGCCGCTGCAGCTGTCGACGGTTGGATGGTCACCTTGGACAATCAGACCGAGGGCGCGGCCCTCTTGCTGCATAACCTCTCTGACCAAAGCGGTGAACCATCGTATTTCACCGTCCCCGATTTGACGTTGAATTCAACCTATGCTGTTCTCGGAGACCATTTGGTGGTCAGCAATCCGTCCATG
>JAYPIL010000010.1:2429-42449 GCA_038127845.1 Candidatus Poseidonia sp.
CAAGTTGGCTACGACATCAATGCCACGGCACCGGCGGAGGAGGATGAAGTGCTCAGCACTTGGGGAACGCCAGTGGACATGGAGAACGCCAGCATCCAATCCATCGCCTTCGACCGTGAATACCTGGCCGTCACGGTCAACGTGAGCGCTACGGACCGCTTGGTGCTCTACAACCGCTCCTCGGCCACCCAATGGTTGGCCAGCAACCCGAAGTACCATGTTTCGGACCCGTCCATGAACCACGGTATTCTAGCCTGGTCCGTTCGGGACCACCTGAATCCTCTCACGCCTCAAAACAAATACCTTGACCGGGAAATTTACTTCACGGACTTAGAAACCAACACCACCCATGTCTTGACCTCGGACACCGACGACCAATGGGGGCCACAGGTGTTGGAGCACCATCTCGTCTATTTCCAACTTGAAGACGAGGTTCGTACCATTGAAATTCACACATGGGAGCCCGAACTGCGCCCGTACTCGAGTTTTGTTCTCCAAGCCGGTGTCTTGACCGCCTTCGTTGTGGTCGCCTGGCACATGTGGCAGCGACAAAGCGAACGGCGTCTCACCCGTTAACCGTGATAGCGCACCCTTGTCCGAATGTCTTCCAGCCGAGTATGAACTTCCTTTGCCGAAGGGATGGCGCCTCCCTGCAAAACAGGGGCTGGACCGAGGTCTTGTTCTGCTGCCAAGTATCCTTCGAGCACCCAATCAATGGCACCTTCCCAGTGGGGGTGTGAGGCGCCAAGGATTTCGTCGAGGACATGAAGGTCGATGCCAAACCGTTCCACATCGTATTCGATGGAAGCCAATCCAAAGTCGATGAGGTGTACGTGGTCCGCATCAATGAGAATGTTGTTGCTCGACAAATCGCCGTGCGTCATCGCCTCTCGGTGAAGCTGACGGACGGTTTTCCCCACCCGGTGGAGTACGCCACGGATGGTGTCTTCATCGGCTGTTTCGTCGTTGAGAACATCGATCAGCGGTGTTCCAGCCAGATGTTGGATGATGAGCTGACCACCTTCGTAGTCCAAGTCCCAAACGGCTGGAACGGAAAGTCCAGATTTTCTTCCTCGAACAAGAAGTCGGGCTTCGCTGATCATCCTGCGAACGCCCAATCGATGGTCGAGATTCGGGTGACGCCACGATCTTGGACGCCGCTGTTTTCGGACGGCCGGCTGGTCGAACCACGTTCCCTTCCACACCTCTGCTTCCGCACCGAGGTGAAGACGCTCAAGAGGTATGAAGACCATGCCATCACGAACAAGGGCTTCTTTTTGAAGATTCATCTCCATCCGTTCCTTGAAAAAGGGTTAGCGGTTGGGCAAGAATGAGCCCCATGAGTGTCACCCTCCCCATGTGCTCGGTCAATTTCATGGACACGACGCTGTCGATGGAGGAGCAAGCGATTGCCGACCGAATCGCGGAACTTCGTCAGGAACTCAGTGAAGACCTCTTGATTCTCGGGCATCACTACCAGCGTGACAGCATCGTTATGCACGCAGATTTCCTCGGTGACTCGTTCATGTTGAGTCAAAAAGCAGCGGACTCCTCTGCGAAGTACATCGTGTTCTGTGGCGTCCATTTTATGGCTGAATCTGCCGACATCCTCACTTCCGATGAACAATCTGTGGTCTTGCCGAATCTGCGAGCAGGCTGTTCAATGGCCGACATGGCAACACTCAGCGAAGTTGAAGTTGCATGGAAGGAGATTCTTGAAGCCTCGGGTCTCCATGACCCCATTCATCGCAAGGACCCCGAAGAACCGGCCACGGAGGGCGAGGCGTTTCTCGTTCCCGTGACATACATGAACTCCAGCGCCGACCTGAAGGATTTCGTCGGTCGCCACGGCGGTGTGGTTTGCACCTCCTCCAACGCTGAGGGTGTTCTCAACTGGGCATTTGAGAGGGCCGGCACAAACGGTGCGGTGTTGTTCTTCCCCGACCAACATCTCGGCCGAAACACGGGCCTTGCCATGGGTATCTCGGAAGATTTGATGCCGACATGGACGCCGGGAATTGGGGCCATGGGTGAACTCAACGGCGCGCGCATCGTGCTCTGGCACGGCTTTTGTTCGGTGCACAAACGGTTCACGCCCAAGCAAATTGAAGATTTCAGAAACGAACACCCCGATGGTTTGGTGGTGGTGCACCCGGAGTGTCCTCGTGAAACGGTTGACCTTGCAGATGCCTACGGTTCGACCCAGTACATTCGCAATTATGTCGGGGCGCTGGCTGCTGGTTCAACCGTTGCCATCGGCACGGAGATCAACATGGTTGCACGCTTGGCTCGTGAACACCCGGACAAAGACATTGAGTGCCTCGATGACGAAATCTGTCCTTGTTCAACGATGTACATGATTCACCCTGCCTACCTCATGGACGTCCTCGAACGGTTGGTTGAGGGCGAGGTGCCCAACCAGATTGTCGTCTCCGAGGACGTGCAAGCCGGGGCGCTCCTGGCCCTCAATCGCATGCTCGCTATCCTGAAGTGATCAGGTCAACGACGTCGTTGTTTTCCAAGCGAGCAACGCCAACACAGGCCCGGCGATACCGGTGAGACCAACATAGGCGGCCAACGGTGCCCAGCGCCCTTCATCGACCATGGTTGCGGCCTCCACGGAAAAGGTCGACAGCGTGGTGAACGCTCCCAAGACCCCTACGCCAAGCAACAAGGCTTGTTGTTCAGAGAGCATGTTGCTGGCCAACAAGCCCGTGAGGACGCCAAGGATCACGGAACCGACGAGATTCACCGTAAGGGTTCCCCAAGGAAAGGTGTCCGTTGGCATGGATTCACTCACGTAAAATCTGAGAAGTGCGCCCACAGCACCGCCAATGGCCACCACCAGTCCGTTGGAGAGCATGACGCTAGGCTCTGCATGGAGGCTATCAACCTACTTCCAGACCGCAGGCAAAAAGCGAGAACATCGGGGTCATCGTCATAGGCTGTGTGCGGTTCGGGTGGTCATGGATAACGTGATTTGGTTTCTCACGAGCAACGCTGGCAAACTCAAGGAAGCGCAGCACCATTTCGCCCCGCTCGGGTACGAGGTTCGGTCGCTGCAGACCGAATCAAATGCCGTGGTGGAACCGCAAGCAGACGACCTTGAAACGGTCGCTCTTGCAAAACTGACGCAGGCACGTCAACATGCTCCGAACGATTCTGCCATGGTGCTGGTCGAAGACGCTGGATTGTTCATCGGTGCACTGAACGGGTTTCCAGGGGTGTATTCCTCGTTTGTCTTCGACACCGTTGGATGTCATGGCATCCTTCGTTTGTTGGAACATCTCAAAAGCGAGGACCCTGTTCAAAACAAGCGTCTTCGTGCAAGCGAATTTCGCGCTGTCGCCTGTCTTTGGAACGGACATGAGGTGCTGGTCGGAAAAGGTGTTTGTCCCGGTTCCATCGCTTCTGAATCAGAAGGTGAAGACGGCTTCGGCTTTGACCCGGTTTTTATTCCCGCAGATTTGGACGGTGAGGGCGTGCCTGTTTCGCCTGATGTGCTTGGCGAAATCAGTACGCACGGCGCAACCTTCGGTTCCGTAGGTGTTGATGTGAAACAAGCCTTCAGCCACCGCCGTCGAGCCCTGGATGACCTGCTTCGCCAACTTCCAAATTGAGGCAACACTGGCGAATCCCTCATCGGCCATCACCGTCATAAAGCATCAACGATTGGCTGGAACGAGTGCCATGGGCTTCGGGAGGACTGCCGTTGGTTTGCTGTTTGTCAGCATCCTTGGGTTTTACCTCTTGACCATCGGGACCCTGACCGAGGAAGCCAAGTGGGGTTTTGTCGCCATCATGGCCGTGCTCGCCTTTGCATGGATCAACATGGCTCCTGCGACCAAGCCCGCTCGTCGGCAACGTCCCAAACCTACTTCCGAGGCTGTTCAAGATGTTGAGGTTGAGACAGAGGTCACGGAGGAGGTCGAAGACGATATTCCCGAACCTGTGACGGCCACAACGTTGGATGGCGCAACCCTTCGGGAGCGCAAATTGGCCAAAATCGCAGCAGCCGAAGCAGCACAAGCCGAAGCCATGGAGGCCGAGGAGGACGCCATCGTGGAGGTGGAAGTGGAACTTGAAGACGTCCACGTCGCTGGTGAATACGTGGTTGATGTCAGCCCGGAATCCGTTGAGGACGCTGACATTGAACTCACGGTCAGCGAACGAAGGGAACGCCATGAGGCCATTCGAGAACGCATTAAGCGACGTCGGATGGGACAGATGGCTGATATTCGCGCCTCGACCGCTCGCATGTGGGAGGAACATGCATCGGGGGAAGATTTGGTGGCCTTGCTGCAAACACCCGGCCACGGTCACACCGTTTTAGACGAGCCAGAGCATCCTGCCCCGGGACACGTCTACGGCGCAACCTTTGTGCGCATTGACGAAGCTCGTATCCTCAAACTGCGGCTTCCGCTCGATGTGGGCTTTGAATCGGTTGGTCCAAAACAACCTGAAGCCCCGGTTCTTATCGGTCCCGACGGCAAAGAACTGCCACCTCTGCTTGGCCCTGACGGTCAACCCATGGCCCTTCCACCTCTTCCAGCCGCCAGTTCGGCACTCTCCGCGTTGAGAGACGAGATGAACGAGTGATTCCCCTCCCCGGGTCATTTGCTTTTTTATATACTGTTGAAGACTATGTAAAGTCCCGGAGGGACCGAAATGGACCAATCATGTCATTCCTTGCCTCATGAATTGCACAGAACCTAGCGTTGCGGAGATGCTTGTGGGTGTTTCAGAAACACCTGCTCAGCGCATCTCTGCTTAGTAGGATAGGCAAAGCATGAGGAGAGTACAACATGAGTAATAGGAAAAAAAGAAGGAAAAACATTGGACCCAACAAGCAATGGCGACGCAACCCCAAAACAGGAAAATTAGAGAAATTCCAAGGGAAAAGTCAGCGCAAGCAACCAACAAAACCAGAGAGGGAATCGGAGAAGAAGGAACTAAAACCCGGCCATGTAGCACATGGCTTTTCTCCCGTCAAACCCAAACCAAAATTCAGGCCGTGTGTCTGTGAAGGTATTGATGTTGAGTTGAGCAACGCAGAGATTTTCGAGGACCTGAAATGGGAAGAGCGTGGATACGACGAGAAGACAGGAACATTTTCTGTCTTCGTCATCAACCAACGCTTTCGAAGGAAGCACGCTCGGCATATGCGCCATTTCCGGGCTTTTCTAAAGGAGGAAAAGATCCGCTTCGTTGAGGTTTGATGCTCCAACAAGACCGTGGCCGGACACCCTTCCGGACAAGAGGGGGGCAGTGGCGCCCCCTCACCCTTGGCCGACAGGCTCAACACATCTGTTGGGCACCTTTTCGGAGATCCTTAGCGATGCTTCCATTGCGCGGTCTCACGATTGATGAAGGCCTGCACGCCGACTTCTTTGTCCTCGGAGTCAAAGAGGTTGGCAAACGCCTCGGCTTCAATCGCTACGCCGTCGGTGAGTCCTTCGTCGAGCGCTGCCCGGACGGTTTGCTTTCCAATCCGTAGTGCGTGGGAAGATTTGCTGCCGATGCGGCGTGCCATGCTAAAGACGGTTTCCTGTAGTTCCTCTGGGGCTACGACATGGTTGACCAAGCCGATACGGTGCGCTTCCTCAGCAGCTACCATGTCACCGGTCATGATCATCTCGTGGGCCTTACCGTAGCCGACCAAACGTTCCAAACGCTGGGTGGCGCCGTAGCCAGGAATCAAGCCGAGGTTGATTTCGGGGGTCCCGAAGGTTGCTCGGTCGCTAGCGATTCGGATGTCGCACGAACAGGCAACTTCACAGCCACCTCCCAAAGCGAATCCGTCGACCATGGCGATGGTCGGCTTGCTCAGGTCCCACAAGGCTTCAACGGCGTTGTCGGTGAACCGTTCTCGAATCACATCGCTTCCAGCACCAGCAAATTCCGTGATGTCAGCACCTGCAACAAACGCATGTGGTTTGGCTCGCTTTCCTTCTGGGGGTGGATTTGGGGAAGCGCCCGTGACGACCAAGACCCGTACATTGTCCGTTTCTTCCATCCAAGCACACATGGCTTTCAGGGACGCCATGACCTCGGCGTTCAGGGCGTTCAGTTTGTCGGGCCTGTTGATGGTCATGCATGCAAAGAATCCGATGTCTTCCTCTTCGTTGAGGGGATGAAGGTCAACGGTCATGACCTCGCTGGTGGGGGGGTTCATGGTTCAACCTACATCGCCCCTGTTCTTCATTTCATCGTCGCGGCCCAATGACCGTGAAGCAAGGTATCATATCCGCAGGCACCCTCATCTGCCTATGCGTGGCCCTTCCGCACCGATGGTTCGAGCCAAGGACATGGCGAAGAAATACGGTGACTTTATCGCACTTCACCCCCTCAATGTGGAAGTCCACTCCGGGGAATTTTTCGGCGTGTTTGGGCCCAACGGTGCTGGAAAATCCACCTTTATCAAACTCCTAACCGGTCAGTTGCGACCAAGCAAGGGCCACATCGAAGTGCTCGGCGTGGATGCGGTGACCGACCCTCAAAAAGTCAAGGCCAACATCGGCATTGTTCCCGAATCGGAATCGCCTCCTTCCTTCCTTACCCCAACCGAATTTCTCGAATTTGTTGCGAGGTTGCGCGGTGTTGAGGACATGAACGCCAAAGTTGAACACTGGTTGGATTGGTTCGGTCTTCAGGATAAGCGGGATACGATGTGCAAGGACCTGTCGAAAGGGCAGCGACAGAAAGTGATGCTCGCGAGCGCCTTTATCCACAAGCCGAAACTTCTGTTCCTTGACGAACCGTTCGCAAATCTTGACCCCATCTATCAGCGGAAATGCAGGGAGTGGTTGCTGAATCATGTTGAGGAAGGGGGGACCATCTTCCTTTGTTCCCACGTGCTCGAGATGGCGGAACGCATGTGCAACCGCATGGCCATCATCAACGACGGGAAAGTTCTCGCCGCTGGCACCGTGAAGGGTCTGAAACAATCCGCAGACGAGACGCTCGAGGACGTGTTCATCCGCTTGGTCGGTCGCTCCATCGAGGACGTTGAGCGGTTGAGCGACGAGGGCGTACCAGACGACTCGGAGGAGTAAACGTGGCGGGGACCTTCATCGAATCGCGCCCGTGGATGGACGAGATCGTCGATGACGCGAAACCCCTCGGCACCACCTCGCAAGGCGTGACGTTGAACGAGCCGTTGCGCGGCTGGGGAGCGTTTTCTGCCACCTTTCGTGTGATGTTCATCGAAGAAGCGAGGAAAAGCGTTGAGTTTGCAAAGAAGCGGCAGATGGTGTTGTTTCCACTTCTGCTGACCTTGGTCACGGCGATTTCGACCATCGGACTCCAGTTCTTGGTCGGCGATTCCACGGCCCAGACCTCCGACATCGATGCGAAAACATTCACCTGGCAGGAGTTGAGATTCGGCCTCCACCTTCCGTTGTTCATGTTCTCTTTGGGCATGGGAACCTTTGCCTTCATGGGCCGAGACGCCATCGTTCGAAGAACGGGAACCAAGAATTTCTTGCTCGCTGCACCGGCCTTGCAGCCGTTGCCAAATTCAATGGCGCACTTCGCATATTTCGTCAAAGACATGCTCTTCTATGTCCTTTTGATTCTCACGCCCATCATTTCCGGCATGGCGCTCGGCATTCTTCTCGACGGCATCGCTGGCATCCGCACACCCCTGCTGTGGTCGTCGTTGCCATGGACGTGGCTTGCCATGTCGACCACCCTCGGTCAGGGGCTCGCCCTCTCGTTTCTGGCCTCTTCACTTTGGCTTCGTGGTCGGCCCTTCACCTTGCTCGGGCCCGTTGCCGTCGTGCTCTTGGGCGTGGCCGTTGGCGTCGGGGCCTTGCCGGCGGAGCTTCTCCTTTGGGGTCTTGCAGCTCAGTCCAGCCAAAGCGGGGTTGCGATTGTGCTCGGCTTCCTCCTCTCCATCGCCATTGGATTGGTGGCCTCGTTGTTGATTCTCGACGATTTTGACGTGAGCGTGGTCGAGCGAGGCGACCTTCTCTCACCCGTGTACGGGCGACTGGGCTTTCTTGGACGAGGCGAAATTCGTCTTATCGTTGCGAAAGAATTCGTTGACCTCTTTCGGTCCGGAGCCATCAAGAAAATGACCGTTTCCTACGCCATTCCCTTGCTTGTTCTGTTGGGAATGGCGTGGCTCGTGGATTTTGCAGAGGCGCCGATTCCCATCAACCTCTTGTCCTATGCTCCGTTTTTGGGTTTCTTCGGTTTCAATTTTTACTCCTGGTTGACGATTTTGGATTCGCCCGATTTCATGAACGGTTTGCCACTGAAGGTGCCGGATTTGATTCGGGCAAAGGTGGTGGTCTACTTCTTAGCAACCTCGTGGATTTCGCTGATTTTTATCATCCTGATGGCCTGGAGACTGGATGAATGGGCCTCGCTGCCAACCAGCATCATCGTCATGTTTGCAAATTCCATCTACATCGTTGCCTTAACCGCCTTCCTCATGGGGCTTCGGCCGAACAAGGCCATCTTTGACGCGTCGATCATGGTCTGGTTTTGGATCGGAACCGTTTTGCCGCTGCTGGGTTTGTTCCTCCTTTCGTTTACGCAGGGCGACGTTGGTCTCTACGGGAACTGGTGGGAGCGGGCAAGCCAAGATGGCCTTGCGGCAACGGCGCAGATGTACGACGAAACGATGGTTCAACAGGGGTATTTCGGCATGATTGCCATCTCGATTGGTCTTCTTTTTGCTTCGGCAGTCCTGTGGAAACTGATGGACCGCCGGTGGGGCAAAGCAGCGTTCTCAAATTGACCTTCTCGCTCGTTGGCGCAGGTATCTTCTTGAGCAACCGTCGTCGGTGGTCGCTTGATGACTCGTGTGGTCGCCGTTTGTGGTATGCCCGGTTCGGGTAAAGGCGAGTTTGCAGCGCTCCTCGAGGCTGCGAACATCCCCGTGGTTTCCATGGGCGACATGATTCGAGCTGAAGTCCACCTACGCGGCCTTGACGAGGCACCCCATGTCTTCGGAGAGGTCGCAGCCGACCTGCGAGCGAAGCACGGTGAAGATGTTCTCGCCGTGCGATTGTGCGACCGCGTTGATGAACTTCTCACCAACCATGCGCTGGTGCTGATTGAAGGTCTTCGTGGAACGGCGGAGGACACCGTTTTTTCCGACCGGTGGGGCGACGAATATCGGACCGTCGCCATCGTTGCTGATCCCGAATTGCGGTTTGAGCGTATTCAGCAACGAGGGCGCTCTGAGGACGGGGATCGAGCGGCATTTGAAACCCGAAATCAGCGGGAAGTTGGATGGGGTCTCGATCTTCTGATTGCGGAGGCGGACGATGTGCTTCCCAACGAGGCCGATTTGCAAACATTTCAAACCGATTGTGGCGCTTGGCTCAACCGAGTTTTGAACCACGATGGGACGCCCTAACCGTCCCTTTCAAATTCCTCACAGCAAGCCGATTTGGTGGTGATTTTCACCCAAGTGTTATAGTCGGGGAGATGTTGTAGCAAAATGCATTCGGGGGTGTCGGTGACCATGGCAAGAAAAAAAGGTGGTGGCGGCGGTGGTCGACAACGCGCAAAGCAGCGAGCCCAATACGATGAACTTGACAAGTATCCCGTCATGCCTCCCCATGCTTTTGCCCGAATCGTTCGGGACAAAACAACCTTGAACATCATCTACCAGATCATCGAACCACCGCTCACCAAGAAAGAGCAAGAGCAGCGAGACGAAATCATGGACATTTTCATCCGTTCCCTCACGGCCAACATCGAAGAAATTGATTCCAACCCCGATGCCTACGTCCGCACCGCCATGGACAAGGTCATCAAGGCCTACAGCATGAAAATCAACAAGAAATCCAAGTCCAAGATATTCTACTACCTTCGCAGAGACCTCATCGGTTACGGGAAAATGGACGTGCTGATGAACGACGTCAACGTTGAGGACATCTCTCTCGACGGCACCAATGTCCCTATTTTCGCTTACCACCGGAAGTTTGAGTCGGTGGAAACCACCTGTGTGTGGGAGACCGATGAAGAATTGGAATCGTACGTGATCAAGCTCGCCCAACGCTGTGGCAAGCACATTTCAGTGGCTGACCCGTTGCTTGACGCAACGCTGATGGATGGGTCCCGAATCGTCATGAAATTGGGCCATGAAATCTCGACCAGAGGTTCAGCCTTCTGTATTCGACGATTCAAAGACGACCCGTTTTCTCCAGCCGACATCGTGGCGTTCCGCACCATGTCCTCCCTGATGGTTGCGTATCTGTGGATTGCGTTCCAAAACGAAGTTCCCATGCTGTTTGTGGGTGGTACGGCCTCCGGAAAAACCACCACCCTCAACGCCATGTGCATTTTCATTCCGTGGCAAATGAAGATCGTCTCCATCGAATCCACCCGTGAGGTGAACATTCCCCAACCCAACTGGGTGCCTGGATTGACAAGGCAAGGTTTCGGTGGTGAGAGCGACGAAGGTGTCATCGGAGAGTTCGAGTTGCTGAAAGCAGCCCTTCGTGAACGGCCCGAGTACATCATCGTGGGTGAGATTCGTGGTGCTGAGGCCTATGTGTTGTTCCAAGCGATGGCGACGGGCCACTGTGCGTACTCCACGGTCCACGCCGACTCGGTCCCGTCGCTGGTTCACCGACTGGAGAACAAACCCATTGACATTCCACGTGTGTTGCTTCCTGCGCTCGAAGCCTGTTCGATTCAGATTCAAACCCGTATCAATGGCCGTCGTGTCCGACGGACAAAGCAGGTGGTGGAGATCGTCGGTATTGACCCCAACTCAATGGAGGTCATCACCAACGAGGTGTTCCGCTGGGACGTGACCAACGACGATTTCATCTTCAGCGGCAAGTCCTACGTGCTTGAGAAAATCATGGTCAAGATCAACTACAGCCAGGAAGAAATGCGCCGTGAGTTGCGGACCCGTAAGCGTATTCTCGAGTGGATGGTTCTCAACGATATTCGCAAAGCGGACCAAGTATCGCAAATCGTTACCGAATACTATGTTCGGCCGAACGAAATCCTCGCCAGAGTGGACGGTCTCAAGTGAATTCAACCATGAACGAGGTGTGATTGATGGACCTAACAGCATGGCAGCGAATTTGCAATCGCTTGCTGGGCGGATTTGTCAAAAAGCGAGCCCGTGGGGACAAGGAACTTTCAGCAAACCTCGTGAAAGGGTCCATGGGCATGATGCCCGAAGTCTACTTGTCGACCGTGATTGTCACGAGCATCGCTGTCGCGTTGATGTCTTGGGGATTTGTGGCGATTTTCTTCATCCCTGACATCGGCGTTATTGCGTTTTACGAGAGCATTCAGGATGCAGCTTCGGTCAATCCCTGTTTTGAGTGGGAGTACTGGAACCCCACGCTGATCGACCCGACGCTTCCGGGGAACGGCTGTCCCGACTACGCGCTTCAGGTGTTCCCACCGGTGTTTAAGGTGCTCATCGTCGCTCTCGGCGGTGTTATCATCCCCTATGCCGCCTTCAAGTACAACCGAGGCGGAGCCGCCCGAGAAGCCACTCGCCGTGGTGACATGATCGAGAAGTACTTGCCTTACGCAGCCTCCTACACCGCAGCGATGTCGGCAGCCAACGCCACGCCTGCCAAAATCTTCCGTTCTCTCGCAATGAACAAAGACATCTACGGCGATGTTGCCGATGATGCCGCCATGATTTATCGTGATGTGACATTGCTCGGATACGACCTGATTTCAGCCATCAAGTTGAGTGTCGATCGAGCCGCATCGATCTGGCTCACGGAATTTTTCCAGGGGATGGTCGGTACCTTGACCGCAGGTGGCCAACTGAAACTGTTCTTCCTCAACCGTGCAGAACACTACATGCGTGAAAATCGAACTCGGTTGCAGATGTTCCTCGAATCCATTGCCTTGTTGGCAGAATCGTACATTGTGGTCGCCGTTGCTATGCCTCTGTTTTTGATCGTGATGTTGGTCATCATGTTCTGGGTGTCCGGTTCCGGTGCTCAGATGAGCGAAGGCATGCTCTACGGCATTGTTTTGGGCTTCATACCGATGATTCACATCGCCTATGCGATTCTGGTCTACACCAGCAGCAAGGAACAAGAAATGTGAGGGGGTGAGTGAATGGCGCGAAAGAAAGAGAAGATCGTGGTCAATCTCGACCTACCAAAGGACGACACCACGCTCACTCGTCTCTACATCATCTTGTTCTTCTCCATTCTCCTCGGTCTTGGAAGCGGCTTGTTTTGGATCACCAACTCCGGCTTTGTCCCAACCAGCAACGGAGAGCCGATGTTTACCAACCTCTATTGCGGTGCAACGGCACAGGATGCCGTCGGAAATCCAACGGGGGAATATTTCCAAACCAACCAGAAACCAACGTACGACCAAAACCAAACGTGCGCCATTCTTCAAGACCGGCCCGACCGAATCACATGGGAAAACGAAGAGTGGACCATGGTGACAAAACGAGGGAAAAATTTCGATGTTCCCGGCGTTTCTGATACCGCCCTGAGCGGGTCAAGTGTGTTGCAACCGTTGTGGTTCAACTGCACGGTCGAGGCTTCAGGCCCCTACGACTACACGGTGGCCGTTCGTTCATCCGCCGGCGAGATTCTGAAGTACAACAACGCAACAGCCAATCAAGGCAACTGCGATTTTGAAATGGTGAACATTCCAGCAGACACGCGTTATGAACTCGTGTTCATGACGGCCGAGGAAGGACGCTTCCTCTCTACGGTCACGTTTGACATGACCGTCCACTACTACGATGGCGTCCCCACCAACATGAACAACAAATCGCTTTGGCTCGGTCCCGCTCTTGAACTCGGACCGATCAAGGTGCACCCCACCATTTTCCTGAACTTCTTTGGCTTGACCTTCTTTTTCTTCATCTTCCCAGCCTCGTATTACTGGGAGAAAGTCGAGGAGAAGAAGAACGAGGTGGAAGAGAAGTTCCCCGATTTCCTTCGTGACCTTGCCGAGTACTGGAAGGGTGGTCTTTCCATGACCGTGGCGGTTCAAACCTTAGCGACGTCTGAATACGGCGCGTTGAACGACGAGGTCAAGAAAATGTCCGACCAACTCAGTTGGGGTATCAAATTCAGTGACGTCATTCGTCAGTTCGCCGACCGAGTCGGAACGCCGCTTGTTCAGCGCGCCATCGCTTTGATCGCTGAGGCCGACCGTGCCGGAGGTAAAATCTCAGATATTCTCGTAACGGCAGCCAACGACTCCCGTGAATTGAAGTTCCTCGAAGCCGAACGAAAACGAGCCATCGGGTCCTACATCGCCGTTATTTGGACCTCGTATTTCGTTTTCCTCGGCGTGATTGTCGTGCTGGCTAAGGTGTTTATTCCTGCTATTGCTGGCAGCAACTCAAGCGGTGAGGACGGTGGTGACAGCGGTGGTCAGACCATCGGAAACATGACCATCCGAAACATCGATCCCCTGTTTTTCCTGACCATTTTCTACTACGGCGTGACCATGCAGGCGATGGGGAACGGTTCGATGGCAGGGCTGATGGCGACGGGACGCTTTTCAACGGGATTCAAACACTCCGGCATGATGATCGTGGTGGCCCTTTTGGTGTTCAATTTCGTGGCATTCTCGCCTGATTTGATCGGCATCACCGAAGTGCCGGGACTCAACCCCTCGTCCGGGACCTTCGTTCCTGCACCGTTGTACTTCGGAGGCTGAGGGCGTGCGGGAAGACGAAGATGGGCAGATTCACATTCTTGAGATGCTCACCCTTTTTTGGCTCTTTTTCATGTCAGCCACGTTTTTGATTCGGGTCCATGTCCCGGATTCCACTTCGGTTGCGCTGGATTCCTCCCTCGAGATGGCAGGCGAGGACGCCATTCGGTACGGTCTCGGCCTCGAAGCAGAAATCACCGGCGAGAACAGGCTTGTTGAGTTGCTGGCCAACGATGAGCGTGAGGAAGCATGCGCCTTGCTCCAATCTGCGATCGCCTCCGGGAAAGAAGCCAACTGTTGGCTTGCCAAGGACAGTTCTGTAGCGACCCCTCATGGCACCGTTGGCACGCCATCGGGAGGAACGGTAGCCGTACACCAACTCGTCGGGATTGGTCCGCACATCTGGACCGTGAGCCTAGATGTTTGGGCGAGAGGCGGTGGTGCCTGATGCAGTCCACGAACTTGCAACGCTCGCAGGCCGGCCAGATGCTGTTGGCCACCGGCGTGGTGTTGTTGATGTCCTTGCTTTCCATGGCCATTTTTGGCGTCAAGGTGGCAGGCTTGACGCTTCCCCATGATGCGGCCTCCGACGATGTCATCGTGACCACGCAAGAAGTTCTTGACGTCATCGAGCCGCTGACCCAAGAGCGCACCGATCTTTGGATGGACGGTGGCCTTGATGGTTTGGAGGCGGCCGAATTGGCGCTCCAAACGGTTCATGACGACCTTCTTCACCACGGTGAGATTCGCGGGGTTGAGATCAAACTCACGGAGATGTCGGTGACACAAGTGGACGCCTCAACGCTCATCGTTGCGGGCGAGCTTGGTGTCTCTGATGGCGAGGCCATGCTCAGTTTCGATGTTGAATTCAACGTCACGGTCTGATCATTCACCGTGTTCATTGATGGCGCGGTTGAGAAGCGTGTGGATACGCTCAACATCGTCGTCGACCCGGGTCGGGTCAACCATGATCCATTTGGCAATCTTCGCTCGCTCGATCAACCCGTCTTGAATCGCACGAATACGTTTGAATCCAGCAAGGTAACGGTCAGATCGGCGATAGGAATGGGCGTCACGTGCCTTGAGCATGTCTTGATGCGCCCGCTCTTCATCAACGACCATCACAATGCCGAGCGCCACACCACCGGCCTCTTCCCAGGCACGCAACAGACGGGCGCTTGGGACGACGTGAACGCCTTCGAGGAGTAAATCGATGCCTTCTCTGCGCGCCCGGTCAATCGTGGCCATGATGCCGGCTTCAACCGCCAAACAAGTTTCTGCCCAATCGAGGACAGGGTCACCGCTTTCTCCGTTAGAAAAGGAGGAGCGATGAAGTGCGGGAACGGCGTGTTCTTCGTCGGTTGCACGCATGATCTCTCGAATGGCGTCCGTCGACATCAGTCGTGTGAAACCTGCACGCTGCGCCACCGCTACGGCAGCGGTTGATTTTCCGACACCGGTGGCTCCTGCGATGACGAGCAGACGAGGTGGGCGAGTGGTGAGCGCCTGCGCAGTGCTTTGCGCCATCCCCACCTTTCGTGTCATGACGATGACCATGGTGCTCGGGCACATGAGGCTTCTGTTTGGAGACGCCCGCATTTCAGCATCTAGCTGTCGGAACGGGCCCACCGATGTTGCTTTGAAGCGTCTTTGCTTCGGCGTTGCATGGCCGATGAACAGATGTGGATAGCAGGCGAATGGTGCGGGGCGTCAAGCGGTGAAACCAGCGACGTGCTCAACCCAGCGACAAACGATGTGTTGGCAACCGTGCCTCGGGCAACGGTTGAGGACGTGAATCGGTGCGTGGCGGCATCCCGTTCCGCGTTTGAACATCCCGACTGGAAAAACATGGACCCCGCTCAGCGAGGTCGGATTCTCAACAAGATGGCAGCGGTCACGTATGCCAAGGCCAAGGAACTGGCAGCCTTGGAATCAGCAAACAACGGCAAAACATTCCGCGAGGCCTTGTCCGAAATTCGCTACGGCGCTTGGACGCTCGAGTATTTTGCCGGACTTTCCGATAAAATCGAAGGCACCACGATTCCAGTTCCGGGGCCTCGCTTGAATTACACGCTTCGCCAGCCTCTTGGGGTGACGGCTCATATTGTGCCGTGGAACTTCCCGTTGCAGTTGGCGCTGCGTTCCATCGCTCCTGCCCTGGCTGCGGGCTGCACGGTGATTGCAAAACCAGCCTCATGGACCCCGCTCTCGCTTCTGGCATGGGCCAAAGCCATTGATGAGGCAGAAACGGGGCTACCTTCCGGCGTGCTCCAAGTTCTCACGGGTTCGGGTGCGCTGGCGGGTGACGCTCTCGCAGGCCATGCCGGCGTGGACGGAGTTGTCTTGACCGGTGGCGTGCCAACGGGGAAGGCGGTGATGGCAAAAGCGAGCGAGCAATTGACACCCGTCACGCTTGAGCTTGGAGGAAAAGGTGCCAACATCGTGTTCAGCGATGCCAACCTGCGCTATGCGGCCAAGGCTATTTGCTTTGGAATATTCATGAACGCCGGCCAGATGTGCTGGGCAGGTTCCCGCTTGCTGGTCCATGAAGACGTCCATGACGACCTCGTGCAAGCCGTTTGTGATGAGGTCGGCAAGTGGCCTGTGGGCCCCGGCATGGAAGACGGCGTACGGATGGGCAGTTTGGTTCATCAGAACCATCGCACTGAGGTGCTCGAGAAACTTCAGGCAGGCCTCGCTGAAGGTGGTCAACTCGTGCTCGGAGGACATGCGCTTGATCGTGAAGGGGCGTTCATGGAAGCAACGGTTGTGACCGGCGTTGACCGCACGCACCTGTTGTTCCAGGACGAATTGTTTGGACCGGTTTTGGCCGTCACCTCGTTCAGTACCGATGAAGAAGCCCTCGAACTGGCCAACGACACACCCTTTGGCTTGCTCAACGGTGTGTGGACCAACGATTTGGGGCGAGCGCATCGCATGGCCCGAGACTTGCATTGCGGCATGGTCTCCATCAACGAGTATCCCATTACCTTCCCACAAACAGCCTTTACGGGATGGAAACATTCCGGCATCGGGATTGAGCAGAGTCAAGACGCTCTTCGGTTCTACACCAAGGTGAAGAACGTCAACGTGAAATTGTGAGGTGGGGCAATGGTCGTTGAGGTTGAACAACAAGATGCCGTTCGCATCATCAAAATGGCAGGACAAGCCTCGACCCAATCGTTTTCCAGAGCCTTCCTTCCTCGTATCGCTCAAGCCATCGATGAGGGTTTGCGAGATGCTTCTACCAAGGCCATCGTGTTGACGGGAGAAGGACGCTTTTTCTCCGCAGGTGCAGATATCAACGCCTTCCAGAAATCCATTGAGGACAACGATGCACCTGAACTTATCCGGGAGTTGACCGGAGTGCTCCATCCACTGCTTCAACGCATCCGGACTTCCTCAACCATCGTCGTCGCAGCACTGAACGGTGTCTCGGCGGGAGGAGGTCTCGGACTGGCGTTGGCCTGCGATGCCCGGGTTGGTACGGACGATGCGCGCATGGCGGCTTCCTATGCAGGCATGGGCCTCTCTCCTGACGGGGGGACCACATGGCTGCTCCCTCGCCTCGTCGGAGAGCAACGGGCCCGTCGATTTTTCATGGGCAACGAGATTTGGAGCGGGCGAGAGGCTCACGATTACGGAGCCATTGACGTGCTCGTTGATGCTGATTCGCTCTTGGAAACGGCCATCGGTATGGCAACGATGTGGTCCTCATGGGGCCAACACACCAAGGAAGCCACCAAACATCTCCTCCACGTTCAATCGGAGAACGAATTTTCAACCCACCTCGACCATGAGCGCACGCTCATTGAAGCTGCAGGCACCACCGATGCCTTCCGGGAGGGTGTTACGGCCTTCTTGGAAAAGCGCCGGCCACAGTTTTAGGCGTTTCAATGAATCTGAAATTGGACCTGTTGGGTCTTTTTCCCTCCACCTAAACGGGTCAGGCCAACGATGAGGAAGATGACGCCGCCGCACATTGAACAACAGCCAGCGAAGAAGGAACCTCCCGAGAGGATGCCAACACCGATGATCTCGCCGAGGAACGGGATGTACATGGCGTCGAGGTCCACGACCGACATGTTGACACCGGCGTTGTTGGAAACGGTGAACGATTCGCCAATTTCACACCGGTGCTCAGCCTCCATCTCGGTGGGAATGGTGTAGCAGATTCTTGCAACGATGACATGGTCTTCAATATCGAAATACGGCTCGTAGGCGTTGCTTCCTCTTTCATTCCCAGTGGTGTCGCATGAAATTCTTGCCACACGTTCGCTTACATCGTTGCCATCGGCATCGGTGATCGTGAACGTGATGCCTTCACACGCATCGATGATGTCGTTTCCATTTTCGTCGGCTTCGGGGTCACCGGGAATGAGCAAGTACCATCCTTCCTCACCGGCTCCATCTTCATCGTCGTGCACCAAGGTGCCGCTTTCTCCGATGACCGTTGTGTATTCTGCGGTGGAAAGGCCATTGATGGTGTCTTCAACGGCTGCACCCGCAATCGCTCCGATCACAAAGCCCAGCAGGCCAAAACCGATCAACACCGCAGCGATGATCATCGGGACTTTCGGTCCTTTCCCGTCACCGCCAACCATCACATGCTGAGGCCCGATGCCGGATTGCGTGCCCTGCATCACCGTTCCTTGTGGAAGTTGACTCACCGTGGTTGGCGTTGTATCCGCCGAATCGGCTTGCACCGCATCGGTTGTCACTGTGGCGGCAGCGGCGGTCAATCCGCTCTCCTCGTTGACAGCGTCTTCGATGCCGCCCCAAGGGGTTGTGGTGGGTTGGTTCATGGAACCACCTCGGCCTCGCTGTACTTGATGCTTGTCACAACCTCAGTCGAGGTCCGTTGGCTCGGGCTGTCCAGACGACCAGTCGTAAATGCCCTTCCCCGTTTTCTTCCCGAGACGTCCTTCAGCGACCAAGCGTTCCAGGAGAGGGTGTGGTGCATAGGCGTCGTCATCAAATGAGCGTTGCAAGTTGAGCAGAATGTCCCTTCGAACATCCAAGCCAACGAGGTCGGTCAGTGCCAACGGACCCATAGGGTGCTTGTAGCCCAGCACCATCGCCGTATCGATGTCCTTGGCACTCGCTACGCCATCGGCAAGCATCCGGATGGCTTCGTTCCCAAGAACAACACCCAATCGGCTGGTGGCGAACCCTGGAACATCTCTGACCAAGATGGTGGTTTTTCCCATGGCTTCTCCGGCCTCTTCGGCCTGCGCGATGGTTTCGGCCGAGGTGGTGCTGTGACGCACCAGTTCAAGCAACTTCATGATGGGGACCGGGTTGAAAAAATGCATGCCAATCACGCGTTCTGGTCGTGAGGTGGCCGCAGCGATATCGGCGATGGAGAGCGAAGAAGTGTTCGTTCCAAGCACGGCGTGACTCGGTGCAAGTTCATCCAATTGAGCGAAAATCTGCTGCTTGAGCTCGGGAATCTCCGGAACCGCTTCAATTACCAAATCAGCCTCAGCAACGGCAGCTGCAAGGTCGTCCACGGCCGAGAGACAGAGCGACCAAGCCTCCATTTGTTCAGGCGTGGTTTTTCCTCGAGCAATCCCCTTTTTCCAAAAATCGTTGATTCGTTGCATTCCCCGTTCAAGCCCTTCCGGAAATGCGTCGTACAAACGCGTGTCCCATCCAGCTTGTGCGCAGACTTGGGCGATGCCAGCACCCATGGTGCCAGCTCCAACAACAGCGACGCGTTCAATGGCCATGGTCGGTGAGGGCGGCTTCTTGTTCATCATGCTTCTCGCTCTGCGCAATGGCAACGCCCCCAGCGATCATGATGAAAGAAGCCAGCAGCGAGAGGCCGAGTTGCTCGTCCAACAACACGAAACCACCCAAAATGCCGAAAGGAGGAATGAGATACACATAGAGCGCGGCTTTTCCCGCTCCGATTTTCTTCACGCCGTCAGCATACCAGACGTACGAGAACACGGTCGAGAGAATGGCGAGAAAGACGATGCCGTACCATGCGTTGGTCGAGGGTGAATGAAGACCGTTTTCTTGGATGGTCTCCCCGATGAGGAAGGGTGTGAGGAACACCAAGCCTGCGAGAGACGACCAGACGGTCAGATGCAACGGTGACATCCCCGCCTCCGCTTCGGTATCGGTCATGAGGTTCTTCATGAGGACCGTGGCGCTGGCCCACGAAAGCGCCGAACACGCAATGAAGGCGTTGCCCAACCAACGCTCGGCAACGTTGAGATCGGTGTTGGGTGAGGCGAGGAACAAGATCAAGACGCCGCTAAACCCCATCAAAACGCCGAGACTGTGGCGTTTGGTGAACGCCTCTTTGAGGAAGAGGCTTGCGAGGATGGCGGTGAACAATGGATTGAGGGTGATCATGAGCGAAGCATCACCTGCGGCTGTTCGAGCCATCCCCAGCATGAAGAACAACTGGTAGAGGAACGTTGAACAAAATCCAATCAAAAAGATGTTTTTCCACTGCCGTTTTGAGGGGAGGATGAGGTTGTTGCTGAGTTTCAAATAGACGAGAAACAAGATGCACGCAATGATGTAACGAATCCATGAGGCCAACACCGGCGGCGTGTCGAGCGCCACGATTCGGCCTGCTGGCCAACTAACGCCCCAAATGGTGGCCACAAGAAGCAATTTGAGATGGACTCGGAGGTTGTTCATTCAAATCGCTCCAAGCCCAGTTGCAGCATCCGTGTTCGGGGCAGCCCGATTTCTGGAAGTCCTGCGGCTGGGGCATGGAGTTTGAGTCCTTCAATTCTGCTAACATAAAGTCCGTAACTGGCGATATCGTCTGGCTTGTAGGGTGTGTCGAGGCCCATTCGTTGGAGCGTCTCGCACGCTTTTTCAGAATAGATGGGGAACTGGTTGGTTGAGAAGTGCATCCACTCCGATATGCGCTGAGCGTCGACACCGTCCAAGGTCATGAGGTGCTCGAGCAAAGACACGTCTGGATAGGTGGTGGTTCGCAACACCATCTCGACTTCGTTCACAATGTCCTCCGGCCAAGCGTAGGGGTCCCGGCTCGACCACTGGTCGGCAATACGGACATGTTCGATGGAATCGTCGGCTTGCACGGCGTAAAGGGACTCGATGTAAGAGCGGTCTTCGTAGGCGTCGGTGACAAGACTCGGCAGCACCTCAAAGAAGCGCTCGCACATGTCTGCGTCGACACCGTAGAGGGCGACGGGGATCATCAGTATCAACTCGCACTCATCAAGCGCTGGCGCCAATGCCGGACGCAATTTGGCGAGCCGTCATTGGCTTTTCAGCCACCCATTGTTGCGTGAAAAGCTCCTTCAGGTCTTCTTCGTCTTGAGCCGTTGGGAGGTGAGCGGCCATGTAGGCATCCCACTCCTCATCGGACCCTTCGAACAAGGTACCCTCGACGGTGTACCGTTGGCGCTTGAAGTTGCCAATCTCGCGATGGAAGTTCTCGTGGGGCACGTAAAGGTCTGCGGCGCCCTCGGGGAGGTAGCCGCAGAGTTTCCGAACCTCTGCCACAATTTCCTCGTGGTAGTGCTGTCGGGCTTCTTCGTTGAGGGTCTCTTTGGAGACTTCCATCTCGGCTTCGAGCTTCTTTCGTTCGTCCCAGCGGCCCTTGATGCCCCAGACATAGGCCCAGTGGGCGGAAGAGGACTCGTCAACCCCAAAGAGGTCGTGTGCAGTGGAGACCCACTTGTTGATGTAGCGCTGGAGCATATCCAGCGGGATGACGCCAGCCTTGATGATGCGTCGGAGACCGTTGGACCCGGTTCCGAGGTGGAAGGACTCTTCCTTGAGCATGGGTCCCATGCTGGCAGCCAACGGCTTGAATGCCGAGGTGGAGAGCATGCCGAGTTGGAACTTTCCATCCCGGTCCACGAACATGGTGTAGCAGAAGAAATCCAGCCAGTGAGGCATGGGGCGGTTGAACGCTCCGAGGAGTCGGTCACCATCTTGGGCGTTTCGCTCAAGCAACTTTTGTGCCTCACGTCGGCCTTGTTGGCCAAAGTAGGTCATCAGCAGGTAGGCCATCTGCCAGCCGTGACGCTGTTCCTCGGCCATGATGCGTGCTGCTGCATAGCGGTCGTAGTCGGTCGGAGCAGTTGCAAGGAGGTGCCGCTGTTGTTCAACGGAAGCGAACTCCGTGTCACCCTGGACGGTGATCATGCTCACGAGCGCATCTCGCATGCTTTGGTGAGGTACCTGAAGCGAGCGCTCCCACTTGGCACGGCCGGCATAGTCACCAAACTCGATGGCCTCGCCTGCACGCTCCCAGTCGAATTGGATAGAGAGGTCAAAATCGCCCATCCATTCTCGTTTGTAGCCGACATTGTCTTGCCAGGCTTTGAAGTTTTCAATCCAGTCATCCCAAGTCTTCGGTAGGTTGTCCATGGTGTTCGGATGTCGGGGACCTCCTTATACCCTTTACGAACATGTTCGCACGAACATGTTAGGGGCTTTGGCGGCGAATTTCGTCGGTAAAGGCATGGAACACGGCGGATTCAATCCGTTGGAGTTGATTTGAAAGGGTGGATTTTGCTACCTCGAGGAGTGCTGCCAGTTCGGTGAGGTTGATACGACGGGGCACGTCCCAGTATCCTTCTCTTGAAGCGATCTCAAACACCTCTCGCTGGCGAGGCGTGAGTAGCCGAGTGGTTGTGCTGCGTGTAGAGAGCAGTCTGTGTGGGATTTCATCGGAGCGAAAGCGATTGACGAGTGTTCTCATTTGTTCACGGGTTCCCTCAACTGTCCATTCCACCCAACCGTCTCGAACTTCAAACGGTGTCCGCGGCACCACACCAAGGTCCACCAAGGGGCGGAGGAAACCGCCCCCACCAGCGGAGATGGTGACGCTGAATCGCCCGTCTTCTTGGCTCGTGCACTCATCAATCCCTGCATGGTTGGCAACCGTGGTTTCCAACACCTCGCTGCTCCAGCAACGGGCGGTTCCCCGGCCTCGGCTGAGCGGCATGTGTTGTTCAATGCGGAGGGTTGCAGAGGGGTGAGACCGCGTCACATCTCCTGCCCAATGGCCTTCTGGCAGACGAACGTCAATCCGAAGTTGCTGCGCCATGCTGTTTGCCTCGTCTAATCCCGTGGCCGCTCCTGCTCGGTTCGAACAACGGTTCGCTTGGTCACGTCGATCAGTTCGTTGAACGTGGTGGTGGTCGACTCGCCGATGACAACGCCGGGAAGATAACCGTCGCAAACACCCGACGCCGCAAAGATGGCGTCTTCGCTTTGGCAGAGGTCATGAGCCTTCCAAAGGCGCGTTAAATCGTCGTTCACCATCGCTTCGGCTCGGGCTTCTTCTTCAGGAGAACGAAAGACCAACCTGCCTTCAAAAATTCCACCAAGGCCTCGGATAGCCGTGGCTGAAATCACACCTTCCGGTGCGGCACCAATCCCCATGAGCATGTCAAACGGGCCGTCGGGCTTCGCCGCCCAAATAGCACCCGAGACATCACCGTCGCCAAGCAGATGCAGCTGCGCACCTGTCGCCTTGATCTCGGTGAAGAGGCCTTGGTGTCGGTCTCTGTCCAAGGCCACAATTCGAACCTCACCCGCTTCACAATCCAGGACATGCATGGCTTGTTCGATGTTGTAGGCAACGCCCCCTTCGAGGCTGATATGGTCGGCAAGCAACGGTCCCGCTGCCAACTTGTCCATGTAGCAGTCGGGTGCGTGCAGCAAGGTGCCTCGGGGTGCCGCTGCGAGGACAGCAATGGAGTTCGGGGTGTTGTCAGCGCAATTGTTGGTGCATTCCAGAGGGTCGACGGCAATGTCGATTTGGGCGGCTCCTGGCTTTCCAACCATTGAGCCCAATTCCTCACCAATGTACAGCATCGGGGCCTCATCTCGCTCACCTTCGCCAATGGCGACTCGGCCGTCGAAAGGAACGGCATCAAAGGTTCGTCGCATCGCCTGAACCGCAGCATCGTCGGCAGCGTTTTTGTCGCCCTTACCTCGCCATGCTGCACTCGCAATGGCTGCTTGGTCAACCGCCTCGAGAAAATGGTGTGCAAGGTCGGTGGTCATTCCCATGAAGGATTGGACTCGCGGGGATGCCATGAACAAAGCGGTTCACTCGGCTTTGAATTTCTCCACGACTTCAATGTCGGACATGGCTGCGGTCGGATACTGTCCATCGGCGTCTTTCTCAAGCGATTTAACCATGTCAAACGCACACAGCAAGCCTGCACAAACGCCGGTGAGCGCTTCCATTTCGATGCCCGTTTTGTAGTGGGCGTTGACTTCAACCGTACATAGCAGGTCGTTGCCCTCCCAAGCCCAGTGGACTCGCGTTCCCTCGAGCGGTACGGGATGACAGTGGGGCACGATTCTTGGCGTCTCCTTGACCGCTTGGATGGCAGCGATGGTGGAGGCCTCGAGCACATCGCCTTTCTTCACAGCATGGCCGATGATGGCTTTCTTGGTCGCCTCTTGAAGGTGCAAGCGCCCACGAGCCGTGGCTCGCCGCTCCACGATGGGTTTTGCTGCGATGTCCACGATGCCGTCAATTGATTTTTCAGTCAGCCCAACCCCTCCTTCCAGGTCTCCCCGAGATTGGTGACCTCCTTCTTCCATATGGGTGCTTGCTTCTTCAATTCGTCAATGAGCCACTCGCAGGCCAAGAAGGCCTCTTTGCGGTGAGGGCTTGCGACATGAATGGCAACAATGGGCTCTTGAGGTCCCACCGCCCCCGTGCGATGCGCCATGGCAACGGCGCGAACGCCAAACGTCTCGATGGCTTCCTGTGCAAGCCGGTGCAAGACGGGTTGGAGTTTGTCCTGCCATGCGTCAAACTCCAAGCGAAGTACCTCTGCCTCGCCTTCCGTTTCCCGGGTCAACCCGACAAAGCTCACGACGGCTCCACATCCATCGGTATTGAGGCGAGAGCGGAGCAGGTCGGGGTTTAAGCCTTCAAGGGCCTCCTCCACCAGCACGAACCCCGACATGGGTGGAACGAGAGAAGCACATCATTCAAACCTCACGCCTCCATGGCCAAGCATGGCCGATGCCTCATTTGCGTCCAAACCCATCACGGTGATGGGTGCGGGGCTATCGGGTCTGGCTGCAGCCACCCTCCTCGCCAGAGCAGGCAAAGAGGTGCACGTCCATGACATTCGCAGCGACTCAGGGGCACGGTTTGATGGGGATTTTCAGGCGCTTGAAAACTGGAGTATGGACGAGGACTTTTTCGACCAACTCGACGGTTGGGGCTTTGACTCAACCTCCTTCAAATCCACCTCGTTTTCGGTGGTCGACCTCATTCACCCCGACGATGTGGTGACACAAGCAAGAACCGACGGGGTTGCCTATCGGATTGTTGAGCGTGGGACTTCGGAACACACCATCGACCAAGCCTTCAAGCGCATGGCCATCGAAGCAGGAGCAACCCTTCACTACAAATCACGCATTGACGAGCGGGAGGCTGACATCATCGCCTGCGGTCCGAAAGACACCTCTGCCCTTGCGCTCGGAGAAATCTTTCGCACCTCCCATCCCAATCACATTGCATTTCAGCTCAACGACAAACTGGCTCCCGGCGCCTACAGCTACCTCATCATCATCGATGGCGTCGGCCTGATTTGCACGTGTTTGTGGCGCAAGCAAAAGAAAAGTGAACGCTTCCTCAACGAAACCATTGCATGTTACCAGCGGCTCTACCCTGAGATCGACATGGAACCCATCAAGCGTGTCGGCGGGAAGGGTGACTTCACGCTCAACGGGTTCTACACCGTGCCTGAAACGGGTCAGCACCACGTCGGTGAATCCGGTGGCCTCCAGGACTTCATGTGGGGCTTTGGGATGCGCATGGCGGTTTGGTCCGGCGTGCTGGCGGCCCAGGAAATGCTTGGAGGTTCGCCTTACGACAAGGAGGTTCGGCGCCAACTGTTGCCGTATGTTCAAACCAGCGTAGCGAACCGGTGGTTGATGAATCGAGTGGGCGACCGCACGTTCAAGCGAATGTGTGTGCAATGGATGCGAGATCAGAAACGTAGCGGTGATGGCCTGCGATGGATTGGCAAGTTGTTCCGCCCCAGTTTGTTCAAACGCTTGGTGTTCCGACTTACTTCACCGTTCATGCTCAAGCGGATGGAGGGCCCAACACGCCCGCTCCGGCTGCCGTTCCGCGCTGCCAAATCTCGGGACACGTGGGAGCAGAGCGAGGCTGCGCTTGAAGTCAAGGCTCGCTGGGAAGTGGCTCGCAGGGGCGGTGGTAAGGTCTCCTTTGATGAACAAGGCGAGACCGATATGCAAGAAACGTCAGCGATTTCTTCATAATGCCAACCCCTGTGGGTCAAGGCATGAGCGACCTCTATGGATTGAAACTTGAACCGATGCCCAACCGATTGGTGAACTACGGTGTGACCGAGAACGGCATCGCTGTCATTGAATTGACCTCCGATTCGGCCGGTGCACCTCTCCAGGGTCCCAACGACCGCTCACCCAACACCTACACACACGGCATGATGCGAGACATCGACGAAGCCATCGTTCGTGCTCGCTTCGACGACAGCGTTACCTGCATTGTATTGACCGGCAACGGGGCTTCCTTCTTCTCCGCAGGCGCCTCCATCCAGATGCTCAACAGCGTGAGTCCCGGCTTCAAGTACAACTTTTGCCTTCACGCCAACGAGACCCTGTCTCGCCTTGAGCAAACGGCCAAGCTCGTCGTCTGCGCCATCAACGGACACGCCGTCGGTGGTGGCCTCGAGATCGCCATGGCTGCCGACATCCGCATCGCTCGCAAAAACTCCGGTAAGGTCGGCCTGCCTGAAATCAACCTCGGTGTGCTCGCTGGAACTGGCGGTACCGCTCGCTTGACCCGACTTATCGGGAAGGCCAAAGCCCTCGAGATGATGGTCACGGGTGAACTGATGTCGTTTGAGGATGCGCATGCGTGCAACCTCATCAACCACATTTGGGAAGGCGACCCCGATGACTTCCGTCGAGACATCCTTGACTGGTGCAGCCAATTCACGTTGCCCAACAAGGCGGTCAAAGCCGTTGGTAACATCAAGCGTTCTTGCCAAACTGGTCCAGAGATTCCCTTCGAGTACCATCTTGCGCTTGAGCGCGAGTTGCAAGCAGCTCTCTTCAACAGCAGCGACGCTAAGGAAGGCATCGCCGCTTACGTGGAGAAGCGCGTTGCAAACTTTACCGGTGAGTGAAGCAATCTGAGGTTGATGGCATGTCCGAGTTTCATGTTCCTGCCGATGTCCCAGATGAACTGATCGAGACTTACCTAGAGAACATGCGCGCCGCTACGGCCGGCACCGGTTCGATGAATCTGTTTGCGTGCGACCAGAAAATTGAGCACCTCAACGATGATTTCTATGACCGAGAAGAGCTCATACCACGCTCGTCCAACGACCCCGCCCATCTCTTTGAAATTGGGGCTCGAACCCACGAATCAGGAACCCTCGGCGTTCTTGCTGGGCAACTCGGCCTGATCTCGATGTACGCGCGTGATTATCCGGAACTACCGTACTTGGTCAAACTCAATTCCAAATCGCACATGGTCAAGACCGGCCAACGAGATCCCGTCTCTCAAGCCCTATGGGACATGGACGACGTGATGTCGCTGGTCCACAACGGCATCAACGTGGTCGGTATTGGCTACACCGTTTACATCGGCAGTGAATACGAGCACGAAATGTTGACCGAAGCCGCCCAGTTTATTCGTCAAGCCCACGAACAAGGCATGATTTCCGTTGTATGGATGTATCCCCGGGGCAAAGCCGTTCCCAACGAGAAAGACCCCCAACTCATTGCCGGCGCCGCTGGTGTCGCAGGGTGCCTCGGTGCTGACTTCGCCAAGGTGAATTATCCCGAAGCTTGGGAGGGCATGACCCAACCGGAATCGTTCCAAATTGCCGTCGAGGCTGCCGGTCGCACCGGTATCATATGTTCTGGAGGTGGCTCGCTTCCACCCCGAGAATTCCTTCAGCGTCTCCACGACCAAATCAACATCTCTGGATGCCGAGGTGCTGCCACTGGACGAAACATTCACCAAAAGCCAACGGAAGAAGCCGTGAGGATGACGGCAGCTTGTCATGCCATCATCTGCGAGGGTGCATCTGTTGACGAGGCGATGAAGATCTTTGGGTCCAACTGAATGGAAATTCGTTTCAAACAGGTGGCTTGCCTTCAATTTGCGTGGGACATCTGTAAAGGCTTCGCTTCTGCAACGCGTTGTAGAGTGGCTTGATACGAGGGGGAAGATATTCCTCAGAGTTTCTCATCGGTGGACGTCATGAAGTTCCCTTCGCTGTCCACGATGATGGGAGTGCCCTCAACCCACTCTGGGCAGTGTTCGGAAACCCAGGTCCGAGTGGCCCATTCGCAGATGTCGTATCCGCCAGAGAGAATGCCTGAACGCTTGATGTAGCCGACCTTCACGATGTCTTTGTCTTTGGAGAGGACGTTACCGAGCTGTTGGCTGGTGGTTCCATGACGCATCGTGCTGTTGATGTGTTCGAGAATTTCGGCGGTATTCCTGGGTCGATCGCCCAAAAATTTCTTGATTTTTTCACGGATGCGTGTTGTCTTCATTGTTGGTCCCTCCTGTCATGTATTGAACGGCACGGGTGGAGATGTGCCGATGTATCAAAGGAGCGAGGCCGCTGATATAATGGTTCCTCCCCTAATCGACGATTTGGTTACGGTTGATGCTAAAATATCGGTGTTTTTCGTAAACTGATGAGGTGCAAAGTAAGTTATTTTCCACGTTTCCAGTGGAAATGGGTAACTAAATGTAACTAAAAAATCTATCAAAATGAAGTCTTTATGAAGAGAGAACATCTCGAACGGCTTGAGGTGACCCGTGATGTCAACACGCTCCATTCGTTCGGCAGCGCATCGCCAAATCCTCGCTTGGCTTCGCTACGGCCCATCAACCGTCTCTGATATCGCAAGACAATTTGGTATGCGAATGCCGCATGCATCGCTTGCCTGCCGCCAACTGCGGGCACAGAACCTGATCGTACGAGACGAATCCGGTGGTTTACGAAACGCCCCTATCTACCTCAGCCAAGAGGGTATTGACCGATTGCGTGAAAACAGCGTTTCCAAATTGCGAAAACACAGCAGCAACATCGGGCACAGAAACGAGGCTTGCATCCTTCAGGCTGACCATTCCAACGTGTTGATTGGTTACGTTGAAACGCCTTCTTCGCCCCTTCTTTTCATCCCATCATCCCGTTACGGAACACCGGAGGCTTCCACAGGAAACCAAGGGGGGGTGTGGGTGTTGACCTCTGAGGAGTCGATTGAATGGTTCTCATTGCGTGATTTCGAACGCACAACCCCGCCGACAAGTTCCCAAGGAACAACCCTCCAAGATTTCGGCCAGGCCCCGGAAAAAATCGGTATCGTTCGGGCAACCGTTTTTGAAACGGTCGGTGATGAAGGACTTGTCGAGGGGGCTGTTTTCCCGATTGATGCGTTCCAACATGCATCACCACCTCTTCGTCTGAACCATGGAGAAGTTTCTCTCGGGACCGTTTTCGGAACGGACTTTTTGTATTGTCCTCCTCATGGACTGGCGGCATTTCTCCCCTCTTCTCTCGACCGTGCGCTGGTCCTCGCTGCGCTTGGGCGTGGAGCGGTTGAAATCAGTGACCGTTGGGGAAGCCGTAAACGGGTGCTTCCTGTCGACGTTCTACGAACCTGGCTTTCCTTGAAGCACAATCGCATGTCCATCGAACGGTTGGAGACCATGCTTTCAGACCTTCTCGAGCAGATTCAAGCACCCGATCAACATGTTCCGCCATCGCTGAGGAGGGAATTGTCCGTTGATTTTGGTGACGTCGAATGGACATCAGCGCCATGGGCTGAAGGACAACTTGACATTTATGGTATGGCCCAGCGAGGCGTTGAAGCGGTGCTTTCATGCTTGGTCGACGAAGGAATTCCGTATTGTGTGGACTGGCCGTTTGAGTCGTCTCCCGCAATAAGGGAGCGAATGGTTGCCCATCCTTCCTGTCGGATTTGGGTTACACGAAAAAATGCAGACCAAACCGCCTGGATCGGTGAAAACACACTCTTTCCCTCCTCAACCTTGGCCAGTGTTGGTTTGGCTCTCGGAAAGGGAACGACGCTGCCGCTTCAACTTGGACCTGTTGACCATCATCTCCGTATTGAACACGCTCCAACTTCCGTCCCCGCCGATGCTGGAGAATTGCTCCAAGCAGGGGGTGCCTCAACTTCCCCCGTCTACAGTCAAACTGCTCCCATCGGTGAGGAGGGGCGACGTCTCACATCTGCCTTGCGTCTGTTCCCAACTGGTGATGAATCCCTCGCGAACCAATGGGAATTGGAGGATGCGCTGGCCGCTTGGATAGCCAGCACACCCGAACAACGCCCGCATCGCTGGGTGAGGTTGCACAACCGTCTGCCGAACGGATGGGTTGACCTCATGAAGGTGGAACATGCACCTCTCTCCCACCTTCCTCACGCACTTGCCAACGCCAGCCGGGCATGGAAACGCAATGCCCTTCATCGCATTCGGACCGAGATTCATCGCTCACCAACCCTTCTGCTCGAGTTGGTGGCTGGACTTGATGAACGCACGTACGCCTGCTGGTATGCAACATGCCTGCTCAACAGCCTTGAGCCGAATGCGTCCGAACATGTTCCTCTTCTCGAACAAGCCCTGGACATTTGGATGCAAGACCCGGAAGAAGAAGTCCAGGTCATTGAACATCTCTTTGGACGCCTTTCCCTGCAAAACGGAACATCGGACCCTCTGTTGGAGAAGTGGTTGAGGCGTGCTCGTGAACAACCGAAAAATTCTGTTCTTTCCTCCTGGGCTGAGGCGGTAGAACTTACGCGCACCGGGGGTCCTTGGTTGCCAGAAAAGCAACGCCTTTTCATGGAATCCTTGCCCGAGGCCTGGTGGTCTCCCTTTGCAGGTGAATGGCTTGCAAGCCAACTCACCAGCGCATCGGGAAGGTCGTGGCTGAAAGAACATCGGGTCTCGTGGCTTTCGCAGTTGTTCGTTCATCAGGGCATGCTATCTGGGTTGCCCGGAGCACTTGTTCCGTTCCCTGAGTTTTCGCTTTCTGCCGACCAGCTCATCACCATCAACCTCCTCGGCGATGGACCCGGCGTGCCGATGTTGAGCGATGTCTACGAGACCGTCTATGCACATGAACAGGACCTTCCTGTCCCGCCTCTCAAGTGCCACCCGCTCGGCGGGTGGCTGATTCGGCCCATCACCGCATGGCCTGTGTTTGATGCGAGCGTACTGGATATGGGCGACCACCTCGTTGGGAGGTTGTTGTTCGCGAGAAGTTTTGCACAACGAATGTGATACCCGGTCCGCTGTCTTAATATGGGCTCGCCAACAGCCATGCTCTACCGTACCTGCAACATCGGGCTGAGCTACTGTGAAATTGCGATGATGTCTGACACCATGAGTACGGCCGCAATCGAAGACCGAGAAGACCCTTCGGGGAGTGATTTTCGGTGCAAATGCGGTAAACCACCGGTGGGTTATGGGTCCTTGTGCGACGAAAGAATGAACACGAGACAACCACCTTACCGGACAGCACGCCCCGCCACCGAGGGTCAGGCCTCCGAGGAAACCGTGAACGAGGCCGTTAGGTGGCGGGGCACAGTCTTCACAATCGCCTTCTTTTTTCCACAGCATGCGATGACATCATATCCCGACGCCGAAAGCACAGAACATGGAAGGCGAAGCCGGCTTCCGCTGTTGTTTGGTAGGGGGCACGTTTGACCGCCTCCATGCAGGTCACCGTTTGCTTCTTGACGCTGCGGTCAAAGCGGCTCAATCGGTGGAGGTTCATGTTACGAGTGATGAAATGGCCGACCAAAAATCCAGCCACATTCAATCCTTTGAGGACCGCCGACATGCCCTGCTTGATTGGATTGATTCGCACGCCTCCAAGCGTGTAACGGTGCATCAACTCAACGACGTTCACGGGCCTGCTCCACAACATAGGGAGGCCGACTGCATCGTCGCCACGCCGGAAACCAAAGGCCAATGTGAACAAATCAACCAACAGCGGATGGCCAATGGTCTCTCCACGCTTGCGATCATCGAGGTGCAACACATGCGCGATATCAACGGGGGGATCATCAGTTCATCGAGGATTCGCAACGGACACATCGACCCGGAAGGCCATCCTTGGGTTTCTCAGCATTGGAAGGAGCAAACACTGCGCATGCATCCTCGTGCAGAGCCTGAACTGAAAACACCAATGGGGGTGTTGTACAAGGGCCCGGAATCCACCCCGGAGGTGGCGATGTACGCTGCCCTCGACGAGATGGACCTCGCCTCGTCTCTGCTTGTGGCTGTGGGTGATGTCACCGTCAACACGCTTCTCTCGGTTGGCGTGACACCGGATATTGCCGTCATCGACGGTCAAACCAAACGGGAAGCGTTGGACGAATCCTCTCGAGTCGATGTCTCGCCGTTTGACCATGTTCTCCATGCTGTCAACCCACCCGGTCAACTCACGCCCTCTCTCTACAACGCCCTCTCCGTTGCCATTGGGGCCAACGAACCAACCGTGGTTGTGGTGGAGGGGGAAGAGGACCTTGCTCCCTTGTTTGTCCATTTGCTTGCTCCGGTTCATGCCTTTGTTCTCTACGGCCAGCCACGGGAGGGTGTGGTGGTGCAAAACAGTCGCCTCAACACCAAGCATCGCTGTCGTCGTTTGTTGGAACTCTTTGAGGTGCTCTAGGTGGATACGCCGCTGGTTTCCATCACCGTGTGCGTTCGGAACGGAAAGCACTGGATTGACGGGTGCTTGAAATCGCTGCTGGCTCAGACCTATCCCAATCTTGAGATTCTTGCCGTCAACGACGGGTCACAGGATGGTGCAGAGGCCGTTATGGATGCGTTTCACGACCCAGAGGGGCAACACGGACATCCGCTTCGCGTGCATCACCAACCTGCGCTCGGTCTTTCTGCGGGCCGCCAGTGGGCCGTTGAGAACGCGAAGGGTGACTGGGTTGCCATCACGGACATCGACGTTCGTCCCGAACCCGACTGGATTGCGAACATGATGGCAGAAAAGAATCCAATTTCTCACGCCGAACGGGTTGTTGCGGTGACGGGTCGAACGGTGTTTGAACAAGCCAACGATTTGGTCAGCCGTTTACGCTCGGTTGAAATCGCTTCAAAATACAGGTCGAGGCCTCGACGAACGAGTTTGGCCAACGGTCCGTGCTCCATGTTCCATCGTGTTGCTTTGTTGGAGGTTGGGAGTTTTGACCCCGCTTGGTATCATGCAGAAGACATGGAGGTCAGCCTTCGGCTTCTCGACGCTGGGGGAACCATCGTGTACGCCCCCGACGCCATCGTTCGCCACGTGCCAGAAACGGGAATTCGCCATTTCTTGGCCAAGCGCAAAAGAGATGCGAGGGCTCACGTCCGAATCGTGCGTCACTTTCCTCGAAGAAAGCGTCGTGGTCCGGGTTTTGATTTTCTTGGAAGTTCCTCAATGGTGCTGTGTTTGCTTCCACTCTGGGCTGCCATCATGACCGCGGGGATACCGTTTCTTTTCGCCATGGCTACTGAGGGCGTGAACGGGCAACACCTGGAGGTGGACCGATGGGAAGTCAGCGTCCTTGGGCTTGCGATGGCGTTGTTGTTCATCCACGAACTGCTCCTTTGGAGAGGGCCGTTGGGCGTGGTCAATCGTGAAGTGATGCGAACGACCAGCGGAAGCAAAGTCATGGCCATGTTTGGTGTTCGCTTGCTCACGTTGCGCTGGAGCATCGCTCTTTGGCAGGGTTTGATGCTCGGATTGCTCGACGCACTGCTCAAGCGGAATGGCCACTGATGCCCTCAGTCAATGTTTTCGTCACCGGGGGGGGCTCGGCTTGCATGATTGAGTGCGAAACCCATGGCGACCAGAGCGATGGTTACGGAATAAACCCCGACATCGATCCACGCCGAATGGGCGAAACCGAAATAGAAGTAAAATCCGAGACCGAGAAGCAAGCACCAGGCAGCCGTGGTTCGCTGCCCTCCACCAACGGAAGCGTCGTTGAGAGCAGGCCACATGTCGTTGATGAGCAACCCTTTGAACCAATCAGGGACCTCTTGGTGCTGGTGAATGGTTTTCAAGCCGAATCCAATGAAGGCAAAACAGGCGACCAAAAACACGGTGTCGCCCATGACTTCGTAGTGAAACCCATCAATCGCTTCGCCAAAGGCTGCGTTTGTTGCCTCGAAGGTCAACAACCCACCCCAGGAAACATGTTGGGTTGGATGTGCCATGCTAAACATGTTAAGGACAGCAAGAAGGACGCCCCATGCGCCGAGGAAAACCATAGCAGGAGCGTACACGGGAACGGGCCCCGCTAACTTTTCCGAGGTAGAGGTGGACGAACCGTCGTCGCTCATGGTTCTGCCGACATACGAAGGGCATTTAAGCACACCGAACGAAGCAACCTGCCCCTTGATGCAGAATTCACAGCGAGGTTTGATGGTGGTAGTTTGCGCTGAACACAAGACGCATTTCTTCTTCTGCGGTGGTCATGATCTCTTGAGCGTTGATGTTGTTGGGGATGGAGGAATTGATCTCCTTCGAACGTCCGTAGCGCCCCTTGCTCACGGTTCTGGCCGTGACCAGACCCAGCATGTCAAGGTTTGAGATGAGGCCAGAGATGCGGCGTTGCGTCAGCGGATTTTGACGGATGTGTTTGCATGCCTGTCGGTAGATGTCGTAAACCTGCCCCGTCTGCACGTTTCGAAGTCCGTTACGTTCGTTGAGAATAACGGCGGCAAGTACCAATTTTTGTTGGCTTGGAAGCGAAGCGATGACCGGGGTCATCTGGTCAGATTCAATCTGGCTTTGAGCCACACGAACATGGTGTTGATTCACCGTTTCGTCACCGGACTGTTCAGCTTTCTCAGCAGAGATACGAAGCAAATCCAAGGCACACCGTGCATCACCGTGTTCTTGGGCAGCAAGCGCAGCGCAAAGTTCGATCACGCCAGCACCCAGAACATTCTCGTTCAGCCCGTTTTCAGCGCGTTGCCGCAAAATATCCTGAAGCTGTTCGGCGTCGTAGGGCTTGAAGAGAACATCCAATTGGCCCAGTCTGGAACGAACTCGTGGGTCGAGGAAATCGGTGAATTTGAGGTCGTTGGAGATGCCAATGACACAGGCTCTCGCCGATTGAAGGGATGAATTCATGCTCGTCAAATTGTACAAAAGGTCGTCACCGGCTTTGCGAACCAGGTGGTCAATCTCATCGAGAACGATGACGAAAACACCTCCTTGGCGGTCCATTCTGCGAATCAGCTCGTTGAACACACGATCGGTCGGCCAACCGGTGAAGGGGATTTCATCTCGTTCGTGGTCCTCGAGAAGCAAGTTTCCAATGTGGCTCAACACCCTGTATTGGGTGTCGATTTGGCGGCAGTTCACCATGATGGATTCCACCTGCCGGTTCATGGTTTGACCTTTGACCTTCAGATGGTGGCACACGTAGTCCGTCACGGCGGTTTTTCCTGCACCCGTCACGCCGTACAAGGTCATGTTTGAGGGAATGTGTCCTTTGAGGGCTTCCCACAGGTTGTAAGAGATTTTTTCGATTTCATCCTGACGATGAGGAAGTTGGTGTGGGCGGAAATTATGGCGCAAATGCTCCTTGTCCTTGAAGAGGGTTTTTTGGGAAACGAACTTGTCAAAAATGTTTGGTTCCACGAATGTTCACCCCCCTATTTATACCCATGACGAATGAGTCTCGGTCCGAGCAATCGCCATGGTTTCGGTGAGTCCGAGTCCCCCTTATATGCCTGTCCACGGTTGAAGTTGGGATGCCTCAATTTCCCAATCAATGAGCCATTCAATATACCATATAAATGAACCACATTCTTCGCAAAAAAGAACATTTTTCGAGCCACACCTCAAGGAGATGAAAAGACCCACTTTTCATTCTCCCAAATCATTTCGTGGCCGTCGCGTAGATGAATCACATGGTCGGGCAGGTCTGGCAGTTCATCGGTGAGGACAGGGGGGTGCTCACTGCGGTCATCGACATAGGTGTGGGTGATTCCAAGGGGGGTCTTGCACACCGTCGCAAAGGCCAACACATCGGAGGGTTTGTGGTGGTGCGTTGAAGGTACCCAGTCGGGAAACCCCATTTCGAGGATAGCGAGGTGAGATCGCCGGATAGCGTCATACAGTGACTCGCACGGCCCCGAATCACCGCTGTGAACAAAGCTTGCGCCATCCGTATGCTCGAACCGATAGCCATGAGGTTCCACAGCGTCGTCATGATGCACATCAAACCGTTCCCAAAGCCATCCGTCAGGGGTTTCGCCGATGTCTCGATGGTCCCATTCAACCAATTCGAGCATGCTGTCGAGGGAGCCGGGAAACGCAAACTGGCAGAGTTGTGTCAAGCGTTCCTTCACGAACGGCGTTCCGACGACACACAGCGGTTGAACGCCATCACGGTCTGAAATGTACTTTCGCTCGAGCAAGAGAAAAGGAAATCCGAAGACATGGTCACCGTGAACGTGGGTGATGAAAATGGTTTCAATTTCTGCCACGTTTTGGCCGTGTCGACGAAAGCCTGCGAGTGCCGTGGGCGGCGCATCGATGACATGGCGGCCATTGAGCATGGCAAACGAGTGATGACGGCCATGCGGGAGAAAGGCATTGCCCGTTCCCAGCATGTCAATCCTGTGTGCCATGGGTGCGGGAATGCCTCGCTCTTCTTGTTCCCATCGGTGTTGTTGGATGGACACCACGATGTGAGGTCATACCAAGGATGATATAGCGACCTTTGATGGAAAAACCATCCCCCAAGGGGATGAGGTGAGACAATGGCTTCCGACTGGTCAGCAAAGAATCCCTACATGACACAAATCACAGAGAACTTCATCCTCAACGGTGAAGGTTCACGAAAGGAAACCCGACACATCGTCTTCGCTCTGGGTGACTCGGGAATGGATTACAAGGTCGGGGATGCTTTGGGCGTGATCGCTGAAAACCCTCCACACATCGTTGACGAACTTATCGAGGTACAAGGTTGGGACCGAGATGCAACGGTCACCACGCACAACGGCGAGCGAACCCTGTACGAGGCTCTCAAGAAAGATTTTGAAGTTCACATGGCGAACAAAAAATTCGTAAAATCACTCGCTGAAAAAGTGGTCTCAAGCGGCATGAGCATCAGCATGAGCATGGTCTCACGCACCCGAAACAACGCCACGTGGACCGCATCCGAGGACGAACCTTCGCCTTCCTCCCTCCGTCCATCCAAACCATCGGATGACCCTGCCTCGCAGGTGGAAGCCATCAATGCCGACACAAAAACGGTTGAAGATTACCTTTGGACCCGAGATTATGTCGACATCATGCGTGAGTTTGAGGTCAAGTACACGCCTGAGGAATTCCTGGAACTCGCTGACCGCTTGAAACCACGTCTGTACTCCATCGCTTCCTCGCACGACGCTCACCCGGGCTTTGTTGAACTCACCGTGGGCATTGTTCGCTTCGAATACAACGGCAGGGCACGAGGCGGTTTGTGCACCCAATTCATGGCCGATGAAATCGACACCTCGGGGGCTCCCATTGGTGTGTTCATGTCGCCCACCAAGTCCTTCATCCTCCCCGAGGATAAGGAAACGGACATCATCATGGTTGGACCCGGCACAGGTATCGCCCCGTTCCGAGCGTTCATGGAACAGCGAGTCCATGACGGTGGCGGTGGCAAGAACTGGCTCTTCTTTGGCGACCAATCAGAAAAGACGGAATTTTACTACAAAGACGAAATTGAATCCTGGATTGACGAAGGGCACCTCTACCGCTTTACCACGGCATGGTCCAGAGACCAAGAGGAAAAAATCTACGTTCAACATCGTCTGAAGGAACACGGCGCTGAAATCTGGGAATGGTTCGAACGAGGTGCCTACTTCTACATTTGTGGCGACAAGCAATACATGGCCAAGGATGTTCACCGGGCCTTGATTCAAATCGCCATCGACCACGGAGGTATGTCCGAAGACGACGCCACCCACTTCATCGAGAAAACGATGATGCGAGAACAAAAGCGCTACCTGCGTGACGTCTACTGATCACTCCATCGGCAGCGGGATGCTCATCACGGGCAGGCCTGCCTCGTTGGCCATGGCCTCCATGTGCTTGGTCCACACCGATTGAGGTCCGGGAAACGCCAGCATATGGGTTGCGTGCTTCATCATCCGGTCGCCCAAATCGGCAACGGCTTCAGAACGTCCGGAATCTTCGGCTTTGTTTGGACGAGGAGCGTCCCAAGCCTCCGTGAAAACGGCCACGGGAATGTTGTTGTTGTCCGCCCACCGTTCAGCGAGGTAGTCAACACCGCTTGCTCCGCCCAAGATGATGACGTCGGGGTACCCGTTGTATTTGCACCAGTTGCTCATCTCGTCTTCGAAGAAGCTGTAGTCATAAAATTTTGAATTCCCACAAACGATCAAATTGATGACTTTTCCATCGTTGTTGAGGTCCTTCCCAGCGAGAGCCTGCAGCACTTCTTCCCCGGTCGTCGTCGTTCCGCTCATGTGAGTCCATGGGCGTGTCACAATATCAAGGTTCGGAGGAAAAATCGTTTTATTTGCCGTTTTCCGGAATAAAAAGGCAGCAATGTGTCAAAAAACGGTGAAGCCCGCACGGTTTTCACAAACACCAAACACGACGACGAAGGAATAAAACCTCATCTGTCGCTGCTTTCGGCATGGAAGAGGTATCGATTGGTTTCAAGGCTCGAATCCTTTCCATGCTCCTTCGGCTTGTGACGCTGGGCCTAATCGCTGTCGCTCTCATGATTTCAACCGAGGGAATCGTCGTTGTGCTGCTGTTATTTGTGCTCGTGGTGCCGTTTGAGAAAATGTTTCCTCGGCATCGTGGCCAAAAGGTAAGGCGCCCTCATCTGGACACCGATGTGGGCTATGCGCTCGCCTCACCGCTCATGGGCCTGTTGACTGGATTTGTGGCCATCGTCATCGGTTTGCTCAGCCTCGCTTGGATTCCAGGCCTCCTCCTTGCTCCGTATGTCGCTAAGATTCCCGAGGCCTACATGCCAGTTGTCGGCTTCTTGTTGTTCGATGCATTGGTGTATTGGACGCACCGGTTCTATCACGAGATCCCAGTCTTGTGGAAGTTCCACGCCATTCACCATTCGACCGAGCATCTGGATTGGGCCAGTGGGTTTCGTGCTCATCCACTCGACGGGACCATTCTCGCTCCTGCGTTTGTGTTTCTCATCACTGCGGGCTTTTCCTTCGAATTGACTGGAGCCCTCGCAGCAGCTCAAATCATCCTGGGCCTGTTCCTCCATGCGAACGTGAGGTGGCGCCTCAAGTGGTTACACCGCCTCATCATCACGCCGGAATTTCATCACTGGCACCACACCAACGAGCGGGATGCGATTTGGACAAACTACTCCACGTTTCTTCCCTTGTGGGACCAATTGTTTGGGACTTACTTCATGCCAAAGGACAGACGACCGCAGTCCTACGGCGTCAATGAACCGATTCCTGATGGGATTCTTCGCCAATTACGTCATCCATTCAAGGGGTGGCGAAACCCGTTGTGGTATGTACTCCACCCGTTGCAGTCTGTCCGCCGGTCGCTGAGTTTCACGAGGGGGATTCTCCGTTCGATGCGGAAGTCCATGTTTCGGCGGCGGGGGACGAAACCGTGGGATGTCTATCCTCCAGAGGAAGCCACTCTCACACAGTGATGGCCAGCACGAAGCAGGGGCGTCATTGCGTGAACTTCCCACCATCCGACCGCTTTGCTCATAGATTGACTCGTCTGCCAACGGACCATGGGCTTCAAGCGCGTGCTGATTGCCAACAGAGGAGAAATCGCTCTTCGCATTTTGAGAACACTTCGTGACATGGGCATTGAAGCCGCCATCATCCACGGCCGTGAGGACCGATTGTCGCTCCCGGTCCAAATGGCGGACATTGCGTATCCCAACTACCGCAGCAATCCCTTGGATTCCTATCTGGACATTGAAGCGGTGGTGCAAGCCGCCAAGGAACTGGACTGCGATGCGGTCCATCCAGGGTATGGCTTCTTGGCAGAAAATGCAGCCTTCGTCGCCCGCCTCGAGGAGGAGGGCATCACCTTCATCGGTCCAGCCTCTGGGGTTATCACGCTCCTCGGCGATAAGATCGAAGCCCGGGCCGCGATGGAAGCAGCTGGATTGCCCACGGCCAAAGGGTCGTCTGAGCCAATTGCAAGCGCTGACGTGGCGAGTGCTCTGGCCGACGAAATCGGCTATCCTGTCATCATCAAAGCCGCTGCCGGCGGGGGTGGAATCGGAATGCAAATCGTTGAGCAAGCCGACCAGTTTGAGAGTGCGCTCAAACTTTGCCAGTCACGTGCAAAATCGGCCTTTGGTGACGAG
>JAYPIL010000011.1:0-41458 GCA_038127845.1 Candidatus Poseidonia sp.
GAGATGGCCATTGAAGGCCGAGACCCCAACGACAAGGACCACTACGCCAACAAGCGTGTCCGTCTCGCCGGTGACCTCATCGAAGATTTGTTCCGTGTATCTGCTGGCCAACTCGCACGTGACCTCAAGTACCAACTTGAGCGACACCACAACCGAAAGCGGGAACTGAAGATCACCTCATGTCTCCGACCCGATGTGTTGACGAGCAAAATCATGCACGCCCTCGCTACAGGAAACTGGGTCGGCGGCCGTTCAGGTGTCAGCCAGCTTTTGGACCGAACGACCTACCTTGCTGCACTCTCCCACATGCGCCGCGTGACCTCTCCACTGGTCCGCAGCCAACCTCACTTCGAAGCCCGTGACCTCCACCCCACCCAATGGGGCCGTCTGTGCCCCAACGAAACCCCTGAAGGGCAAAACTGTGGACTGGTAAAGAACGCCGCTCAGATGATTGACATCTCCGAAGACATCAACGAAATCGAGATTCGCGAGCGTCTTGATGAACTCGACGTGTACCAGCCTGATGATTGGACCGACGGTGACCGAGTTCACGTCAACGGCGACATTTACGGCATTCACAAGCGCGGTGTCAAACTCGTTGACCACTTCAAGTCCTCCCGCCGACGCGGTGTGATCCCATCCGAAGTTTCCATTCGCCACGACGTGGAGAACAAGGACATCTTCATCAACACCGACAAGGGACGAATCCTCCGCCCCTTGCTCATTCTCTACGACGGCGCACCACGCCTCACGCACGACCACCTTGCCAAGCTGTCCTCTGGTGAAATGAACTTCCGACAACTCGTCATCGAAGGCGTTGTGGAATGGGTGGACGCTGAGGAGGAAGAAGACCTCTACATCGCTCCACGGCCGTTTGTTCTCCCTGAAATGGTCCCCGAAGGCGACTCCGCCGGATTGGCCGGACGCGTCGTCAAATACGAGGACGTTGAATGGATGAACCTTGGCGAACCACGTGCGACCACGGCCCAACTCAAGGCCAAGGTCAACATGCCGAACGGCGATGTTGAAACGACAGAGTTTGAAGTCCCCCTCCTTTACACGGCAGAACACACCCACTGTGAGATTGACCCACAACTCGTGCTCGGTGTATGTGCTTCGTTGATTCCTTACCCGGAGCACAACTCCACGCCTCGTGTTACCGGTGGAACCGCCATGGTCAAGCAATCGCTCGGTCTCCCCAGCGCCAACTACCGCATGCGACCCGACACTCGAGCGCACATCTTGCACTACCCGCAACGCTCGATCACCAAGACCCGAGCCATGGAGACCACGAACTTCGACGACCGACCCGGTGGCCAGAACTTCATTGTCGCCATCATGTCGCTTCACGGCTACAACATGCAGGACGCTGTCATCATGAACAAGGGCTCCATCGACCGTGCACTCGGACGCTCAACCTTCAACCGAACCTACAACGCAGAGCGCCGTCGCTTCCCTGGCGGTCAGGTTGAGGAGATTGAGAAGCCCGGCTCCTCCAAGATGGAAATCAAGGGCCTCAAGACCCCCGAGGCCTACCTCCATTTGGAAGGTGATGGCCTGCCCGTACCCGAAACTGAACTCGCTGGCGGCGATGTGCTGGTCGGAAAAACCAGCCCACCACGGTTCCTCGAAGAATCCTCAGGTGGACACTTCCTCCAAGCACAAGAGCGACGTGAATCTTCCATGCTCGTTCGCCACGGCGAAAAAGGATGGGTTGACAACGTCTACGTGACCGAGTCCCTTGACTCAGGCCGGTTGGTTCGTGTCATGGTCCGAAGTCACAAGGTGCCCGAAGTCGGTGACAAGTTCGCTTCACGCCACGGACAAAAAGGTGTCATCGGACGCCTCGTCGAGCCAGAAGACATGCCGTTCACACCCGACGGCGTTGTCCCCGACCTCATCATCAACCCGCACGCCATTCCATCCCGCATGACCGTCGCCCACGTTCTCGAAATGATTGGCGGCAAGGTCGGTGCCATGGAAGGTCGCCGCATCGACGGAACAGCGTTCCGTGGTGAGAAGGAATCCAGTCTCCGTGACGGTCTTGTCCGAAACGGACTGGCCCACACCGGTCGTGAAATGATGATCAACGGTGAGACGGGAGAAAGTTACCCTGCCGACATCTTCGTTGGCTGCATCTTCTACCAGCGTCTCCACCACCTGGTGAGTTCCAAGATTCACGCCCGCTCACGCGGCCGCGTCCAAATCTTGACTCGGCAACCAACCGAAGGGCGTGCCCGCCAAGGTGGTCTGCGATTCGGTGAGATGGAGCGTGACTGTCTGATCGCCCACGGTGCATCCATGGTCATCAAGGACCGACTCCTCGATGAATCGGACGGAATTGACATGTACGTGTGTGCACAGTCGGGTCACATCGCATGGTACGACCCCAAGCGTGGCACCTACGTTAGCCCCATCCACGGCGATGGCGCGGAAGTCTACAAGGTGCAGACTTCATATGCATTCAAGCTGCTACTGGACGAAATGAAGAGTTTAGGTGTGGCCATGCGTCTTGAACTGGAGGACCGAAAATGAGCCGAAAAAGCACAATGATCCCCAAGCGAATCGCTCAGATTCGCTTTGGTTTGATGGACCCACTCGAAATCCGCAAGATGTCTGCTGTTGAAGTCAAGACGGCTGACACCTACAAGGACGACGGACACGCCTACAAGCAAGGTCTCATGGACCCGCACATGGGTGTTATCGAGCCCGGTCTTCTCTGTCCAACAGACAACTGCCAGTACCAAGAATCGCCAGGTCACTTTGGGCACATCCAACTCGAACTGCCGGTGATTCACATTGGTTTCGTGAACCTCATCAAGACGGCGCTGAAGGCGACCTGCAACGATTGCAGCAAGATTTTGCTCCACAGCGAACCTGGTACTTCGCCCGGCTCAAACCCTGAACAAACCGAGCAAGACTACTACCGAAACCGCATCCGTGACGTCATCACCAAGCACGGTGTTGGTTCAACCGAATTCTCCAAGATCATCAAAGAAGTGGAGAAAGTCACCTCGGGAACCAAGCGAAAGGTCTGCATGCATTGCGGTTCTTCACAAGGAAAAATCATCCTCGATAAGCCGACAACGTTCAAGGAAAAGCACGACAACACGGAGCGTAAACTCAACCCTCGCGACGTCCGAGAATGGTTGAGCAGCATCCCTGCAGAGCACTTGGTCTTCATCGGCATGGACAAGCAAAACCGCCCCGAATGGATCGTGCTCAAGGTGCTTCCAGTTCCGCCGATCACGGTGCGACCTTCCATCACGCTTGACAGCGGCGACCGCTCCGAAGACGATTTGACGCACAAGCTCGTTGACGTTCTCCGTATCAACCAGCGACTTCGTGAAAACCGCGACTCCGGTGCACCCCAGTTGATTGTTGAGGACCTTTGGGAGCTCCTCCAATACCACATCACGACCTACTTCGACAACCAAACCTCGGGCATTCCACCCGCTCGCCACCGCTCAGGTCGCACCCTCAAGACGCTCACGCAGCGCTTGAAGGGCAAGGAAGGTCGCTTCCGAAGTAACCTTTCAGGTAAGCGTGTTAACTTCTGTGCACGGTCCGTGATTTCTCCAGACCCTTACTTGAGCGTGAACGAGGTCGGTGTGCCTGTCAAAATTGCCAAAGAGCTCACCGTCCCCATCCGTGTGACCACGCGAAACCGTGAGCAAATGCGCCAGATGATTTTGCGCGGTCCCGACGTCCATCCCGGTGTCAACTACATCGTTCGTGGAGACGGTCGACGCGTGAAAATCAACCAGCGAAGCCGCCTCATCAACGCCGGGTTCCGATGCCACAACCCTGAATGCAACGAAGACACCACCGGGCGCCACGACCTCCACTCGGTCTTGCCTGCCCCCAACTTCCTGCCGGGTCTGGTTATCCAAAAGCAGATTTCGCTCAGCGGGATGGACCAGCAAGAAGAGGTGTCCTACGTCGTCAACGACGAAGCCACCCTCAACAACCTCCAAGGCATTGACGAAAAGGGCAAGAAATTGCCTGCGGATGACCCCCGTGCAATCCTCCACTACCGATGGATGCACGAGTTGGCACAGGCCGACAATCCAAAGCCCGAACCCTTCCCCGAACACCTTGAAGTGGCCTGTCCTCACTGTGGCAGTCCGTTTGATGAATGGGGCGAGGAACGAACCGGCGTGGAAGACCGCCTGTCAACCGTTGACCGCTATGGCAACCCCAAGCCTGGTTTGCAGGTTGAGCGCCACCTGATCGACGGCGACGTCGCCATCTTCAACCGTCAACCCTCGCTTCACCGCATGTCGATGATGGTTCACGAAGTGCGTGTCATGGAAGGCCACACCTTCCGTTTCAACCTCGCCGTTTGTACACCGTACAACGCCGACTTCGACGGTGACGAAATGAACCTTCACGTGATTCAATCCGAAGAAGCCCGAGCCGAGGCCAAGATTTTGATGCGCGTCCAAGAACACATTCTCACGCCTCGCTACGGCGGTGCTGTGATCGGCGGGATTCACGACCACATCTCGGGCGCATACCTCTTGTCTCGTCCAGGAACCCTGATTCGCCAAGCACACGGCCTGGAAATGCTCGGCAACATCGGTTACACCGGTGCACTGCCCGAAGTGGTGAAGGATGCCGACGGAAACGCAGCATTCCGAGGTCAAGACCTCATCTCGCTCATCATCCCCGACAACATCCACCTTCGCTTCCGAAGCCGTTCCAACGACATGGTGATGGTCAAAGACGGAAACGTTGACGGGACGCTTGACAAGCGTGCCATTGGGGCTGAAGATGGCCGCCTTCTCGACGCCATTGTCCAAACGAACGGACCAGAACAAGGTGCACGCTTCTTGGATGAATTCACCCGACTTTCCATTGCCGCCTGTACGTCGCTCGGTTTCACGACCGGTATTGATGACGAGGACCTCTCTGAAGAGGCTGTGAACGCCATCAACGACGCCAATGCGAGTGCACAAGAAGGCGTGAACGAAGAACTTGAGAAGTTCGGCAAGAACGGGAAAGGCTACGAGGCACGACCTGGTCGAACGCCCCGAGAAACGCTCGAAGAGAACATCATGCAGATGCTCGACTTGGGGAAGCAAGCGGCTGGTGACATCGCAAAGGACGAACTCAACAAGTCAGGATCCACCAACGCTGCAGTGAACATGGCCATCTCCGGTGCCCGTGGTTCCATGGACAACCTGACCATGATGGCTGCCTCCATCGGCCAAGCAAAGGTCCGTGGTAAGCGCCTTGAGCGTGGCTACGACGACCGTGTTTTGCCCCACTTCAAGCGTGGTGGACGCGGTGCAGACGAGCGTGGATTCATTGCTTCCTCGTTCAAGCGCGGCCTTGAGCCAACGGAGTTCTTCATGCTCTCTGTTTCCGGACGTGAGTCGTTGGTCGACACTGCTGTCCGTACGGCAAAGTCGGGTTACATGCAACGCCGACTCATCAACGCCATGGACGACCTGAAAGTCTACGACGACGAAATGTTGTCCGTGCGAAACACCGCCAACCGCATCATCCAGTTCAGCTACGGCGAGGACGGCATCGACCCCTCACGTGGCGTGCACGGTTCTCCGTTCAACATCGATGTCATCGTCGACGCAGCCCTCGGAACCGAGGGTGGCTTGGAAATTGATCGTGAGTCCTTTGAGCGCGACGCTGAAGAAGAAGACTTCGGAGGTTGGGAGTTCGAAGGCGACAACACCGACACAGGAGGTGAGAACTGATGGTGGTGAAGAGTGCAACCAAGAAGAAGCTCATGGATTTGGGCATTGAAGAAACGTTTGCTCACGCTCTGGCGGATGACCGAAAATGGGACGATGTCAAGGTGATGACCGCCAATGACATCGCACAAATTTGTGAGACCGATTCCGAAACGGCCGCAACCATCCACGCCACCATCATCGCTGCAACTCAGAAAGGACGAGACGGTGAAGGCGACACCTCAGGACCCATCACCAAGGTCCGTCTCTCGAAGCGCCGTGCTCGTACCAAGACCGTCGCCGACATGGAACCTTACGACATTGACCGGAAGATGAAGTCGTTGGAAAACGAGTTGGCTGAGGATGTGGTGTACAAGAGTTTGCAGGCCGCCGTTGAGGATGCTGGTTCAAACCGATTCACCAACCGCATCCTTGCTGAACTCACCCAAGCATGCCATGCCCGTGGGAAGAAGAAATTGACGAAGCCGCAGGCGAAGAAAATCATCGCTGAGGCCATTGATGCCCTTGACCGAGCCAGCATCGACCCCTACGAAGCCGCAGGGATCATCACCGCCCAATCCATTGGCGAGCCCGGTACACAAATGACCATGCGTACCTTCCACTATGCTGGTGTGGCAACGGTCAACGTGACCCAAGGTCTCCCACGTATCATCGAAATTGTCGACGCTCGAAAGGTGCCTCAGACCCCCACGATGACCATCCGCCTCAAGGAAGACCAGAAGCAGGATGGGAACGCCGCCAAGAAATTGGCCGCTGCCATTGAAGTGACCACGACGGTGAACATCGCCAACCTCGAAACCGACGTCGCCCAGCGACGTTTGGTGTTGCACCTCAACAAGGGCAACCTCAAGCAGAAGAACATGAGTGCTGCGGAGGTGAAAGATAAACTTGAGCGCGCCACCCGTCTTTTGGTGCAGGCTGACAAAGAGAAAAATCCCTCTACCTTGACGCTGATTCCTGGTGTTGAATCCGAGGAAGACCTCGCTGAACTTGCCGAAAACCCACCTTCGTACACGATGTTGCTCCAACTCGAAGAAAAGATTCGTGACATGCGATTGAAAGGCATCCCGAACATTGAGCGAGCCAACCCGCAACTTGACGACAAGACCGGGGAATACTACCTCTCGACCATTGGGAGCAACCTTCAGCGCGTGAGTGAACTTGAGAACATCGACCGTTCCCGAACCTACACCAACAACATCATCGAAATCTACGACTACCTCGGCATTGAGGCTGCCCGCCAAGCCATCGTCAACGAATTGCAATTGACGTTGGATGGAGCCCGCCTCGAGGTCGACGTTCGCCACCTGCTCATGGTCGCTGACGTCATGACCTCGGAAGGTGAGGTTCGAGCCATCGGCCGTCACGGTGTGTCCGGTACCAAGCACAGCATTCTTGCTCGTGCTGCCTTCGAAGTGACCGTGAACCACCTGCTCAAGGCAGGTATCATCGGCGAGAAGGATTACCTTACGGGTGTTGCAGAGAACATCATCGTCGGTCAACCGATTTCGTTGGGAACCGGCAGTGTGGCCCTGTATTATATCCCAGAAGAGTGAAATTCCAACCATGAGAAACACATGTGGAGAATGGAGGAAGAAAAATGGATCTAAGCCGACAACTGAAAAACGCAATCGCAACAGGCAACCTGTTGTTTGGACAACGACAAACCAAAGACGCCTGTGCAAACGGGAGCGCAAAGATGGTGATTCTGGCAGCCAATTGCCCTGATGAATACAGCACCGCCTTGCGAGCAGCGCACCCGGAGGTCACCATGCACCGTGCCCTCATGGTCAATCGTGAACTCGGCATCGCTTGTGGTAAACCCTTCTCGGTTTCCACCATCACCGTCATCGACGCTGGTGACAGCGACCTCATGGCCCTCGACAGCAATGTTGAGTGAGCAAAACATGGGGCCCCCGACAAAGCCTTGATGTCCTTTAGGCGACAGCCTTTGCGTATGCGAAACCGCTCTGTTGCAACCGTGGTCGCCCTCACAGCCCTCCTCGTCTTGAGTGTGCTCGGCACGTCCCTCCAAGAAGCCGCTTGGACACCGCTTGAAGAAAACGAAGTCGACGCAACATCAGGTCGCTCAACTTCCCCAGAGATTTTCCTTGCCTCGGGGGGAGCCGCAAACGGCGATGAACTGCCCGGTGCCATTGCCGTGATGAACGGTGGATATGTGGTCGGCGGTGACTTCAACCGAACCATCACGTTTGGTCCACACACGCTCGCACCAACCTCCCCCTTTAGCAACGGAAATGAATTCTTCATCGCTTCTGTCAGCGAAACAGGCACGTGGAATTATCTTGCCAACGCAGATCACTCTCAAGGTGGCGTCTCGTTCTTGACCGATGTGACCAGTTCAATGGGCGACCCCATTGCAGTTGGCTACATGTACGGACCAGGCAATTTTGGACCCGTCTCGCTGTCAACCTCGGTTCTTGACGGCTTCATCGCTCAAGCAGGTCCAACGGGCAATTGGATGTGGGCTACTGCATTCAGAACCCTACCAAACGCAAGCACGGACCTGAGCATTCCTCAGGCCTCGGTGGTTGACGCTACCGGCGATGTCATCGTTGCGGGATACTTTTCCGGGGAAACGGATTTCGGAGGAACGACCATCAACGTTTCCAACGAGGAAATCTTCATCGCAAAACTGGATGGCGCCAACGGGGCCCTCAAGTGGGTTGTCAGTGGAGGCGGCATTGGGGCTCAACGTGTCACGGACATCACCATTGACATGGCAGGTAACATCCTTGTTGCCGGCATTACGCAAAACAACGTGATCTTTGGAACCAACTCCTACACTATCGTGGGGACGCAGGATTCATTCATCCTCGAGCTTTCAGGGACCGGTTCGTTCCTTGGCATCACCGGTTACGGCGTACCCAACGAAGCCGTGACGATTTCGAAGATTGTCACGGACAGCAACAGCGACCACTACCTCGGTGGCACTTTTGGAGGAACCCTCGCAAAGAACGGATGGTCCATCACGGCCAACAAAGGCGGTTCAGATGTGTTCTTCATCAAGGACACCGGCCAGTCTGGGACCTCGTGGGCAACGATTGGTGGCACCAACGGAAACGATGTGTTAACCGGATTGGCTCTTACTTCCAAATCAGAGCTTGTGTTTTCCAGCTATATCCAAAACACGTTCACAGGTGGAACGAAGGCTGCAACGCCCAAAGGAAATCTTGACGGGCTTCTCGGAGGTTTGACTTCTTCGGGCAGTTGGTCATGGCTTGATGTCACCAACAGCAACGATTACGAAGCCAACATCGACCTTGCGTTGAACGCGTCAGACATCATCGCAACGGCTGGAGCCTTTGCCAATGTGAATCCTGCGACCATCTCAAAAGGTGGGACGACCATCACCAGCACGGGTGGCTGGGACACCTATGTTTGGTCGCTTGACCCTTCGCTGAAGGCCGACAGCGACAACGACGGGGTGCCGGATTACAACGATAATTGCCCAGACGATTCAAATCCCCTTCAGGAAAACACCGATGGGGATGCGCAGGGAGATGCCTGCGATTCTGACGACGATAACGACGGCATCACGGACAACTCTGGCGACGATTGCCCTCGAGGTGGCCAAGCCAATTGGGGTTCAACGCAGAATTTTGACGATCCCGCCAACTCCACGGATTGGGACCGCGATGGTTGCAAAGACAACGTCGAAGACAACGACATTGACAACGACGGAATTGAAAACGCCCAAGATGCATGTCCACGCTCCTCCTATCAACCACCCCGTCCAACCTGGCTGTCGGATTCCATCACCGATGTTGACGGTGACGGATGCCGAGATGCAGACGAAGACGAAGATGATGATGGCGATGGTTTTGCAGACGTCAGCGATGACTGTCCAACCGTTGCTGGGACATCCACACTTGGCGAAGAGGGGTGTCTCGACACCGATGGCGATGGTTGGTCCGACAACTTTGACGACTGCCCGACTGAAGCGGGCAACTCCACGCTCGGAGGGAAAAACGCATGTCCTGACCAAGACGGTGATGGATGGGCCGATGTGGACGACGATTTTGTTTTGGACCCAACACAGTGGTCTGACGCCGACGGAGACGGCTACGGAGACAACTCAGGCGGCACCACGCCCGATGACTGCCCCGATGTGAGCGGAACGTCCACCCTTGACCGGTTGGGTTGTCTCGATACCGATGGCGACGGATACTCCGACCCGGATGCGGGGTGGGATGCCGAATCTGGAGCAGATGCCTTCCATGACGACCCAACCCAATGGTCCGACTTCGATGGCGATGGATACGGCGACAACTACGCCAACACCACTTGGGAGGACCGCAACCCTTCCTGGCCCGGAGAATACAACGCTGATGTGACCGTCCAAGACGCCTGTCCGACCCAAGAGGGAGATTCCTGGCAAAACGGCTTGCTCGGATGCCCCGACCAAGACGGCGACGGATGGTACAACCTGCAAGATGCCTTCCCGAACGACCCCACCCAATGGGCTGACAGCGATGGTGATGGATTTGGCGACAACCCTGACGGAACCGATGCTGATGAGTGTCCAAGCCAAGCGGGCACGTCCACTGCAGACCGCCTCGGCTGCCCGGACGGCGACGGGGACGGATACTCCGACCCTGAGGTCACATGGACACCATTGCAGGGTGCGGATGCCTTCATGGCTGACCCAACGCAATGGGCCGACCAAGACAACGATTTCTTTGGTGACAACCCCGCAGGTGACCGACCCGATGCTTGTCCTTCGGTTCGTGGCACCTCGTTTGTCGACCGGTTTGGCTGCGAAGACAGCGACGGCGACGGCATCTCCGATGCCGATACGTTTTGGGCGCTTGAGCAAGGTGCCGACGCGTGCCCTCTCACCTATGGGAATTCAACTGCCGACCGTATTGGGTGTTTAGACACAGATGGTGACAACTATTCTGACCCAACACCGGACTGGCGGGCAGCCGATGGAGCGGATGCGTATCCTGAAGACCCCACGCGTTGGATTCTCGAGCCCGAGGTGGAAGGCGCCTTGCTGGCGTCACCGACGGTTCTGATCGGTGGTGGCATTGGTGTGCTCGTCCTCTTGGCAGCAGGCGCTGTGTTGATGCGCCGAAGAGGTGGCACTTCACCCGAAGCCGAATGGGCCGTTACCCAGCTCACGATGGAAGCGCCCGGTTTCAGCGCTCAGCCAGCTTATCCAGCGCAGATGCAACAACCTGTTGCAACACAACCCGGTTATCCGGGAACCGTTCAGCAGCCGGTTGCCACACAACCCGCATACGCTCCACCCGTTGTACAACCCGACCCTGCACGTGACTACTACAACGGATTGCTGGCCCAAGGCTATCCGCACGAGGATGCTGTGCGATACACGCAGCAATATTTTGCGGAATTCCGTGGTTGAACGGAGCGTTCTGCATGGTCACTCCATGGCAGCGCGCATGGGCAAACCCTGTTGTTCGAGGTCTGCTGTTGTTCTCGGCGTTTCGCGCCGTGTACGGCACGGGCATTCTCGTGGTGACCTACATGCTCGCAACAAATCAAGCAACACCCTGGTGGACGTCGTTGGTGTTTCTCGGGTGTTCCATGGTGTTTTCTCGATGGCTGTTTCGTCGTCTTAAGCAACGATGGCCGACGCTGTTCGCAACCTCAAAGGGCAGCGGCTTCACCGAAATGGACGAAGTTCAAACCACGCCTTGAGCGATCATGGCTTCGGCGACCTTGAGGAAGCCGGCCACGTTGGCCCCGAACACATAATCGCCTTCACGGCCGTATTTCTTGGCCGTCTCAAAGGCATTCTTGTGAATGTTGACCATGATGTTCTCCAGTTTTTGGTCGACTTCTTCACGAGTCCATGGCATGCGCAACGAGTTCTGGGACATCTCAAGGCCCGAGGTGGCCACTCCACCTGCGTTGCTGGCTTTGCCAGGAGCGAAGAGCACACCGGCATTCTGGAAGACTTCAACGGCTTCGGGGGTGCACGGCATGTTGGCGCCCTCGCCAACGGCTATCACGTTGTTCGCAACGAGCATGGCTGCCTCTTCGCCGTTCAACTCGTTTTGAGTAGCACAAGGAAGGGCAACATCAACATCAACGCCCCACAATCCGTTGGCGGAAGGTTCGGGTGCGCTGGCGGTAAAGGTGGCTGACGGGTACTGCTTGACGTACTCAGAGATTCGCCCCCTTCGGTTGTTCTTCAGGTCCATGACCCATGCGAGTTTCTCACGGTCGATGCCGTCAGGGTCGTGGATGAAGCCCGAGGAATCGGAGAAGGTCACGGGTTTTCCTCCGAGGTCAAGCACTTTTTCGCAAGCAAACTGTGCGACGTTTCCGGAGCCAGAAATCGAGACAACAGCCCCTTCAAACGACTTGCCCTTCGTGGCCAGCATTTCTCGGGCAAAGTAGACCAAACCGTATCCTGTGGCTTCGGGGCGAATCAGTGAGCCACCGTAAGAAAGACCCTTACCCGTCAGGACACCGCCCTGGAATTCATTTTGAAGGCGCTTGTACATACCGAACATGTAACCAATTTCACGACCACCGACACCAATGTCACCTGCAGGGACATCGCAATCTTGGCCGATGTGGCGCCAAAGTTCCATCATGAAGGACTGGCAGAATCGCATCACTTCGCCGTCCGACTTCCCCTTGGGGTCAAAGTCAGAACCTCCCTTGCCACCACCCATGGGCAGACCGGTGAGTGAATTCTTGAAAATCTGCTCGAAGGCGAGGAACTTCAGGATTGAAGCGTTGACGCTTGGATGGAATCGAAGTCCGCCTTTGTAGGGGCCGATGGCACCGTTGAATTGAATTCGGAAACCACGATTCACCTGAATGTTGCCACCGTCATCCACCCAAGGCACACGGAAGTGAAGAAGGCGCTCAGGTTCGACCACACGTTCGACGACCGAGATGTATTCGGGGTTGGCTTCCAGGACCGGCTCAAGCGATTCAAGCACTTCTTTGACAGCTTGATGAAACTCGGGTTGGTCAGGATCTCGGGCTACGACTTTGGCATAAATTGCATCACTGGCGCTCATCGGCATACCTTCTCACACACGCAGGTGTATTGGCCCGCCCTAATGCAGACCCTTTCTAATGGTTCCCCCACAATAACCTCATTCGGAGCCGTTCCGAAGATGGTTGTTGGTTTCTTCAATAGGGGCATACGGCCAGAAACCGCTCGAGCCGTTCGATTCTCCTTTGACCCTGGTCGTCAACTTCACTCATGGCACGAATGGCCTCCTCGATGAGGGCGTGTTCGTTTTCTTGCAACCCGATGATACGTCGGAGATGGTCGAGCATGGCCCATTCATCCTCAGAGATGATGTCGTCGTCAAGCGCAGCGATCAGGGCCGATTGATATGTGGTCGCATCGCCCATTTGATGGCCTTCATACTCGCTTCCTTCCTCAAAGGGTGAGTCCAGTTCACCTTCAACGACAGACCGACATTCCGCAGTATCTGAGGGAGCAACGCCCAATGCCTGGGCGAGAATGTAGAGGATTTGCGCTTCGTCATCGGTCACGATGTTGTCATCAAATGCAACACGCAAGGTCTCGAGGTACAGGTACAATCCACGCGTTGGCTGGAGAGTCATGATTCGCTGCACTGAGAACTCGTCTTTGAAACTTCTCCATTGACTGGAATCACCCTCTTCCTCATTTGTCATACAGATTATGACATTATGACATCATGTGAGTTACATTTATATGCCGAGCGTGGCTGTCTAGGTTTACGGAGGAACGAGGATGACCCAGCCAACCAGTGCCGTCTCGCTGAGAATCACCGATGAAGATCTTGCGCTGCTCGATGCACGCGTGGGTCTTGACGGGGCAAGAAACCGCTCAGATGTGGTGCGTTTGGCCATCCAAGAATTCCTTCACAACCAACCCAAATTAACGGGCATGAAATCAATCCGCATTCCACTGGGCCGTTTCGATCAGGCTCAACTTGCGAAGCTGTATGAATTGCAGGGCATTACCCCTGAAATCGCAGCTCAAGAGGGGCTGACCCTCTTCATCGAACGAGCAACGGCGAAAATGCAAGCCGTTGCTTCAACACTCGATTCTGTCGTGGAGGCGTCCAGGGCAGAAACGTTACCGCACAGCGAATACCAACAATAAGTGGTGAGAGAACGGAGGGGATGGGATGAATTGGCAAAACCACGGATTTAACCATGGTGATGCCACCCTTTTGGCCAAGCAAGACCGGCCAGTCTTGCACGGCTTTGCCTCGCTGTGTCGGCGTGCCCGTCTTGCACGCCTTGGCCGACTTGGTTCCAACAACCAAACACCCCCACACGCCTCCCTGGAAGACGGCCAGGGAGGCCCAGATTCCACTCCCGTCAGTTGACGAGAGGGTCCCCGTGTCCAGCCCCCCACACTTCTGGGCACATTGATGACCTCCAGTGAAACCTGTATCTCGTATGCGAATCCTTTAGGAGGGTCGTCATCGGATGCACGATATGAACGAGGGTGCTGAAGGTACATTTGCACCTCACATGCAATTCCTCGCTCATGATTCGCCGCGCCCTGGACAACTCGAGATGATTCAGGACGGCATCAATGCTCTCAAAAAAGGCAATTTTCACCTTGCTGCAGCACCCACTGGAATCGGGAAGACAGCGGCATCCCTCGCAGCAGCGTTGCAGGTTGCAAGCGAGCAATCGGTCAAGAAAACGGTGTTCTTTCTCACCTCGAGACAAACACAACATCGCATCGTGGTTGACACGGTCAGACGCATCAACCAGCGACGTCAGGGCATGATGGCGGTTCGTCTCGTTGACATGGTCGGTCAGGCAGGCATGTGCGTCCAACCTTTTGCCAAAGAATCGCCCCTTGTTTTCTCGTTGATGTGCAGCCAAGCTCGAAAATCACGTTCGTGTAAACCGTGGATCACCGCTGCACCAGGGCTCAAAAAGCGCATTCTTGCCTCTCCACTTCACGTGGACGAATTGGTTGGCATTTCACGAACGCACACAGAAAACGGTGTGCCAGCCCAAACATGCCCGTGGAAGGCGGCCAGAGAAGCCGTGAGTGGAGCGGATGTGTTTGTCGGCGATTACAATCACCTCTTTGACGACCGGGTCCGTGAATCCAGTTTGAAGGCCATGGGCCTCGCGTTGGAAGACATCATCGTCATCGTTGACGAGGCCCACAATCTTCCGGACCGCATCAGAATGACCTTGGAAAAGCGACTCACACAAACGATGATTCGCAATGCTCAGATGGAATTGGAGGAGTATGCGGGCCTCCTCGCACAGGCCATGACAGGTCCGGGAGGTGAAGCACTTTCCATGAACCACACGCTCGCTCAGTGGGCTTTTGAGGTCGTCAAAGCTGCTCGTTCGGGCTTTACCGCTCTGTTTGACGAACTGAGGCGGAAACTCCCACCGAAAGACGAGGAGTCACAAGTCCAGGTTGAAACCCTGCTCAAGGTGTTTCACCGTGCCTGTGACCAAGTTGATGGGACGGCGGGGCAACAACAACTGGGTGGTACATCAAAGGGCCCCGTGGTGGATCCTTCGACACGAATCCACCAACTACGCGATGTTCTCAGCAGCGTGGATGTTGACATGGAAGCGGGCGACGATGGAAATCCAATGGAGCCCAACGCCCACAAGGTGGCGGAAATTTTGGATTGCATCCTCCGGTTCGGTTCGACGTCTGCCCTCACCATGGTGTTCGATACCAAAGGCAGAGACGGGCGAATCACGACGCATCTTCTCGACCCGGGGCTTGTATCGAAGCCCGTCTTTGAGAAATCGGCAGGCGCCATGCTGATGTCGGGAACCCTGTATCCTCCAAGCATGTACGCCAACATCCTCGGGCTGGCCCCAACGAGAACAACCTCGATTGCCTATCCATCACCGTTCGCAGCCATGCGCCGGCCGGTTTTGGTCGCCAATGACGTTACGACGAAATACACGGAACGAAGTCACGAAAACACCATCAAAATTCGGCAGCACATCCAGTCCCTCATTGATGAAAGTCCCGGTAATGTGGCCGTGTTTGCACCGTCCTACGCCATGCTTAACGAGGTCGTCCTTGAGGGCTACTTCAAGGATGTTCGCGTGATGGCTGAACAACGTGAATGGACCAAGCAGGACCTGGACCAGGTCGTTGACACCCTGCTCATGGAGAAGCAGGCAGGCGGCAAAATTCTGCTCGCTGGCGTCTTTGGTGCCCGACTTTCTGAAGGCGTGGACTACCACAGCGGAGCCCTCGACGCTGTCGCCTGCATTGGCATCCCGAATTCACCTCCCTCCGTGCTTTCCAAGGCGTTGAAAACCTATGCAGAAGACCGATTTGGACGAAGTCTCGCATGGCGATACACCGTCTCTCAACCGGCCATTAACGCCATTCTCCAAGCCATGGGACGCCCCATTCGTGCGGTGGGTGACCGTGCCTTGGTGCTTCTTTTGGACCGGCGGGTCACGGAGCGAACCTACACCTCCTGCTTTCCCGACGATCTGCGCATGAACGAAGCGAGTGACGCTGAATCCACGGCTCGTTTTGCACGCCGGTTTTTCAGCAAGGTGCTCCGAGATGCATCCTTGGGAGGAGAGTGAGATGCATCCGAAGGTTCATGTGGGCTCATCCGTTCCAAATTTCATGGACGATTGGACGCCTCTGGACATTGAGACCGATGCAGCAAGCGAGCAAAAGGCGTTGGAGGTCAATCTCGAGGGGTTGACCGTTGACGCTTCCACCCTCCAAGCACACTTTGAACAAGAAGAATCGCACCTTGATGAAGTGAAGCAACGCCACCTCGAAGTGTTGGTGACCGCCGGCATGCTGCCTGAAACAGGCTTGGCATCAAACCATCCAGAGCGCGCCCTGGCCTGGGTCCTCAGCAGCATCAACGGTAGGATCAATCCCGACGGTTTGACCATCCCTTTGCTTGGTACCACGCCTGACCGTGTCAACCTCCAGACCAAGGTGACGGACAACCAAACGCTTGTTCAACTCAACATCGACGATGGCGACCTCCCCGCTCTCGTACGGGACCTGCCTCTTCCGCTTGAGGCCGCTGAAACGCTTCAAGCGACCTTTGTTGAAGGGCACCTTCACCTTCGCTGGTGAGCATCACCGTTGCGGGATGGACTGCATCTGAGCGATTTCTCCACTCATTCTCGTAAGGGCTTGAACGGCAACGTCTTGATGCTGAGCACCCATTTCTTCACGACTGTAACGGGCCATCTCGAACGTGTTGTCCAGAGCGGTGAGCGCCTCTTCAGAAACACCTTCAAGTGCTTGCCGGATGGCGAATTCGAACTCCCGAACCGTTTCGAAATCTCGGCGTAGGAAGCCTCGTTGCTGCAACAGTCCGCACAAATCCTGGTAGCACGTGAAGATGGCCTCACGAATGGCATCACCAGCAGCAAGCAACTCAGCCGTGTAAGCAAAGACCTCTGCCGCCTCCTTGAGCAAATCATCTGCGGCCTTTCGCCGGCGGTAGAGCAGGACGCCACCCGCAGCAAGTGCTGCGATCAAGGCCACCATGACATAGGACCACCATGGCGTATCTACCTGCTCTGCTTCATAACTGTAGGATGGAGCGAAGCCATCGTTTCGAAGAAGTTGGAAGGCTTGCAGCGATTGAGCGGAAAGGCTTGGGTCCTGAATCAGGATGTCCATGTACAATTCACCCCAATATTCCGAATCGCCGTAGTTCGGCGTGGCATTGAAACCGATGACGATACGCCCTTCAGCGTCGGTTTCCCAAGTCTTTGAGGTCAGTTGTTCGTCGCTCATGTTGTAGAGGTAAACCGAGGCGCGGATGTCGCTCAAACCGTTCTTGGTGTCTTGGGCAATTACCGTAATCGTTCCACCGACCTTTTCTTGATCGCCCTCGATGACATCAAACAATTCTACCGTGATATCGGCATTCACTTGCACGAAGACCGATTGACTAACGCTCGCTGCGTTGAGGTAGAGGCTCTCGTTGCGAGCCACGCCGACATGGAAGTATTGAGACCCAACCTCCAGCCAGTAGGGAGCGATGGACGAGAGGGCGAAGTTACCGTCGGACCATGTGACGGTCGTGCTTGAGAAACATTGGGCACCGTTGAAGCCGTTCAAACAATCTGAGCCGTTTCCGACAACCACAAGGAGATTCTCAAAGATTTCACCCGAACCTCCAACCTCTTGGAGCGAGCCGATGTAAAGAATTGGAGCGAAGACACTGTCCGAGCGAGTCACGATGGAAGCAGAATTGTTGACGTCGATCTTGATTTCGACATCCGCCCACACACGAACGTTCGCATCGGCAGATGCTGGCAGGTGGGCTTGGGTGCCAGCAAAGGCTACGGAAAGTGTGTGAACCCCTCGTTCCAAGTCCATCGTTGCGGGCACCACAGCACTCCATTCTCCGTCCGTACCCGTGATGGTGGTGAACAACGGAACGCCGTCAAGGCTCACAATCAATTCCATTCCCTCGAGTCCATCACGGTCAACCGTGTCAAAGTCATAGAGCCGGCCACTGAGCACCCATGTGTCACCGCGAGTTGCATCGCTTCCCTCGTCGAGTATCAGCGTGACCCATGACCGATGGGAAAGGAAGAACGAGACGTTTCCTTCGCCACCACGGTAGTAGCCTTGAGGGGCAACTTCTGCCACGAGGGTTCGGTTTCCGAAGTCAAAGATGTCCGGTACGACCCAATCAAAGGTGAAGTCGCCGTTGGCATCGGTGAGGATGGTGGCGATCATGATGCCTTCAACCACCAGCTGAACTTCATGCTCACCAATACCGTTCAGTTGGTTGTCGACCACGGACCCTGTAACGCTCACCGTTTCGTTCACAGCGACGGGACTTGACATCTCCACCGTGACCAGGACAGGACTGAAAATTTCCCACAGGCCTGTGGCATTGCTCGGCAGGTAAGCCGTGGTTCCGGTGAAGCGGACCTCAAGGGCAACAGGGCCAAGGGGCGCATCGGAAGGCACGGGATGAACCGCCGTAAACAAGCCGTCTTCGTCGGTGGTGGTGTTGGTCAACCAAGCACCGCCCAGCCAAACTTCAATGGTGAGATTTGGCAGTTCGTTGTCAACCACATCAAGCAAGCGGCCCTGAATGGTCATCGTGGTTTCTCTGTCTGCGTCCCCCGTGGCAGTGATGAGGAGAATCTTCGTTGGAACGCTGACGTTGAAGTCAACGGAAGCCGAACTTGGCAGATAGTACTCAGGGTTGTTGATGTCGCCGAATCCTACGGGGTCGACCCATTCCCGGCCGCCACGGAACTCAATACCGATTTGATGAGGTCCAGCCGCAGTGTTTTCTGGAAGCGTGTAGGCAAAGGCGTACGAGCCGTCGGTGCTGTTGGTTTCCATGCTCGAGACCGGCACGCCGTCAATGAGCAAATGAACCACCGCTGTTGCATTCTGTCCGTTGCTCTGAAGCACGAACCCGAGGTCATCCAACAACAAACCGCTCACGAACAATTCGTCACCCGCAACCAACACGTCTGGGGCACTTGAAATCGTGGTCTCGGTGGCAGCAAGCACAACAAATTGCGTGGTAGCGTTGGTCCCGATGATGCCGGTGGTTCCTGAAATGCCTGCGTAATCAGCGTGCATGTCGGTAGGTCCGACACCCATGTCTGCAGGAACGGTCAAATTGCCCCAAGCCGTTCCGTTGCTTGCCGTCAAGACCGTAATTTGGACTGGGGAGGCGGATTGGAGCGTCGATGTCAGCGACACCACGACGCTTTGGTTTGCCATTGGGGTACCCTGATTGTCACGCAGTAAGACGGAGAACGCAACCGTTTGTCCTCGTTCGGTCCTGTCGTTGAGCGAAGGCTGTCCAATGCCGTCAAGGGTGGGTTTGATGAAATTCATCACCGAAAATCCTCGAGAATCAAAGGAGGTGTTGTTCTCAGAGCCAACATAGAAATTGACGTTCGGGATGTAAGATGCTTCCAGCAGGTGGGAGCCAGCACCAAAGGTCTCGCTCAGCGTGATGGTGGCGTTCCAAAGCCCGTTGGCGCCGATGGTTCCCCCTGTGGTGGTGAAGCCGCTCGGCAATCCATCGATGGAGAACAGCACGTTGGCGTTGGGTAAGGTCGTTCCGTCCCGTTGTTCAAGGCCCGAACCGTTGTCCGAGAGAATTTGTCCGCTCACGTTGAAGGAAGTCCCCGCAACGGGATTCGCTGTGATGGCGTCAACAACGATGAAGGTCAGCGAGCGTACCGTGATGCTGGTCAAGTTCGCCGAAGTTGAAAGCAAGTCCGAAGAACCGTTGAACACCATCTGGACAACGATCAGCCCAAGCGGATGGTCGTAAGGGATGGTGTGCGTAAAGTTCGCAAAGCCCTCAGCGTCTGTATTCTGCGGGGTCAGCCAGGTTTCATGGAAGCGAAGGCCAACTTCGTAGTTGCCCAGTGGAGCAAACATGTCAGAGGCTTCGACCAGTTTCGCTGACATGTTGACGCTGTTGCCACGGTTGATGACCACAGCGTTGAGCGGGACCAGGTTTTCAAGACGCGAAACACCCATCACTTGAATGGGCGATTGAGCACTGGCCGTCAGGTAGAACGGCGAGGATTCGTTCACCACCGAGATGACCAACGTGTGCGGGCCTCGTGTTGTACCGTTGTTGGCCGTGTCCGTTGGAACGGTCATGTTGAAGCTGCCGTTCACGGTGGTGGCGTAGTTGCTCAACAACAATTCCTCGGGATTCTCCAACCAAAAGACGTCCAAACGAACAGCAGAAATGAGAGGACGTGAAAGGTTCTCCGCATCTTGCACTTGTCCGACCACGTTGAACGGCACGCCGGCCGTTACGGTGGTGGGTACGCTGGCGATGTTGATGTTGCTCGTGACCTGAACCGTGACGTTCACGATGGTGGAGTTGCCATAGCGGCGCGTGCTGCCTGCCGTCAAGGCTGCCGTCAAATCATCTTGCACCACGATACCCAGGTCGTAGAATCCAGGAGCGATGCCTGAGGGCGTGAAGGCGTAGGTTGCGTTTCCATCTGCATCGGAGGAGACGGTTGACAAACTCACGTTGGCCTTTCCGTAATCCCAAATGAAGTCAACCGACGCAGAGCTGATGTTCGAGCCATCGGCGATATCGGTGATCTTCGCCGTGAAATCAACGGTATCGTTCATCTCGACGATGTAGGCTCCCTGTTCGGATTCCACAACAACCTCGGTCACGATTCCAGCATCGATTGAAATCAAGGTCGGTGGAGCCGGTGGTTGAGCGCTGTCAACGTAGGCGTAGTAGGCTCCACCAGCGGGTGCAAGCGTCAAGAAGTCAAAGTCCAAGGCGATTTCATACACGCCAGACGGAAGGAAGGTCGGCATGTTGAACGTGATGTTGAAGGCACCTGTGGAGTTGTTCAAAGAGGACTGTGCCAAGTCAATGGGGCCCTGGTCACTGACCATCGAGACGCTGATCAGGGTATCGTTGTTGACAACGGGCGTGAGATAAACCGAATCGAAGATGTCACCATAAACGTAGGTGGTGTTGCCCATAAAGGTCCAATCTTGCGAGATGGAAAGGTTCCAATCAATGTCGGCTTGGACACGCATGCTGCCGTTACCGGTCGAGGGCTGATAGAAGTCCGAGCCGTTGAACGAGATATCGATGGTGTAGTCCCCTGCCAGTAAATTCGCTGGCAAGGTCACCACGGTTTGAATCACATCGGTTTGTGGGTCAACGGTCGTGTTGAACCATGTTCCGTTGAAGCTGAAATCATAATTCCCGAGGGTGTTGGGCGATGCGGCGACACCGCGGTGGTCGTTGACCTGCACCGTCACGCTTGCATCTTGGCCGCGAATCTGAGCGCTTTCTTCCACAACAAACTCGAGGAAGCCCCGCAAGAAATACGGGAATTGCGTCGTGATGTTCGCATCATCCGTCGCCGGTAGAGTTGAGGGGAAGAAACGCAAGCGCGTTTCAATTTCCCCAGCAGCCACCATCACGTCGGTCGGAAGTGCGTATTGCAGGGAGAACGTTCCACTCACACTGAGGTTGAAGATTTCTTCCCACTCATCGCCTGAACCGTTTGCACGGATGGCAAATTGAAGGTCGCCTGCAAGGGCAACTGGGGTGGCGCTGATGGACAGGGCGCTGCCGTTCACCCACACATCGTCGCCGAGCAGAATCAAACTCTTGTTCGTGAGCGGTCCCTCAATGGTGGCCGTCAAATTCGGAGCGTCGGTGACGTTCAACACAAACGAACGGGTGGTTGGAAGCAAATGGAGCGGAGCAGGCGTTGCACCCGAAACGGAGGTGTCCTGCCATCCGGAGAAGCCGAGCGTTGCGGAAAGATTGCCCCTGTTTTCTTGTTCGCTCAGGTTGATGGTAAACGTCCAAGCGCCGCTGGTGTCCGTTTGGGTGCTCACGTTCTGCAAGCCGTCAACGGATGAGGTATAGGTAAGCCACACCGTTTGGGCAGGCAAAGATGTGATCACTTCGGACGGTTCGTTCTGGAGCACCAAAATACCCTCGAGCACGGTGGTTGCACCGGCACCAGCAATCGGGGCGTTGATCGGCGTCGGGGCCGTATGATTGATCGATGCATTTTCGGTAAGATTGACGAAGCCATCGTAGATCACACCGTCTGTTGAGACATACCCTGACTGGCGATGTTCAATGACGATGTTGTGCATGCCGGGGGCAGCAGGAGCCGCAGGGAACCCCGTGATGGTGAAGGTACCGTTTGCATCGGTCATGTTCTCATCGAGCAACAGTTCGGGCGTGGCCCCCGCTCCGGGGACTTGATCAGCATCAGCGACAGGCGTGAGGTAGGCGAGCATGCGAATGTTGGGGATGGGCGTCCCGTTGTCGGCATACCTCAGTTGACCGGTGACGGTGACGGTTTGGGTACCGTCTCTGGCAAGGGTGAGGTTGGAGATGGTTTGGTTCACGATTTCAACCTCTTCAGCAGGCGGGCAAGGGTCGAACGGGATCCATCCCAAGTCGGTGTTTCCGTTGGCGCTGTTCTGTTGCAATCGCACTTCGGACCATGTTGCTGCATCGGTGGAATAAACGGCGTAACCTTCACCGGTCCACGTTCCTCCGACATAGCCTGTGACTTGACGAGCAGGCAATCCTGCGAGCCGAGCCATGGTGACAAAGACTGTGTTGTATTCCCGGCAGGAACCTTCCTTGAGGGCTTCGAGGATGTTGAGGGTCACATCGACAGGAGCAATGGTCCCTGAGCCGTTGTAATTGCGTTTGAATTCAGTGGTTGCGTTCCCGTTGATCAGGAAGTCTTCGATCGCAAGTGCCGTGCTGTATGCGTCGGTTGCACCCGCCTGCGTGACCACCGCATTGGTGACGTTGTTGACATAGGACATGGGGTCCGAAGTGTTGGTGAACCGCTCATCGGTGAGCAATTCGTAAGGGAATCCCTGACCGGGGACCGTGGTGGAGGCGAGGGTCGCCCAATCGAAGTAATACTCGGGTTGTTGGAAGAGAACTTGGCTGATGGAACCCTCCTCAACGGTCAAGATGTGCGTATCGTTGGTTCGAGAAATGTTTGCAGAGACCTCGAAATAGAACGAGATGTTTGAGTATGAAGGTGGTGCTGGAATTTGGGAATTCGCAGAAAGGGGCTGTGCATATTCAACGTTCCATTCAACCGTGTCGTTGGCGAAGGATGTTGAGGCGAGGTGTGTGAAATTTTCCAGCGGAAGTGCCACTTGCTCAGCCGGGTGCACCGAGGCGAGGTGGGCATAGGTCGTACCGGTGTAGAAGTCGTTGGTCACGGCTCGCCAGCGACGGTCAAGGTTTTCATCAACGACACCCGAAGTGTTGTTGGCGTAGAAGACCAATCCGTTGGTGATGACATCGTCAGAAGGGTCCCATGGATTGAACGGTGAGCCTGCACAGTTGATGAGCCAAAACATTTCTGGGCATTCTTGGCCGTCGAGCATACCACCGCCATCCGTATCGGGATTGGTCCAATCCGTGCCCGTTTGGTTCTCGATGGCGTCAGGTATGCCGTCACCGTCAAAGTCATCCGGTTGGATGTCATCTGTCGGGTCGTTTTCGGGGTTCGTGCCGTCAAAATACTCGGTGCGATCGTCAACGCCACCCTGGTCGGTGTCGAACGAATTGTAGCTCGTCACCCAAACGTCGGTTGAGCCGTTGGTGATACCGATGTAAATGAGGTCACAACCCGTCGTGTTCTCAAAGTAATTGTTGATTCCATCGTTGTCGTCATCCAGCAGGTTGGTGCACGGTTCGTTTGGATCGGTGTTGTCTTGAACCTCCTCAAAGTCGTTCATACCGTCACCGTCGCTGTCCGCAAGGCTCGGATTGGAAAACCAGCCAAAGGTGCCGAGCAGTTCCTGCCAGTCTGCGAGGCCGTCCTGATCGGTATCTTCGTAATCGTCGTCACAGTATTGCTGCGTGGTGCCCAGAGTCCCAGCGTTAACGGCGGCGGTGTGACAGAATGAACCGTTTCGGTTGGCAACATCGGTTGTGGAGGCGGGGGCTGAGGGGCCGTTTGAAATCCCTTGAACGATGTTGTTGGTTACCGAAGCGTAGGCGAACGATTCCCATGTTCCCGACACGTTGTACCACCCGACACCTCCACCCGGATTGAAGCCTGAACCGTTGCCGACCTCAAGGCGATTGCCCGAGAGGACTTGAACGAAGGTCGTTTCAAAGTTCACCAGCGAATCGCAAGGATCGGTGCCGTGGCTGATGTTCCGCTCCTGACCGTCGCTAATGCCTCCAAAGTCGGTGTCCGCTACGTTCCACAACGTACAGGACAGGTTTTCTTCCCAATTTTGAATGCCGTCGCCGTCTTCGTCCCCGGAGTCTTCTCGGCGAGTCGGGTCAGTCTCCCCGGGATCGAGTACACCGTTGAAGTTGGTGTCCTCATCGCCGTCATCGAAGGCGTCGCCGTCGGTGTTGTTGTTTCGTGGGTCGCTTGCTTGAGCAGGATTGCCGTAGGCGCCGTTGACTTCAACACCGTCGCTGATGCCGTCATTGTCCGTGTCAGAGGATGTCGGGTCGGTGAGCAGGGTGAGGGCTTCATAGGAGTCGTTCAAGCCGTCACCGTCGGTGTCGGCACGAATGGGACTGGTCGATGTCACGCCGTCCACCTCAGCCGTGTAGGTGGCACAACCGCCGGGCCCGATACCCTGAACGGGGTCACAAGGAGAAGTCGTCTCGGTGACGATGCCGTCAGGACCGTTGCGGAAACACGGCGATGAACCGCACATGGTCGTCCATGTCGGGTTCACGTACTCCATCAGGTTGATCAAGCCGTCACCGTCAGGGTCGCCGTTCGGACCGTCAGCGTTGGAGGGCGAGGTGGCGTTCAGGCCGTTGGCTGCCTCCCAGCCGTCCGGCATACCGTCGCCGTCCGTGTCCCATCCGGCCGGATCTTCGTCGATGTAACCGTCGCCGTCATCGTCGTCGGACAAACAATCTGCATCTCCGTCGTTGTCAGAATCCGCAGAATCAACAAAACCGTCTTTGTCGTCGTCAAAGCCGTTGGCGCAAATGTTGCCGACAGGGTCCTCGTCACAGAGGATGATGCTGCCTGTTCCATCCGAGCCCGACGCACCGCAGGCAGGTTGGTTGAACTGCATGGCGTTCTCTTCGTTCCAGTCGTTGACCGGAACGGTGCCGTTCCACCACACGCCGTTGTCGAGCACGGAGGTGGTGCTGGGGTTGTCCCAGTTTGAGGGTTGCAGGTAGAGGTATTCCTGCAGGTTGGACATGCCATCGCCGTCAGGGTCGGCCACGGCGCCGTCTGCACCGGTGGATGAGAGCGGGTCCAAGCCGTATTTCCATTCCCAGCCGTCTGGAAGGCCGTCGTTGTCGGAATCGGGGTCGTTGGGTTGGGTGTTCATAAGGTATTCCAAACCGTACGTGAGCCCGTCGCCATCTTGATCGGAGGCTGCCTGAACATCCACCGCAACATATTGGATGGCGCTGAGCGTTGAAAGCACCATCAACAAGGTGAGACCGATGGACTTCGCCGCTTTTTTCCGCTCTGCTGGGGAAAAACGAGGCGTGGCCGCAGAGATGTTTGAGCCTGTCAGCATGGGTCTCACGCTTTTGGGTGTGTCCGATGCCTCATAAGGGAAATGGTACGATGTTCATACAACCGTAAGTTGTAGGGGAGAAAATTCACAAATCTTCCAGCTCTTCAAGCAGCTCCAAATCGTCGTCTTCATCTTGGAACGTCACGGGGTCCGGAAGGTCGTCCTCTTCGTCTTCCTCGAGGGCGAGCATTTCCTTTGCGATGGCTTCTTCGTCATCGTCGTAAAATTCTCCGCGCCCACCACGTCGGGCAGCATAGAGCACCAGTGCACCGATGAGAACATAGAACACGATGGTTTGAGGCTCCGGATTCACCAACTCCCTGATGAGACAGGACACACCGCTGCATTCTGTCATGTATCCGAAGGAGAATTTCTGCAAATAATCCTCCTCGTAGGGTGTTTCGTTGTCCATGGGTGTGACCTTGAATTCAAACTCGACTTGCTCACTGTCTTTGATGGCGTCGGGAGCGATCATGGTAACGCTGAAGTCTTTCGAGGAGTAGGCAGGGAGGTTCAAAATCAAGAAGTCGCTCCCCAATTGGCTCGATGTTGCCCGAATTGCCCCCTCCCAGCCGTCCGGTTGGTCAAGACGAATGACGACGTCCAACGGGATGTTGTTTTGATTGCTAATTCGGTATTCGAGATTCTTTTCTTCACCGGGTGCAAAACGAGACTTCTCTGTTTTGTCGGTAATTTCAATTCGGCCCGGGACCACCTCTTCATCAATAACGACCTTGACAGGGAGGTCAAAGTAGCGCGCATCTTCCAGTTCCACGCCCTCTTCGATGATTCGTGTGTAAATGGTGTGGACGCCGGCTTCGACCTGTCCGCGAAGCGTGATTTCAAGTTTCAAATCTGTATATTCATCCGGGGCAAGGTTCACGGCCACGAGGTTGTTGTTGCTTCCGTTGGAAATCACGTAGTCCCATGCAGTGTATTTCGGGTTGTTATCAGCATTCTGTTCAACATCCCTCGGGTTGATAATTTTCCACGTGGTAACCCCAGAACCTTCGTTGCTGGAATCGGTGATGCGCAGATTGTAAAACACCGTACCGTCACCACGCACCGGACCAACCTGGCCCAACGGATTGTCTTCACCAATTCCGTCGCTATCGGAGATGACCTCGACAAGGATACCGAAGGTTCGGTGAACGGTGAAGGCGACATCCGTTCGCAAATCGGAATCTTCCTGGCTGATGACAGAGAGTTCGAACAAACCAATGTCAACACCGTCGCGATCGGCTGGAGGATACACTTCCATGCGGATGGTAAGAATCTGGGTCGAGCCGATACCCGGCGTCAACGAGTAGATGCCTTCCTCGGAGAGTTCAATGCCCGTGTCGTTGTCGTAGAACCGGTATTGCCAGTCATCGGGTTGTTCGAGAACACGGATTTTGAACGAGTCGGTTTGGAAGCCGGTGTTGAATACGTCAAGATAGAAATCTCCAATTTCATCGGCGTCAACATAGTGAGACAGCGTTTGATCGTAGGCTTCAGGACGGGTTGAATCAGCGATTTGTTTCTGGTGCTCGTCGTCTTCATAGACGAACAGACGGGGGGGAGCGAACACATCCACTTCTTCAAAGTCCAACGAAATGGAACGAATGGCGACCTCCTCGTTCTGTCCCTGGTCGTTCTGAGCATAGACGCGGGCCTCAACTTCAAGCGAGTCGGGGGCGTTGTCCAAATCGCCCGATGGGACGTTGATGGATACATCTGCGATGACGGAGGCTCCGCCCGTGGCGAGCGTGTAGGTGCTGCTCGGAGCACCCCAAATCGGGTCGGACCAAGACGAAGGGAGATTTGTTTCGAGGTCAAAAATCACATCAATGCTGCTCGATGATGAGCCCGTGTGTTCCACCAAGAACTCAACAACGACCGTGGCGCCAGGAGCAAACAGAACCACATCCGGTTGATTTGAAGGCAGCGTGAGATAGATGTCGTGTTCGAGCATGGTCACGCCTGGGTGCTCGAAGATCACAGCGTGGCCCTGCACGTCCTCGACCTCAAGACGAACAGGATACTCACCATCGGCGATTCCAGATTCAAACGTATAGGTGAAATTTCCGACCAAACCGTTGTTGTCAAGCTTGAAATCGTCGTCGTCAAAGTTGTGCTCAAAGACAGCGTTGGCGCCGTTTGGCGTGTCCATGACGAGGTTCACTTCTTCGATGTCATCTCGACCAAAGGCATCGCGAACCTCGACGGAAAATTGCATCTCACGGAATTCCGGGCGGTGGTTTGGCGACCATTCGAATTTCTGTGCGTCGTTCCAGTTGCATCCAAATTCTGGATGGCAACTGTGGACCCGAACACTTGACCCCGACAGGGCATTGGTCATGACTTGCAAACGAGAAAATCCGCCGGAACTTTCCATCTTTCCGAACGCAACGTCAACAGCGCAATCATTGTCGCCACCGGGAACCCCGTTGCCCTCGCAGGTGGCTTGAGCATCGATCCGAATCTTGAGTTGTTTGCCTTTTGGAACCATGAAACCGCTGGAGCCAACGTCAAATTCAACTTCAATAACGGACCACGAACATCCTCCACCAAAGATGTTGGGCTCGCAGGGATCTTCCAACTGCCTGTTTTCGGAGGTGATTTGGGTGTCACCGGCTTTCAAGGAAAATGTAACGTCAGCGGTTGAGCCTTGGGTTCCTCGGAATTGAATGTACACGGAGAGGCGAGCGGTGTCGGAAGCGCCGGTGCCGTTGATGTAGAGGTCACTGATCATCTCAACGCTCCGGAATTCAAGTCCATCGATGGCGCTGCCTTCTTCTTGTCCGCCCGTTGGCTCAATCGTGGTGATGGAGCCTTGACCTCCCGTTTCAGAATTGGGTGAATCAAGATACAACTCGTAAGTTTGTTGGGGTATCGATGACGGAGCGACCACTCGGGCGTCATCAAGGATGGTTGCGGATTGGTTCATTGGGACTGCGGGAGCCATGGAAGTGAGCAGCGACGCCAAGAACAATCCGACCAACAACAAGGCCACGCCTTGGCCGCGGTTGCCCGTTCCCCTCACGAACATCAAGTTCACCGTATCGCCGTGGCGCAGGGGGTGTTAAACGGTTTTGTATGGTTTGTGCAACAAATGCATCTTTGCAACGCAGTCCACGGGAGCGAAGAATGGTGCAGGGGGTGGGATACGAACCCACGAACCCATACGGGACCGGATCTTAAGCCCGGCGCCTTTGACCACCTCAGCCACCCCTGCTTTGCTATCGGGGGCACCGCCCAAGCACTTGAAGACATCTCACGCATCGTGAGTTGACCAACCACCATCAACGGGCAGCACCTGTCCGGAAAGTGTCGGGTGGGTCAAGAGAAAATGAACACCGCCCGCGATATCTTCACCACGACCTGACCGGCCCAGCGGGACCTTTTCCAGGACTCGAGCGAAGTGTTCTGCCTCCCACTCAGCCGCCATGATGGCTCCGGGAGCAAGGCAGTTCACTCGCACCTGACCGGCCAATTCACCCGCCAGGTTGAGCATCAACTGACGAAGACCCGCTTTGGTGGAGGTGTAGTGAGCCAGGCCTTCCCACGCTCGGCCCCAAGAGGTATCCACAATGGCAACCACCGAGCCTGCAGCTCGTGTCAAAGCAGGCAGAAGTTTCTGTGTCAGCACGTAGGGCGCATCCATGTGTAAACGCGTCAGCATTCGGTAGGCATCAAGCGAGGTATCAGCGAACGTTGATTGGCTATAGAACGAAGCATTGTGAACAAGCCCAAACAAACCATTCGCCTTGACAACCTCGTGCTCCAGCACTTCTTGAACGAGACGCTCAAGTGCTTCATCAACGGTCAAATCCGCTTGGAGAAGGTCACCACAAACTCGACCGTTTCGAACGCTCGCCTCATGGAGAAGCGCCTTCGCTTCGTCCAGGGACGAGCGCACATGTACCAGCACGTAGCATCCTTCATCCATCAAACGGGCGGCCATCGCTGCACCCAACCGTTGCCCTGCACCCGTAATGAGGACAACCCGTTCGGCCATGCAGCACCATGCGGAGGTTCAATTCATGAAGCCTCGTATTCAACTGCGGGCACGATTGGACAAGTGTCGCCCCTGCACACCTTTTTTGACACCCATCATCTGGGCTGGTCAAGGGGGGCGTGAAGATGGTCGGAAAACCGCTCCCAATGGCTAAAACTGAACCCACCTCAGCACCAGCTCGGCGCCTTCCCGATTGGTTCAGGACCACCCTCCCGACGGGCGAACAGCAATCGGTGTTCAACACCACCAAAACCGCCGTTAAAGACAACAAACTTCACACCGTATGTGAAGAAGCAAGGTGTCCAAACATCCACGATTGCTGGGCCAGCGGCGATGCCACGTTCATGATCGCTGGACAAGAGTGCACTCGAGGATGCCGTTTTTGTGCGGTCGGGACCATCAAGCGACCACCCCCCCTCGACCCGGAAGAACCTGCCCACCTGGCCCAAGCCGTGGCGTCGATGAACCTTCGCCACGCTGTCATCACCGTCGTCAACCGGGATGATTTACCCGATAGCGGTGCTGACCATTACAAACAATGCATCGCTGCTGTCGCAAAAACAACCCCAAAGGTCACCTTGGAACTTCTGTGTTCAGACCTTGCTGGAGACCTCGATGCTCTTGCCCATTTGTTGGAGGAGAGTCCTTTGTCGGTATTTGCTCACAATGTGGAATGCGTGCCGAGGCTGGACGCAACGGTCCGGGATGCAAGGGCATCGTTCGACCAATCCCTCTCGATCCTTCGGGAGGCGAAACGCCTGCGTCCCGACATCATCACCAAGTCTTCACTGATGGTCGGCGTCGGAGAAACCGATGAGGAAATTGACGAAGCCCTGAGCCTGCTGCGGGATGCCGGCGTGGATTTGGTGACCATCGGCCAATACCTTGCCCCGTCCAAGAACCACCTCGCCGTGGACCGATTTCCCGAACCCGAACGCTACGATGAGTGGGCCTCTCTTGCCATCGACCTCGGTTTCGCAGGTGTGGCCAGCGGACCGTTGGTGCGCTCTTCCTTCAAGGCAGGTCTGTTACTGAGAAAGACCCGAGACTCCACGAACACGGAAGAGATGCCGGGAGCGTATGTTCGTGTTGCTCCGAGCGAAAACGGTGAACCGACACCACTTAAGACAGCCGAGCCCTGAGGTGAAACAATGGAGGAGCGAAGCACCGTCACGACCACGCCCTACACCATCGGTGTCGCCCCCTTCCGCCCCGGCGATGAGCCGTCGTTTGGTGGTGCCTTTGAACAGCAACCGGAGGACCTCAATCGTCCCGACCCTGCCTCCTGCACCGCAGAAGACACAGCACCCCATGCAAGAGGCCTCATCCGCGTGCTCAACGACGACGGAGAGGCAAAAGGCGAATGGGACCCGAACCTCGACAAAGAGACCTTGGTTCAGGGACTCGAATACATGATGCGGCTTCGAATCTTTGACGACCGAATGATCAAGATGCAGCGAACCGGTAAACTCTCGTTCTACATGCGTTCCTTTGGTGAAGAGGCCATTGCTATCGCTCAAACCATGGCCCTTGAAGAACAGGATTGGCTTTTCCCCTCCTATCGTCAGCCCGGCGCACAATTTGTTCGGGGACGAGACATGGTCAGCATGATTTGCCACTGCATCGGCAACACGGAAGACAATGTCCGCGGACGCCAAATGCCCGTTCACTACACCTGGAAAGAAGGTCGCTTCATTTCCATTTCTTCCCCGGTCGGCACCCAATTTTCCCAAGCCGTTGGCGTGGCCATGGCCAGTGCTTACAAGGGCGACGATGAGGTGTGCATCTCTTGGCTTGGCGACGGAACATCCGCTCAAGGCGACTATCACTATGCACTCAACTTTGCCTCGACCTTCAAACCCCCCGTCATCCTCAATGTGGTCAACAACCAATGGGCCATCTCGACCCACGTATCGCTGGCCACGGGTGGGCGAACCTTTGCTGAGCGGGGACTCGCCTACGATCTTCCTTCTCTGAGGGTGGACGGTAACGACTTCCTCGCCCTCTACAGTGTGACCAAGTGGGCCAGAGACCGAGCATCAGCGGGTTTGGGACCAACCCACATCGAGGTCTACACCTACCGCGCAGGCGCCCACTCCTCCTCGGACGACCCCTCCGCCTACCGGCCCGGAAACGAATTTGAGTGTTGGCCGGGCGGTGACCCCGTTGAGCGTCTTCGTAACCACCTCATCGCAAGAGGCGATTGGGACGAAGAACAAGACAAGGCGCTCGCTGACAAGATCGACGCTGAAGTCATGGCAGCCTACAAGGAAGCCTGTGAATTTGGCGACTTGGCCTCCGGACCCTATCCGCCGGCTTCAACAATTTTCACAGAGGTGTACGAAACCGTACCCTGGCACATCCAAGAGCAACGTGAGGAACTCGGCAAGTGAGGTGAGACGATGGCGAAAATGAACATGATTGCAGCCCTCAACTCCGCATTGGAGGTCCAACTCGAAAACGACCCCAACGTGGTCATCTTCGGTGAAGATGTCGGTTACTTTGGCGGTGTTTTCCGTGTGACTGCGGGCCTTCAGGAGAAATTTGGCCCCCACCGGGTCTTCGATTCCCCACTTGCCGAGGGCGGCATCGCTGCCATCGCCATGGGCATGGGATTGAACGGTTTGCGCCCCGTTGCAGAGATTCAATTTGCAGATTACATCTTCCCGGCCTACGACCAAATCGTCAACGAGATTGCAAAACTCCGCCACCGCTCTGGCGGCGAATTCTCAACCCCCGTGACGTTTCGCACGCCTGCAGGTGGCGGCATCAAAGGTGGCCACCACCACTCACAATCTCCCGAATCGCAATTCACCCACACGCCTGGCCTCAAGGTCGTCTACTGTTCTAACCCACGAAACGCAAAGGGACTGTTGACCAGCGCCATCGAGTGCAACGACCCCGTGATTTTCTTTGAACCAAAGCGTTGCTATCGTGGACCCTTCTACGGCGACCCTCACAACGTCCCCACGTGGAACGACCACCCAGAAGGCGAAGTCCCCGAAGGCCACTACGCCATACCCCTTGAACAAGCCAACATCGTCAAAGAAGGATCATCATGCACCGTCATTGCTTGGGGTGCGATGGTCCACGTTTGTGAGCAAGCGATCAAGAATTCCGGCGTGGACTGTGAACTGATCGACCTTCAAACGCTTGTGCCTTGGGACCGGGACACCGTCGTGAACTCGGTCAAGAAAACGGGGCGTTGCGTGATTGTTCATGAAGCACCGAAGACCAGTGGATTCGGTGCTGAGATGAGCGCATCCATCCAAGAACGTTGTTTCTATCATCTTGAAGCACCCATACAAAGGGTCACGGGTTGGGACACACCCTTCCCTCACACGACCGAATGGGATTACCTACCAAGTCCATCTCGCATCGCGGAAGCAATACACAAAACACAGGAGGAATAAACATGGGAAAATTTGAATTCAAGCTACCTGACATTGGAGAAGGTGTTGTCGAAGGTGAAATCGTAGAATGGATGGTTGCCGTTGGTGATACCGTCAAGGAAGACGACCCCATTCTCTCGGTGATGACCGACAAAGCCACTGTTGAAATCCCCGCCCCGTGCGACGGTACGGTTGTCAGCATCGTCGGCGACGAAGGCGACATCATTCCCGTCGGTGGCGTCTGCATCGTCTTTGAAGTGGAGGGCGATGGAAACGCAAGTGAGGAGGCTGAGCCCGAAGCACCCGCACCCGTGGCTGACGTTCAAGAGGAGAATACTGCAGAGGCTGCCCCTCCCGCTCCAGACCTCCCTCCCGTTGCACCTGCACCCGTTGCGGCACCCCCAGCGCCCGCAGCCCCCGTGGCCCGAGCTGCTGGAACCAAGGCCCTCGCTTCACCTGCCGTTCGCCAGCGAGCCCGCGCGGCGAACATTGACTTGCAACACGTCGCTGGCTCAGGACCTGCAGGGCGCATCAGCCACGCTGACCTCGACCGCCACATCGCCGGTGGTGCTTCAGGTGCCACCGCATCACGGCCCGTCGGTGGTGTCGCCAAAGTTGCCCGCAACGGAACGGAAGACATCAAGGTCATCGGGTTGCGACGAAAGATTGCAGACGGCATGATGTCGTCCTACAGCACCATCCCTCACTTCTCGTACTTTGAGGAAGTGGACGTCACCGAACTTGAGTCGCTGCGTCAACATCTCAACGCCACACGACCCGAAGGTGCGCCAAAGTTGACCTATTTGCCCTTCATTATGCAGGCGTTGGTCAAAGCGCTCGCCCAGCGTCCGGAATGCAACGCCCTCTACGATGACGAGGTTGGCGTTGTGACACGCCATGAAGCCATCAACCTCGGCATCGCCACCCAAACGGACCGTGGATTGTACGTGCCGGTGGTCAAGCACGTTGAAGCCATGGACATCTGGCAGTCGGCCGAGGAAATGGTGCGCGTCACACAAGCCACCCGAGACGGAAAGGCGGGCGTTGATGATTTGACGGGTTCAACCTTCACCATCACCAGCCTCGGTCGCCTCGGTGGTCTTGGCGCCACCCCGATCATCAACAAGCCCGAAGTCGGGATTCTCGGCGTTCACAACGCCACCGAACGGGCCGTTGTTCGCAACGGACAGGTCGTCATTCGTCGCATCATGAACCTCTCATCATCCTGGGACCACCGCGTGGTCGACGGTCACGATGGCGCAAGTTTGGTTCAGTTGGTGAAATCTTACTTAGAGCACCCAGCGACTATTTTCATGTGAGGTGGCATGCATGAAGACCAAGCAATGCCAAGTCCTTGTCGTCGGCGCTGGGCCCGGAGGCTATGTCGCCGCCATTCGTTCAGCCCAACTCGGGCTCAAGACCATCATCGTCGAAGGAGAACGAGCAGGCGGTACCTGTCTGATTCGCGGATGCATTCCTTCCAAAGCGTTGATTCATGCGGCACATACCTTCCACAACCTCGCCAAACACGCTGACAAAGACGGCCATATGGGCATCTCCATCCCCGGACCTGCTGAACTTGACATGAGCAACCTGGTGGGTTGGAAAGAAGGCATCGTTGACCGCCTCAACAAAGGTGTCGAAGCGCTGCTGAAGAATGCGGGCGCTGAACTCGTCACGGGTTGGGCCGTCTTCCAAGACGCCAAAACGGTGAAAATTGGCGAAGGGAAAGATGCAACGCTGATTCAGGCAGAGCATGTCATCATGGCCCAAGGCTCGGTCCCCATCGAACTCCCGTTCATGCCCTTCAGCGACCATGTCCTTTCTTCACGAGAAGCCCTCTCTCTCGAGGACCTTCCAGAGCACGTCGTCGTGGTGGGCGGCGGCTACATTGGCCTCGAACTTGGCATCACCTTCCGTATGCTCGGCTCTGAAGTCACCATCGTTGAGGCAATGGATTCGGTGTTGCCGCTGTTCGACAAAGAATTGCGACGCCCCCTGGAGCTCTTCCTCAAGAAGAACAAGATCACCGTACACACCGGCGTCTTTGCAAAGGGTGTTGAAGACGCAAAGGGCGGCAAAGTGAAACTCAACTTCATTGACAAAAACGAGAAGGACGAGAAAAAGATGCAGAACCTTGTGGCTGACAAGGTTCTGGTGACCGTTGGCCGAAAGCCTGCGTCCGCTGGCCTCGAAGCCACGGGTATTGCCTTGGACGAACGTGGCTTCGTCAAGGTTAACCAGCGCTGCGAGACGAACATGAAGGGCGTGTACGCCATTGGCGACTTGTGCGACCTCGGCGAAATGCTCGCCCACGTGGCGTCCTTCCAAGGAGAGATGGTGGCCGAACTCATCGCTGGCCATCAACGAGCCTATGAGCCGGTGGGTGTGCCCGCCATTGTGTTCACCGAACCCGAGATTGTTTCTGTTGGCCTCTCACCCGACCAAGCCAAGGAAGCGGGCCATCCGGTCATTACAGGGAAGTTCCCCCTCGCTGCGAACGGCCGTTCGCTCACCCAAGAAGCAGAGAAAACCGGGGGCTTCATTCGTGTGGTTGCCCGAGAAGACGACCACCGTATCCTCGGCATTCAGGGCGTCGGCACCCACATCAGCGAATTGGTCGGCGAGTGGACCCTTGCGCTTGAGATGGGGGCCGTTCTCGAAGACATCGCCCACACCATCCACGCTCACCCAACCATGACCGAAATGACCCACGAAGGTGTGCTCGACACGCTTGGCCACGCCATTCACAAGATGTGAAACCTCAACCTTCTCTGAAGAGCATTCACTCTTCTTCGACATCGTTGGCCATCATGACAGCGACGGGCCGTGTTCGTTCGTTTTCATCGAGAATGAGCCGAATCATGATGATCATCGGCGCACCGATGATGGCGCCAGCAATGCCCCAAACCTGCGAGAACAGCATGACGGTGAGCAACAGCACCAACGGCGAGATGCCGATTTTAGCACCCGAAAGGTTCGGCTCAACAAGCGAGCCAAACATCTGCTGATTGCCGATGAGGAGCGCCAACATCAAGAGTGCCGTGAGCGGCTCGAGCATGATGAAGCCAATCAGCACGGGTGGAATGGTGGCGAACAAGGCCCCCAGGATAGGAATGAAGTCGAGCAGGAAACACAAGACACCAAACAAAAACCAACCCGGGATATCAAACCCGATGGGAGAGATGATGATGGTCATCACCACCGCTTGCCCACCACTGCACGTCACCTTGGAGACCACGTAGGCACTGATGGATTCCATGGAATCGTGAACGATGCTTCGGGCACGACCGGTGGATTGAGGGAACGCGGCGTTGAATCGCTTGGCGATGGTGTGCTCTTCAAGAATGATGAACAACAAGAAAATCAGCACGGTGATCATCGTGCCGACAAAAGCCCCGAGCGAGCCCAAAATAGCAAGCACAAAGACCTCTATGTTGCTGGGTGAGGCGAGAACATCCACCCAACTGGAATCGGAGAAGATAATCTCCAAACCGTAGAGGTCGGACTGTGCATACTTGGCTCGCTTTTCTTCGAGGGCTGCCGTGATCTCAGGCACCTCATCAACGAACAAGGAGAGTTGTTCGTAAAGGAAGATGGAGATGACGTACATCGTGATGATGAACGTGAGCAACACAGTACCGTAGGAAACGAACTCATTAGCAACCTTGGCGTGAATATAGCGCTCGACCGGCTTAATGAGGAAGAACAACAACACGGCGATGGCCAGGGGCATCAAAATGGGTTTGAGATGGACGAGTGCCAGATAAACGACCACACCGACAATGGCCGCGCTGGCAGCGGTGGTTCGCTTGGAGTCGATGCCAACTTTGGCTTGGTTGCTCATATCGCTTTCATGAGCGAAATGCCATCTAAGGTTTCCTCCGTTCGTCGCCATGCGGATGGCGTTCAATGGCCGAAAGGGATGAACCGAGAACGTTTGAAGTCTCAACTGCCGCACATCAAACAGTCGTCTGGACTGTCAAGGCTGCATGCAATCGCTTCGAGGCTGTCGGCATCGTCGGCTCGCTCTGCGAGGCCGCCCACGGTTTGGTCTTCCTTCGCGGAGGCTTCAACGGTGAACTGGATGGCGTCGGCTGCAGCTTTCGTACGGAGGTAGTACATGCCGGTTTTCAAGCCCTGCTTCCATCCGTAGAAGTGCATCGAGGTGACCTTCGCAGGGTTGGCGTCCACCATGTGGATGTTGAGCGATTGGCTCTGGTCGATGTAGGCGCCTCGGTCGGCAGCCATGTCGAGGACGTGCCGCTGCTTGATTTCCCACGTGGTCTTGTAGAGCTCACGGATGTATTCAGGAATCCGTTGAATGGCTTGGATGGAACCTTTGTGACGGAGGATGTCGTCTTTCATTTCCAAACTCCACATGTCCTCAGCAATCAAATCACGAACCAAGTGCTTGTTCAGCACGACGAACTCGCCCGAGAGGGTGCGGCGCACGTAGAGGTTGGAGGTGAAGGCCTCGAAACATTCGTTGTTGCCAAGAATTTGGGAGGTCGAAGCGGTCGGCATGGGAGCGAGCAGGAGCGAATTGCGCATGCCCTTTTCCACGATCTCAGCTTTGAGCGTGTCCCAATCCCAGCGGCCGCTGTGTTCGTTCATGCCCCAGAGGTCGAACTGAAGTTCGCCCTGGCTTGCAGGTGAACCTTCGAATGTGGAGTAGGGGCCCTCGGCAATCGCAGCATCCTTTGATGCGCTGCAGGCAGCATAGTAGATGGTCTCGAAGATCTCTTTGTTCAAGCGCCGAGCTTCTGGGCTCTCAAAGGGCATCTTGAGCATGGCAAAGACATCGGCCAACCCTTGGACGCCCAAGCCAATGGGGCGGTGGCGCATGTTGGAGTTGCGTGCTTCCTCAACGGGGTAGTAGTTGACATCGATCACACGGTTGAGGTTCCCCGTAGCGTGATAGGTCACATCGTAGAGCAGTTGATGGTCAAACTCACCGGCGCTCGTGTTGACGAACTTTGGTAGGGCAATGGAAGCGAGATTGCAGACGGCCACCTCATCCTTGGAGGTGTATTCCATGATCTCGGTGCACAAGTTGGAGGAACGGATGGTGCCGAGGTTCTTCTGATTGGACTTCTCGTTGGCTGCGTCTTTGTAGAGCATGTAAGGCGTACCGGTCTCAATTTGCGCTTCAACGATCTTGTCCCAAACGACACGGGCCGGCATCGTTTCACGGGCGAGGCCGCGGCGTTCATAGTCTTCGAACATGGCCTTGAATTCCGCTCCGTAGGCATCCTGAAGTCCCGGGCATTCGTTCGGACAAAAGAAGGACCAGTCGCCGTTGCTCTCGACACGTTCCATGAACAAATCAGGTGTCCACATGGCGTAGAACAAGTCACGGGCTCGCATCTCTTCCTTGCCGTGATTCTTCTTCAAATCCAGGAACGCAAGAATGTCGGGGTGCCAGGGTTCGAGATACACAGCGATGGAACCCTTGCGCTTGCCACCGCCCTGGTCGACGTAACGGGCCGTGTCGTTGAACACACGAAGCATGGGGACAATCCCGTTGGAGGTCCCGTTGGTGCCTTTGATGTAGGACCCCTTTGAGCGAATGTGATGAATCGACAGCCCAATGCCGCCTGCGGATTTGGAGATGAGCGCGCATTGCTTGAGGGTGTCGTAAATGCCGTCAAGAGAATCGTCTTGCATGGTCAACAAGAAACACGAGGACATCTGGGGCATGGGCGTTCCTGAATTGAACAGCGTGGGCGTGGCGTGGGTGAAGTAGCCCTCGCTCATGAGATCGTAGGTGTGGAGCGCCTTCTCGATGTTGCCGTGGTGAATGCCAACAGCGACGCGCATCAGCATGTGTTGAGGGCGCTCAGCCACTTCACCGTCGAGTTTGAGCAGATAGGAACGCTCAAGGGTCTTGAATCCGAAATAATCGTAGTTGTGGTCTCGGGAATAGTCAATGTGGTTGTTGAGGACATCGGCATTTGCCATGATGATGTCAAACACTTCCTCGGAAATCAGCGGTGCATGCTTGTTGGATTCCGGGTCGATGTATTCTCGAAGGTCGGTGATTACATCCGTGAACAAGTCCTTGGTTGAACGGTGCAAGTCATCAACACAAATTCGCGCTGCGAGTCGGCTGTAGTCTGGGTGGTGGGAGGCCAACGACGCTGCCGTCTCGGCTGCAAGTTGGTCCAATTCACGAGTGGTCACACCGTCATACAATCCCTCGATGGTCAGCTTTGTGACGTGTCCGGGGTCAACCCAGGTTTCATCTAGCCCCTCGGAGAGTTTCACCAGTTTCTCATGGATGGCATCAAATCGCACATCTTCTCGCTCGCCTTTTCGATTCACAACCTGCATAGCCATACTTCATCCTCCAGTGTTCATTTGAGTGCGTGATATCTTTCTTTGTTCGCGTACGGTTCAAAAGTCTTCGTCTACCGAAAATCGCTGTTGGACGCTTCCAAGGGAAGCGCTGTCCATGACGCCGGCTTTTTGGTATTCAGCTACGCGCTTTTCGAAGAAGTTGGTCTTGCCCTGCATGGAGATCATTTCCATCCACGGGAAGGGATTGCCAACGTTGTAAATCTTGGAACAATTCAATTGAACCAACAAACGATCTGCAACGAATTGAATGTATTGCTTCATCAAATCAGCGTTCATGCCGATGAGGTTGACCGGGAGTGCTTGGGTGACGAATTCGATTTCGATGTCAACAGCCTCTGCGATGACGCGGCGAATGACGTTCTCGCCAGCGCCCCTGAGGAGCTTGTTGTGAAGCAAACACGCAAAGTCACAGTGAAGCCCTTCGTCGCGAGAAATCAATTCATTCGAGAAGGTCAATCCCGGCATGAGGCCTCGCTTCTTGAGCCAGAAAATGGCGCAGAACGAACCCGAGAAGAAAATACCCTCAACCGCCGCAAAGGCCACCAAACGCTCGGCAAAGGAGCCGCGCTTTCGGGAAAGCCACCGCATAGCCCACTGACCTTTCTTCTGGACAGAGGGGACCGTTTCGAGGGCCTTGAACAGGTGATCCTTCTCTTTCTCGTCGTCGATGTAGGTGTCAATGAGAAGCGAATAGGTCTCGGCGTGAATGTTTTCCATCATGATTTGGAAGCCGTAAAAGGCTCGCGCTTCAGGCCAGCAAACTTCGTTTGAGAAATTCATGACCAGGTTCTCATTGACGATGCCGTCACTGGCAGCAAAGAAGGCAAGAATGTGCTTGATGAAATGCTTCTCGTCCTTGTTGAGGTTCTTCCAGTCTTTGAGGTCCTCGGCGAGATCGATTTCTTCTGCTGTCCAGAACGATGCCTGCTCTTGCTTGTACATGGCCCAAATATCGTCGTGTTGAATCGGGAACAAAACGAAACGATCGAGATTTTCCTGGAGCATGGGTTCCACGTGTTCGCTGGTCAAATCAATGTTCATGTTTTCCTCTTTGTTGTGTTCGATGACCATGTCAAATACCCCCGATGTTATCAGTCGCGCTGGATTTTGTTTGCCCTTCTCGGATGCCTATAATATATCCCCTCTCGGCGAGATTAAAGTGATTGATTTTTTGACCCTTTATGGGACTTTCACACTTGCTCGCAGTCATGCGGTTTGCTATCCTCTCAAACGGTGTTAAAAAATCACCGATATTTTGAATCATCATCTCAAAAACACCCTATTTTCCACTGGAACCCTATGTGGGCGAAATCTTACATTATCCCAACAGTCAAAAAGGAATGTATCTTGAGTGGGAATATGGACCGAATTTCTCTGGAAGTTCCGTTCGCCCGACTTGACGAACGCGCCGTTCTTCCGACGCAGGGTTCTGCACAAGCGGCAGGCTGGGATTTGTATGCCATAGAGGAAACGGTGGTTCCCAAAGGTTCCTCGGTGATGATCCCAACAGGTTGGGCGGCTGCCATCCCTGAAGGATGGGAGGGCCAAATACGATGTCGCTCATCTTTGGGAAAGAAAGGCATGATCATGCCTAACGGCCTTGGTACCATCGATTCCGACTACCGTGGCGAGCTCAAGGTCTTGGCCACGTGGATTGGTGAAGGCGATTCGTTCACCGTCGCAGCAGGTGAGCGCGTGGCTCAGCTCCTCTTTGCCCCGGTCCCCCTCGTCACTTTGGTTGAAACGACCTTGGAAGGCCTTGACCAAACCGAGCGGGGTTCAGGCGGCTTTGGCTCATCCGGGCAATTTTGAGGCGAGTGCGCATGCTCGATGTCCGCAACCTCGGTGTCGTGCCCTACGAAGAGGCTCAGGCGTTGATGAAAGATCTTCAACACCAGCGTATCAATGACGCCATTCCCGACACGTTGCTGATTCTCTCCCATCCAGAAGTCGTGACGGTCGGCCCCCGCGCCCGCAA
>JAYPIL010000012.1:0-40617 GCA_038127845.1 Candidatus Poseidonia sp.
GTGGAATGTCCGTCGCCACGGCCGGAGCCCATGCGCTTCTGCAACAACGAACCACGCCGCTCCCAACTTCCATTCCGACCACTGCGTGGTGGGGTCATGCGTCGCTTGGCCCTGCTGTCGTCGTGGTGAACAGCGATGCAGACCCCTTTGTTCGCAAGGGGAGAAACGTGTTTCACGGATTCGTTCTTGCCTGCGACCCGTGGCTTGCGCCCGGTGAGACCTGCCTTGTGACCGATGAAAGCGGTGCGCTCCTCGGCCACGGCGTTGCACAATGCACCGCCAGTGAAATGGGCACCTTTGCCAAGGGCATCGCCGTGAAAACCCGTGGCGGTGTGGGAAGTTGAACAAGCAGGCGACACGAGCCTTCATGGGATGCCGTTGACCACAAGACCCTGTGAGCCCGATGGAGGATGAACGCATCATCCACACGAAAGGATTGACGAAATCCTACGGGCCCCACGTTGCACTCGACAACCTCAACATCAGCATACCTCGTGGCGCCACCGGTTTACTCGGGCAGAACGGGGCAGGAAAATCCACTTTTCTCAAAACGATTCTCGGTTTGATTCAAGCCACTTCAGGAGAAGGGTCCGTCCTTGGTTTTGACATTCGAACGCAAGGGTTGGACATTCGCCAACGCATTGGCTACATGCCCGAATACGATGCGCTGAATCCGGACATGGACGCCATTCACCAGGTTCGGTACTCAGGCGAATTGTTGGGGATGAATCCGGTGGTGGCGATGAATCGCGCCCACGAAGCCCTTCAGTTCGTGGGCATGGGTGAACAGCGGTATCGTGAAATCAGCAGTTTCTCAACGGGTATGAAACAGGCCACGAAACTGGCATGTGCCATCATTCACGACCCCGACCTGCTGATCGCTGACGAGCCCTCCAACGGTCTCGACATGAAGGCCCGGGAGTTCATGATCTCCACTTTGAACACCATGGTGCACGACGGTCAACGGTCCGTGCTGATGGCCAGCCACCTGATGGACGATGTCGAGCGGGTCTGTGAAAACATCATCCTGCTCCACAAAGGTGCTTTGGCTGCCCAAGGAAAAATCGAGGACCTCAAAGCCATTGACAGAGAAATAGAAATCCACGTGTGGGGAGGAGCCACCCCCCTTGAGCAGCGCTTGAACGACCAGGGATTCCGAGTTCGCCGTGAAGGCCGGGTCATGCGCATCGCCCACACACAAGAGGACACCACCTCCCACATCCTCCGAGCTGCCGCCGAAGTTGGCGCTCAAATCCGACGCATGCACGAGTACGAAGCCTCACTCGAAGACCTCTTTTTGGCCATCATGGACAACCTTGGCTACAATGTGAAATCCAGCGAAGACCTGCTCAAGTCGCCGGTTGAAGCACGCCGGGTTGACGCTCCTGAATCCATGGGAGGTGGGGCCGGATGACCGACGAAAAGCAGGTCGAGCCCGAAGCACCCGTGACGGGACAAGGTCGCATGGACGTCGCTTGGGGCGCGAACACCGGAGACGAAACGGCGGAGGACATGGCGCAAGCCTCCACTGCGAGCAGCGGTCAAATTTTTGAGCAGACCTACACGCCATGGCGAGGCACCCTTAACCCAAGGTGGATGCGAAATTGGGCCATTTTGCGCCACCACCTTCTGGGCATTTTCCGCAAGGGTCACCGACCCTGGACGATGCCGACGAGAATTTTCATCCTCATCGCCTTCCTTGCCTCCCTCTCGGATGCCGGGATGACCTTGCTTTCGGGTTTGGTCGGTAGTGCCGAATTCCACACCCTCTTTGGGGTGAGTCGAGACAACCTCTACGGCCACGTGCTCGGCTTCTTCCCTCGAAACGTGCTCTACTATCCCATTGTCGCAGCCTTGTTGGTCGGAAGTGTCATCTCGGAAGACCGGCAACACGGCACCTCCGCCCTTTATTTCTCAAGGCCCGTTTCAAGGTTTGATTACGTGGGCATGAAATTCCTCTCCGTAGCCATCATTCAAGCCCTCGTGGTGCTGCTCAGTTACATCCTCTACTTCCTCGCTGAGGTCATCGCTCACGGGCACGGTTGGGCATGGATGGTGGATGTCTTTCCCATGTTTTTGGCCGGCTTTTTTGCTGGCGTGATCCTCATCATCACCTACACCAGCATTGGCTTGAGCCTCTCGAGCGTTTCAACCGGACGGTTCTTCCCGGGCATCGGCCTTTTGGCCATCGTGTTTGGAACGAAAACGCTTGCGAGCATTGTCAAAAACTTGTTTGAACGTGAAATCCTCTACCTTATCTCCCCCTACGACTGTGTCGCCCACGTGGGCCAAGCCCTCATCGGAACACAAACCACCTACGACCAATATTCCTGGACCTACTCGCTGGTAGCGCTCGTGGTGATGAACGCCGTTGCGCTCTACGTGCTGGCGACTCGCGTGGCCTCGATGGAGGTGACGAGGGAATGATTCCCGATGTGACTCAGCAGGGCACGCCTCCCGCACAGGTGACCACCCCGGCTCCCGCTGTGCCCGTGGTGTATTTCCAGGGCGTTTCCAAATCCTACGGACGCATTCACGCCTTGAGCAACATCACCTTGGGGTTGTCTGGTGGCGTCACGGGTATTCTCGGCATGAACGGGGCTGGAAAATCCACGCTGTTCAAACTCTTGATGGGCAAACTTCGACCCTCATCGGGCGAAGTGAAACTCTTCGGAACCAACCCGTGGAAGAATCCCTCGCCGTACGCCAAGGTCGGGTTTGTGCCCGAACACGAGAAAATGCACGATTGGATGACGGCCCTCGATTTTGTCAGCACCTTTGCAAGGCTGCACGGCATGACGAGAAAGGAGGCAGAATCCGAAGCCATGCGCGTGCTGGATTTTGTTGGACTCGCTGATGTGGCCAACAAGGAAATCGGACGCTTCTCCAAAGGGATGCGTCAGCGAACGAAAATCGCCCACGCGCTGGTCAACGACCCCGAACTCATCATCCTTGACGAGCCGCTCCAAGGGTGCGACCCACTGGCACGTACGACGATCATGAATGTCATTCGAGAATTGGGGAAGATGGGGCGAACCGTGCTGGTCAGCAGCCACATCCTCAACGAGATTGAACGCATCACCGAACAAATCGTGATCCTTCATCACGGGAAACTCGTCGCCCTCGGCAACCTGCACGCCATCCGAGAACGACTCGACCAAATTCCCCACACCATTCGCCTGGTTGGCAAGGACGCAAGGGCGTTGGCCAAGGACATCCTCGAACACCCGGCTGTCTTTGGTCTCAGTTTTCCCAACGAGACCGAGTTGCTGATTCAAACCTACCACTTTGGCCAGCTCCATGCTGAACTGCCCGGACTGATCGTGAACAACGGGCACAAAGTCAGCGTCATCGACAACCCCGACGACGACCTTGAGTCACTGCTGAACTACCTTGCAGGAGGGAGCGCATGAGCCGGAAAGATGGCCTGCCGAGCCTGTGGAGCGGCATGGACCGCAAAGCCATGGCGGTCGCAGAATTCACGATTCGACAGCAGCGAAAACGCTTGTCAACATGGGTTGTCCTCCTCGTCGGCGTTGCCGCCATGGGCGTGTTGACGATGTTCTACATCGACGCCATGACCCGGGACTACGAGGCCATCGACAACGACATGGACAGTTTCGACTGGGATTTGGACGGCTATCCCAACGGTCAAGAGCGCCTGTACGGGACCGACATCTATGACAAAAATTCTCACCCCGGTCTCATCGATGCCAGCATTGAGCCCGATGACCCAAGCCTGTGGGTCAACGAAGACGACTTTGATTGGGATGCTCTCAAAGAGGGTTCCGTTGGCTTCGACGATAACGGCGATTGCGACGACGAATCACGAACGAATTCGCAGAAAGACCAGAACGGAAACGGCATACCTTGCGACATCATGCTGGTTGAGAACACCTACTCCAAGCAATACATGGTGTTCGCCGATGGCAACGTTGACGAAGACCCCGACGACGAGGCGTATGCGCTTGAAGCCATCCACCGAAGTTTCGTTCTCGCCATCGGCAAACTCGGCATTGTGTTTCTCATTGGTATTTTCGTGCCGCTGTTCATGGCCACCGGCTTGATTCGTCAAGAGATGACCTCGGGGACCATGCACTTCATGCTCGCCAAACCCATTGCGAGAGGAGAAGTGTTCCTCTACCGCATGTTCGGATTCTTGGCCATTGCGTGGATTTACCTGACTGTCCTCATCGCGCTGTTGGCCATCATCACGGGGCTTGCGGGCCCGGGTGACGGGTTCTTCCGGTTCGGTGACCTTGGCGTGTGGATGTCGGTTTGGTTGGCAGCGGTGTTGGCCGTCATGGTCTACGGCATGTTGTTTTGCATGCTGGGCGTACTGTGGAAGCACGGGATGGTCATCGCCATTCCGTTTGCAGCGTGGGAGCTCGGTATGATCCTCACCACCTTGGGAGCGCCAGACGCTTCCATCCTCCGCTTTTCGGTCGTGGGTTGGGCCATGAACATCGTTGATGCTGGCGCCGCCCTCGCTTGGTCAGACACACCGTTGTTGATTCAGATGGGCATGTGGGGTGGAGGAAACGGACCGCTTGAGGGAGCAGAAGCCCTGCGAATTTTCGCCTCCACGCCGGGCTTGAACCTCGGCGCCCTCGCCACCGTGGTTGTCTCGATCCTGGTGATGGTTTTCCAAGCCGCAGCGTGTTGGCTGTTGGGGAGTGTCTTGTTCAAAGGCAAAGAAATCGAATGAGGTGAAGCCATGACATCGGTAACACCTCCGTCGTTTTTGGGAGATTTCTCCACCATGTGGAAACTTGGCTTGAGGGAACCGCTCTGGCACATGACCTGGGATTGGTGGTGGTGGCTGGTCATGCTGGATGATGACGAGAAGCGGCCTTGGGGCAAGCAACTGATGGTGCTCTGGTCGACCAAAGACAACGACAGGGTAGAAGTCAACGGAACACCTTGGTTACCGAGTGGCCGACCCGGAACAGACGACAACGGGGCCATGGTCATTGACGGCATGGTTTGCGCTTGGTGGTTTGATGGCGACCGGATGCATGAACCCTACATCAAGCGAACCTGCAACATGGTCGCCATGACCGACGACCACCCCTCATGGCCGGCAAAAGGCCGTGGCGAAGGGGGAGGCGCGGTTGTTCCGCTGCTTCCCGACGACCTTTCCATGGGCTTGCACAGCGACAAATCCTCGTTCTGGTTGAAGCTTGAAGGGGACAAAAACGCCGTTGAGAACGGAGCACCACGTTCCATTGACCTCTCACTCACCCCGTGGAATCCCGCCATGTCGGTGGCCCGTCCGTCCAATGCGACGTATGCGGGTTCCATGGGATACGACATCCTTCGCGTTCATGGCACACGGGTCAAGGGTGAGATCGACGGAGAGGAAGTGACCGGATCGGCATATTTCCAGAAAGTCTGCGTCCAAGCACCTTCCCCGCCTTGGTATTGGGGCGTCCTTCACTTCGAAGACGGCTCCTACATGGACTGGTTCTTGCCTCACCTTTCGCCCACCATCACCGCTCGGGATGCGCGTCCCTGGAAAAAACGTGACATCCAACACACCCCGCTCTCACAGGGTGGCTTGTTTCACGATGCCAAACATCAGCGAACCGAGCGGTTTGCGCGGGTTGAAGTCGTCAAAGAGGCCTCCGAACGCGTCGAAGGCCTCCACGGACACTCACCCGGTGCTCCGCTTCCCGTTTTTCACGTCCACATGTGGAACGGCCGCACGAGCATCAAACTCACCGTCCAAGCGGTTGAACGAGCCCACTGGCACTTCGATCAGCCTACCCGTGGCGGCGTTTGGTCCCACCTGACCTACAACGAGTATCCCCTCGACCTCGTTCGCCTCGAAATCAAGGATGAATTTGGTCTCCGGACACGCACGGACTACGGTTGGGCTCGAGGAAACGCAGAACATGCGTGGGGTATGCTTCACTGATGTTCGAGGCGCCCAGCGGGGGAAGGTATTTCATTCAGCACACCCTAAGGTGATGTGAGGCCTTGCTATGTCTGAGGATGCTGCGGCAGAAGAAGTCACCGAACCCACAGAAGAAACACCCGCTGTTGAAGTCGCAAACGACCCACCGAAAAATGAGGATACGCGAAACAAGTATCGGCTGATCGCCGGAGAAGAAATCCTCGAAGGCGGTGAGGCAAGGCCCAGCACGCTGGCGTTCCTCGGGATGTACATCCTCGGAGGCCTCGTGTTCGGTGTCCACCTGCTGTTCAACAACGGGTTGAACCCGGCAGATGACGCCTCGTTCCTGCTGAAACTCACGGCCACCCTTATCGAATTCACGGATAGCGAAACGGTGCCCATTGGCTTTGTTCTCGTGATGGGTTTCCTCACCTGGGCCAACCGAATGCTGAACGTCTCAACCTCGGGCAAGTGGGTCACCATTGCGTTGTTGTTGGCCACGTTCCTTCCCGTTCTCATTTCCCTTGACGGGCTGGTGAGCATGGTTGCAGGATGGTTCAGTTCAGGCGACACGACCTACGATTTCATTCCCTTCGGCTACGATTATTTCTGGGCCGGGTTGATCTTCACCCTGCTCTTTTGGGCGGCCACCCTCAAGTATCAGCGAAGTTTTTCCTACGCCATTACGACCAACGCCATCATCTTCCAGCATGAATTCCTGCTGTCACGTTCGCACAGGCGAATCCTGTTTGACCGCATCTCCGAAGTGATGGTGGAGCGAACACCGATGGGCACGGTCCTTGGTTTCGCCACCGTCACCATCATGACCGACTCGGGCGTTGGCCTGGTCGAAGAAACGGTGGGCGTGAGCGCGGGTGCAGCCCCTTCAACGGCAAAGAACACCGGTGACGAGAGCGCAGGAGAGATGGTTCGCAAGGGTTTGTTCCGCTCCTTCTTCGCCTTCCTCTCCTACCAGCGCACCACACGCCGAGTGGACCACGACCCACGCCACTGCTTCTACAAAATCCGAAAGTGGGAGAACATCAAGATGATGTTAAACGAAATGCATCGCAAGCATTCCCAATCCAATATGCTTGAGGACATCAAGAGCGCTCTGACCCAATCCGGGGACGAAGTTTAGGTCCGTTTTCTGCCGAGCGAGCCTTGAAAAGGCGTTGTTGCTACGCCAATCCGGAGATGACCACCATGGTTGAGGAATTGCTACAAACACCCATTGAACTGTTTCGAAACGGCGATATCGACGGCGCACTCGCCGACCTTGAAAGCAAACTGCAAGACAACGGCGATGTAGCTGAACTTCACCACATGTGGGCAGAATTTGCCAACATGAAGAACATGGAAGCACAAGACGACGTGATCGCCGGTCGAAAGATCATGAACGCTTACAAGAAAGCCATGGAGTTGGATGAAGAAAACATGGAGTACATCGCTGACTTCGCTTCCTTTGCTTTGGAGTGCCGTCGCATCCCCGTCGCTGTGAAGGAATTCCAGCGATATGCTCGGCGCCTTGAGCTCGAGGACATCCCCGTTGACGAAGTGCTCTTTACTGCCAGCAGAAATCTGGTGGACGCCATCGAAGTGATGGACCCAAGCCGACAGGCACCCATGGTGCAACCGTGGCTCAAGCAAGCGCTTCAGTGGGCCGTTGGCGCTCTTGGATACTCAACCGAGGATGCCATCGCCACGTTGGGTTCTGACGACTGAGGTGAATGGACCGTGGCTGAGGCGAAGGTTCGCCTGTTTTTTCGTATCGGCTACCTCGGCGATGCCTTTCATGGTAGCCAAATTCAACCCGATGTGAAGACCGTTCAAGGTGAACTGATTCGTGTGTTCCGCTCGCTCAAATGGTTGAAGGGACCGGAGGAAGACCAGTTGCTCGTCCTCTCCAGCCGAACCGACGCCGGTGTCCACGTACGCATCAATGGGGGTATTGTGGACCTGGATGCCTCGCTTTGGGAAGCACTGACCCCGCGGAAGATGATCCGAGCCGTTGACGACCGCCTCGACCCCAACATTGCCCTCCTGACCGTCGAACAGGTCGCCAGCGATCACAATCCAAGAATGGCCCTCCATCGTGTGTACCGATACCGATTGGAGGGCATGGAGTTCTGGAAGGAGCCCGACCACACCCAATTTCGCACGTGGCTCCAGCTCTTTGTAGGAACCTACGACGCCCGTAATTTTGCTCGGCTCGAGGAAGGAAAGAACCCCATACGGACCATCCTTTCCGTGGAGCCCTGGATGGCCAACGACCGCTTGATAGGGTTTGAAATCAAGGGGGAAGCGTTTCTTTGGAACCAAGTCCGAAGAGTGGCCAATGCGTTGTTTCGTCTTTCTGTGGGGGAGCTCACGGTCGAAGACATCAAGGCGGCCATTGAACATCCAGAAGTTCCCGTTGATTTCGGCGTCGCACCCCCGCAATGGCTGGTGCTGTGGGGTGTTGCATGGGATGAACGACCCATCCCCGAATCCCAGCAAGCAGCGGTGTTCACCGCACCACCTACCGGACGTACCGCCGAGCGAACCCGCAAAGGCCGTTGGCAGCACGCTGCTCAACACGAACTCAAGGCCCTGCTCTACAACGAGTGGGCCACGCTTGGCACCTTGCCGATTTCGCATCACCGGTCAAAGTGAAACGGCGATGTGGTCGCCATCAGTGAGGTCAAACTTTTCCCGAAGGAACGAGGTCGAAATAATCTCGATGACATCCACGTGTCGGGTGAGGTCTGGAATCAAAATGGCGCAGACCACTTCGACGCCTTCATGGGTGATTGTTCCGGGAAAGGCCGTGGCCCCACCGAACGACACACCGTCCCTCAAAAAGCCGCGAATGCGAATCGATGCGTAGCCGCTGACGTCAATGCTTTTTGCATCCTTTCGTGCATTCTCTGGGGCGTCCAAAGTGTCGATGCCCGCAGCCTGTCGAAGGGCGATGTAATGACTGAGCATGTGCTCGTCCACCTGCACGTTTAGGGTCCCCGGCCAAGCCTTGGCACCCAGAATCTCACGAAATTGGTCTTGATAGTGCGGTTGAGCCATGAACACCTGCGCACGGCCCAAACCGCTGCTGACCTCACCGGACAACTCCATGGTACCGGGCAGATGTTCTGCCTTATGAGGATGCGTTAGGAGCCACTGAACGCTTCATATAGACTCACGCGACGAACTCTCTATGGCAACCAAGGACAGGAAAAAAAAGGACGAGGAAGAACAAGGAAAGCAAGCCGCTGTCGACGAGGAGCGGGAGGAAGAGACCAACGAAGACATGCAAGCATACCTTCTCGCCTTGAATCAATTCAGTCAACTGGTGCATGAGTTTGATTGGCCAGAACACATGGACTTGGCTCAGGATTCCGAACTGTGCATTCGGATGTTCCGTGATTTTTGGCGACAACAACGACGGGACAACCACCTGCGCAACCAAGGCAAGCGAGGGAGACGAGGGGACCGTGACCATGCTGCGTTCGGCCATCTCAGTGAGGACACGGTCCGCCGATTCATGAAGGACCGATTCTTTCGCCACTTCCACAATGAAGAGGAAACCCGTCACATTGATCCCTCAGATCACGAGCCTGACGAAGAGCACACCGACGAGGAAGCGAAGGAGCGTCAGCAACGGTTCCAAGACGAGTGGGAATGAATTCACTGACGTATACCGGTTGCGTAGGCGAGAATTTCCACCGAGGATGTTTTGCTGTCGGAGTTCTTTGCAAACGACAACGTTGACGTTTCAATGCGGACGTTGATCATGCTGGTGCACTCCAAGTGGCGGGCTTGTTGCTGGAGTCTGTAGAGGGCTTCTCTCCGGCCATAATCCAGGACAACGTCGTAGGAAATAAGCCGGCCTCCCAACAAGGATTTCAACCACATGAAGAAGATTTGACCCGTCGAGGGTGCAACGCATAGACTCACATGAAGGAGCGTTGACGTGGTTGATGCGAAATTGGTATTTCGAGAGGAAGTGGACAGGACCGATTCGTTGTTCAACACCACGCCGTGTGCTTTTTCATTCTCGCCCAGCGAAGCCAGCAATCGCCCTTGGTACCATCGCCCCAGCGCCCAAGAAATGAGTGGGAACAGCAGCGGCAACAGAATCGATGCCAGAACAAAGGAGATGTACAGATGGTCCAAGCGGGTTCACCTCATTCAACCACGACGGCCGTTCCGTAGCAGAACAACTCCGATGCACCGGCGGCCACACTCGATGTCGCAAAGCGCACGTTCACAACACCGTTGGCACCCAAGTTATGGGCTGCCATCATCATGCGCTGAAGCGCTTCGTTTCGTGATTCGTTAAGCAGTTCCGTGTAGGCCTTCAATTCACCACCAACGATGTTTTTCAATCCGGCAAAGATGTCTTTTCCAATGTGCTTCGCTCGAACGGTTGACCCCGTCACCAGACCGAGAGAACGGACAATTTGACGACCAGGAATGGTTTCAACGTTCGACATGTGCAGTGCAATAGCAGGGGCTTCCATGGGTCTGCACCAACCTCGGAGATGAATAAACTTCTTCCCGCCTGCCGGTGAGGGAACGGCACGTCCACGGTTTCAAAGAATGGGTTGACTTCGCAACCATTCCAAATCTGAAATGTAAAGTTGACGAATATCATCCAGCCCAAGAACGAGCATGGCAAGTCGTTCAAGCCCCATACCCCAAGCCAACACCGGCGTGGTGATGCCAAGGGGTTCGGTGACCTCAGGGCGGAAGATGCCCGCACCACCAAGTTCCAACCACTTTCCTCGCCACTTGACTTCGACCTCAAGGCTCGGTTCGGTGTAGGGGAAGTATGCTGGGCGAACCCGTACCTCAGGATAGCCCATCTTGGCGTAGAAGGTTTTGAGCGTGGTCACGAGCATTTGCAAATTTGCACCTTCTTCGACAATAATTCCCTCAATTTGGTGGAACTCTGGCAAGTGGGTACGATCGATTGCCTCCTTGCGGAACACGCGGTCCACAGAGAACACACGACAGGCTTCGTTGGGATGACGAGCAAGATACTGGATGGTGTTGACCGTGGTGTGTGTTCGCAACAACGGGCGTTGGGAAATCTCCGTGGAGTAGGACCCCCCCCAACCAGAGGAACCGGTCTCGCCACCGTGCTCGTGAATGGCCTTCCAAGTCTCCATGAGCCCCTCGTCGAGTTGAATGGAGGCGGGTTGGTCCAGGTAGAAGGTGTCCTGCATTTCTCTGGCCGGATGGTCTTGTGGGATGAACAACGCATCCATGTTCCATCCCGCTGATTGAACGTAATCATCCACGAGTTCTGAAAAGCCCATTTCCAAGAAAATGGCACGAATGCGCTCGATCAGTGCCTGCATTGGATGGCTTCGACCTGTCCTTGGCGTGGTGGATTCAAGTGTGACATCGAACGCACGGAAGTTTGCCGTTTTCCAATCGTCGGTTTGCAACAACTCGGGCGTGATGTCGGTGATGACCTGCTGTTCCTCGAGAGCATCGGCTGGAACGCCCGCACCTTTCGGGGTGATGGACCACGAACGCTCGGTGCGTTCAACCGTTTCAATCAGGTTGCGTCGGGAAGAAAATGAGGCCACAAGCGAGCTATCGAGCGACGACTCATCGGCCGGTAGGCTGTCCAAAAACGAGGCGCGAGCCTCGATGATGGCGGTGATGGCATCGGGCGCCTGCGCAGTGAGAACACCGCCCTCAATGGACACGCCGAGTTGCTTCAACAACCCCACTCCGGGTCCGGCCTCGTGGCGCTCAAACGCTTGCTGGAGGCCTTGCATGGTCGCCTCCGATTGCTGCGACATCCACGTCCAGAGGCGCTCTTCAAGCAGGCCGTTTGCCACCGCTCGTTCGCCTTCAACGTCCAAACGAACCTCACGATGCGTGAGCTCTTCAACCTCGACCAAGCCGTGATTTTGCAAGCCGTGACCTGCACCCACCGCAACAGCCTGGTCGGACCATGCACATGCTTCGAGGAGCTCGCTGAGTGACCAGTGGGTCTTGGAGGCCTGCTGTTGCATCACGAGCAACATCCGTCGCTCGGGATTCAACAGGTTTGGAGCATCCATGCGCTTGCCAGCCGCACACCCGCTTTGAAATCACCGTTCATCAGCGGCGTCAAACTGCGATTCATTCCTCTTCATGCCAGAGGAGGCGTTCACAATTCGGGCAGTGAAACGATGCCGGCTTCGCACCGTCTTGGACAGCAACATGACCACAGGGGCCACAGAGAATGGAGGAACGAATCGGTTCGTCGAGCGTCACATCCACCCGAAACATGAAGCGCCCTGCGTCGGGAAGGAGTTCTCCTTCAGGACGCCATTCTGCGATGGCCTCCGGAGAGAGACCCGTTTGCCGATTCATGCTCATGCCCACGACGAAAAAGACAACTCCAAACAGGCCAACCGTCATTGCCATCGGGCCGAGGTTGGCGACGCTCATGGAAGCCCCAAAGAGAATGCAAACGAAGCCCGTGATGAGAAAATTCTCACGGCTCAACCGGGTCAAGCCATCCCCTCCACCACGGTGGCGAGCACCTCTGCAACCCGTTCAACCTGTGTTTGGGGAATGGCGCAGAGACCGATTCGGACACCTCCGGTCAAGGGGACAAGGTAGACATGATGCTGCGCACATGCTTCTGCAACCAGCGCTGGCTCGTCGCATTCGTACCACGCAAAGAATCCGTCGTGACTGGGATTGACCGCAACGCCGTGGGCCTTGCAGGCGTTCACAAAGGCACGGCGACGGTCCACAAGCAAGGCCGCAAGTCGATCCCGTTCGGCCGACCATGCTTGTCCACCTTCTTCGGATTGATGCAGTTCGCTCAACACGTGCTGTGCGATGCGTGGTGCAGCCGACCACGTTTGACGCCCCGTGACACCCATGACGTCGTTGAGTCGTTCCATGCTTGCTGGCTCGGGATGAAGGTACACCAAGGCACCTGTTCGCAAACCGTAGATGGTGTGCGATTTCGACAGAGAAACGGCGACACAAATCAACATGTTTTCGGGCCATGGAAGGCCAGCATTCAGCGCATCAACAATGGTTTCAGCCCAGCCGTGCGGCTCATCGGCATAGAGGTGATACGCTGCATCGATGAGCAACGTGTGACCGACATGTTCGTGACGCGTTGCGCTTTCCATGAAGGCATTGAGCAGTGCGTAGCGACTCTCGGCTGGGAGGGTTAACCCGGTTGGGTTGTGAGCAGGGTCGTTGAGCCAAGTCATCACGGATATTTGGGAGGTGGCCAACGCTTCGAGTTGCTCGGTAAAGGAAGTCAAGTCAAGCATCGGATGAGCGTCTTGTTCTTCGGCAGGTAGGAGAGGATAGGTGGCGCTTTGGAGGCCACAGCCACGCAAGAACCCAGCGTAAGGACCCCAATATCGGTCTCGCAAGAGGACGGCATCGCCTCGCTCTGCGAAGTTACTTGCGGCGAGATAGAGCGCTCCAGAACCACCTGGAGTGGCGGTTGCACCGGCAGCCAACCCCAAGGCTTCGAGATCCGAACGATGGTCGCCTAACGCCAAGGAGACGGCAAGGTCGAGGAACGACGGCAGTCCCTTGAGCGGTGCATAGGCGGAAAATTCCTGAGCAGGCGCCTTTCGAAGTGCGGCATCCACGACAAGATTGACGGCCAATTGTCCGTTGTCTTCCAACAAGGCCCCGACGGTCCCGTTGACCGCATCTGCCCCCGCTGCTGCTGCCTGCTGATAACGAGCAAACCAACTGAAAATGACATCATTTCCTGTTTTTTCATGGCCGTGGCTCGCAAGGTATTGCATGCCGTGTTCCACGTCCATAGGTCACGCAAGGAGCCTCTGTTCTTGGCTTTGACCGTTGACCGTTACGGACTCGTTCGCCGTTTCCTTCATCAAGGGGTGATGCAACCCGTCGTTTGAGGCCAACGTAGCACAGTCTGGTAGTGCGTCTGATTTGTAATCAGACGGTCGGGGGTTCGAGTCCCTCCGTTGGCTCTACCGCTTCCAAAAAAAACACCCATTCAAATACTCTCGAGTTGGACTTATCATCATGCTTGAATGCAACATTGATGCACGTGGAAAAGCAGCTCGCTTCCTCGGCGGACTTGCAGGAGTCGTCTTTGGCCTCGTCGCCGCCATCCTCTTGGTCACCGGTGTGGTGACCATCCCGATGGGTTGGTACATGGTTGGGGCCTCGGTGTTTGGAGGTGCCTTTGCCATCTTCGAAGCACGTGCAGGATGGTGCGTCGTCCGAGCACTCGGTATCAAAACGCCGCTGTGATGGCAAAGCGAACGCTCAAGAAGACACCGTCGGTCACGCAACCGTGGCAGCCAAGCGTATGGACGGGAAGGCTTGCGCAGCCGAAGTCGAGAGCGAACTCCTTCAGCGGGTTGTGAGCCTCAAGGAGAGCAACATTCAACCTCACCTTGCTGTGATCATCGTCGGTGACGACCCCGCATCTCACGTCTATGTGAACGCCAAGGTCAGAATGTGTGAGCGACTGGGAATCCGTTCCACCCACATTGCCCTCCCTGCCGACACCGACGAATCCGTGTTGCGACAACACATCGAAACGATGAATCATCAACAAGACCTTGACGGTATTCTCGTGCAGTCTCCTCTTCCAAATCACATGGACGAGGAGGCGCTCACCGACATGATTCATCCCTCGAAGGACGTCGATGGATTCCATCCGCAAAACCTTGGTCGTCTCGTGCAGGGTCGAGTGGACGGCATGCTCCCTTGCACGCCAAGTGGCGTGATGCGAATGCTTGAATGGGCGGGCATTGAACTCCAAGGAAAGAACGCCGTGGTGTTGGGACGATCTCGTATCGTTGGCATGCCCGCTGCTCTCTTGCTGGCGGCTCGTGGGGCGGATGCGACCGTCACGGTCGCCCATTCCAAAACCGACGACATTGAACGTATTTGCAGCGAAGCAGACGTCGTCGTCGCTGCCGTCGGCCGCCCCGAAATGGTCCGATCCTCTTGGATCAAACCGGGTGCCGTTGTGGTTGATGTGGGCATTAACCGGGTTGATGATGAGAGTCGAGAACGTGGGTGGCGTCTTGCTGGCGACGTGCATCCCGAGGTTGCAGAAACCGCAGGATGGCTCTCACCGGTGCCCGGAGGTGTTGGTCCGATGACCATCGCCATGCTGATGGAGAACACCGTGCGAGCGGCTGAAGTCCGCCGTGACTTTGGGAGCGAATGAATAAATCACATCACACACAGAGGCTATTGTGGCCCACGACCCTCGCGCCCCTCGTCTTGCAGCCGTTGCGACCTTGGTCGCCGGTGGCTTGCTTGTTTTGAGCGCTGGAAATTTGCAACTCAACCTCGTCGGTTCGCCGGGCATCAGCACCGAGGAAATCTTGGCGGTCGTGGGTGCAGCCGTTGCCATCGTGATTGCGAACCTGGCCAACAAGCAGCGTGAAGTGCCTCAGCTCGGCCAGTCCAATCTGCAATCAACGATTGCTTACGACCAACCAGCCACACGAACCTCACCCACCGGTTCCGGAGAAGTAAATCCGACCACAGCATCGGTATTGGCCAGTATTCTCGGTCAAGAGACAGCCAGCGATGCCGGACAGGTGGATTCGGCGATCAGCACCCTCTCCTCCGGCTCATTTGGCGAGTCCGTGAGAGCGACCATGCAAGCGGTGGAAGCCGCCAACCAACGCAATGACAACCACCGTGAGGCGACACCTGCCGATGAGGAAAGCGGTCAAACGCTCCAACGCGTCCACGTTCAGCCCGTTCCATTGCCTGGGAGAGAATCACAACCCACCCGTGACCCAAGCACCGTCCCCGGACTTGAACCAGACCGTGTCTTCGTCCGAGAGGGCATCGCAAGTGTTCCGCTGCCGAACGTGTCTGAAGCACAGTCCGTGCAGCCCGTTGAAGCATCCCTTTCCACACCTGAACCTGCGAACATGGGAGCTGGGCTTCCGGACCTGCCGGATCTCGCTGATTTGTTGCCTGAGGACAACCAATCAGTCATCTCACCGCTGGTTCAGGAAATTTCGCAGGAGCCCACCCCAACAGACATCGTGTTACCCGACCTCGACGACCTCTTCATCGAACAGCAGGAAAGCACCTTGCCACCCTTAAGCACGCTTCCCGACCTCCCGGATTTGGATGATTTGTTCTGAAAAGAATCATTCAAAGAGGTGGAGGCCGGCGTTCCATGCATGTGGACCCAGTCCGTGGACTTGCATTCGCATTCCACGCACAGCGATGGAGAGCATGATGTCCCCTTCGTTGCTCAATTGATGGCGAACGAGGGCGTCACGACGTGGGCGTTGACCGATCACGACACAACCGATGGTTGGCACCAAGCAGCGGAGGAAGCCAAACGCCACGGCATGCACTTTGTCCCGGGTGTCGAAATCACATGCGAACCCGCCATCGGACCGAACAACGAGCATCTCGCTGCCCTCGGTCGTGAACGAGCTTCGTCTTCCTGGCACCTGCTTGCGCTCTTTCCAGAGCATGACCCCTTGAAGGAAGACCCGAAGATGACGGGGTTCAAGCAGTGGCTCGCGCCGCGCCAAAACGGCCGTCAACCACGCATGAAGGCGATGTGTGAACGCCTTACCTCCCTCGGTATGCCGGTGGATGTTGAGGCAGTCATTAAGCGAGCCACGGGTTCTGTCGGCCGACCCCACCTTGCAGAGGAAATGATTCACATGGGATATGTGTCCACCAAGCAAGAAGCCTTTGAAACATGGATTGGAGATGGACTGCCTGCATTTGTGCCACACACCAAGCCGAGCCTTTCGGAGGCCGTTCAAACCGTGAAAGCGGCAGGTGGAATCACGTCCCTCGCACACCCTCTCTACTACGGTGTACCAACGCCCGAGCTCATTGATGTGCTCGTGAGGTTGGACGTTGATGCGGTTGAAGCCGTTCACCGAAGTCACGACGACGCCTATCGGTTTGAACTGATGACGGAAGCCCAAAAGAGGGGGTTGTCCATCACCGTTGGGTCAGATTTCCACGGACAATCGTATCAGCCAAGACCCGGCAACATGCCCGTTCAAGTCCATGCCTTGCTTAACCGTTTGAAGGCTGTCGGAGACCCTCAATGAACATCGCGAGTTCAAACAGGAACACGACCGGAAGCGCCACCAAAAACAGCGACAACGGGTCTGGAGGTGACATCATCGCGCCCATCACAAAGGCTCCGAACCAGATGCCACGACGCCAAGAACGGAGTTGTTGATGCGTCACGGCACCTGAGCGGAGGACAAGGGTGGTCACCAACGGTGCTTGGAATCCTATGGCCGAGGCCGCCAGCAAGTTCACCACAAACCCTGCGTATCCGGACAAGCGCCATTCGGTTGAAAGCCCGGCCTGCTGAGCATCGGTGGTCAGGTAGTCCAGCAGCATCGGAATCAAGCCGTGCCAAGCATAGAGCAGCCCTGTAACCATCAACAACAACGAAACGGAAAGGCTCAGCGTGAGGGTAGGCCCCGGGCGTGGAAGGACAAGGTCAAGTTCCCGCATTCTCGCTTGGACCGCTTGGTGTCGGACGCCGTGAAGGGTCACTTGGCCAACCATCAACAACGCCACAAGAAGCAAACCCACCGACCCCGCCATCCGCAATTGAAGAAACAAGAACTCGACGGGGGAGACGACGATGATGTCCACACCGCTTGGCAAACGATCGGCATCGATAAGCCAGGCAATGACCTCACGTGTCATTGGAAACGAAGCCACGAAACCCACGACAAACAACGAAAGATACCACTTCAGCGACCGTCGAAGGCCCTCGGCGGTTGATGCAAGAATTTGACCGCCTGAACTGTCAGCCAACCGCTGCACGGTGGCTTCAATGGATGTCTCCGTCATGCGATTACGCCTCTTCGTCCATGCTTTGCGAAGAAGCCCACACATATGAGGGTGTAGAATCAATCCAACTCCGGCCTTCTTTCTTCAACCGGTAGAGTCGGTAGACGACAAAGCCCGTCATCCAGAGCGAGGGAAGGCTCAGCAAGAAAGCCTGCCACATTTTATCATCGCCGTAATCGTTGATGATGCGCACCTCCATCACCGATTCACTGCCCGCGCCGCCCTCGTAGTGCATGACGATGAAATGGTAAATTTTCGGCGAGGTGACCTCCAAGCTCAGAGTGGTCTGTGGCGCGATTTCGTAGTGGTCGCCCAGCGTGGTCATGAGGTCCCAATCAATCGCCCCGGTTTCCATTGCGGGGACGCTGGTTTCAACCATCACGACCACGACCTCCAAGGTTCCCACCTCATTGAGGTTCGTGATGTTGGATTGAATAGCATCGCCGGGGTCAAATTTTTGAAGAATCTCGAAGGTGCTGTCGCCCTCGCCCAAGCGGAAAGAAACGCGCTCATCGATGGTTTCCTCTTGGTAGTTGACCGCCATCATCATGCTGGTGAGGAGCAGCAACATCACAATGCCCTCAACGAGAATATGGCGACGAACTTTCTCCCGGGTGATGCCCTTGAACACCGGGCCGTAGTCGTTACGAAGCCGTGGCTGAAGGTGATGGATGAAGAGCGCCCCGATGCCCCCGATAAGGATGCCAAGCGGGATATCAACAAACCAGTGAATGCCCAGGTAGAGAATCGTGAACATGAAGAGCACCGTGTTGGCCAAGACAAACACGTGATACGGCCAGTGGCGCCATTCTCTCAACGTGCCGCCTGCTTCCTTGACATGGAGATAATTCAACATCAAAATGCCGAAGGGAATCGCAACATGGAGGCTTGGTACGGCGTTGTCGAGCGGGTCATGAAGCGCATAGAACACCGTATACCATCCGTCCTGATACAGCAACGCATCCATGTTTGGAATCCATGAGGATGTGACTTCGACGTTGAAGAACAGGTAGTACGGGACCGCCAGAGCATAGATCAGCAGATAATTGAGCGTGACTTTGTCGGTCATGTCTCGGTCGCTCGAGAAGGCGAAGTACACCGTGGTCACATAAATCAAGAACAGGTAGACGAAGAGGTAGTGGAAATTGAGGAATTCCGTCAAAAGGTCATTTCGAAACACATCTTGGAACCACTTTGTGAATTCGCCTTCCACACCGTGGACCCACGCCGTCCAGTGCCCCGTTTTGCCTTTCATGGGTTCGTTCAATTTGTCCGTGATGGCTTTCCAGCGGATGATGACGATGTAGCCCATCGCGTGGAGGTAGTACCGTTTGTTGTGGATTTCCTCGGCCCAGGAGCGCCAGGGAACCCGGTATTCCGGTTGCCGGCGGGTGAAGAACCAACAGATGATTGGCGTGAGGACCACGATCATGCCCATCATGATCTCATAGGGGTCCATGACACGCTGGCAATGAATCGCTGTTTTATGCATTCGTGCCGTACCGCATGCTGTGAACAGTTTTCACAAGTGTTGTTCGCGGGGCAAACCTTGACGAAGAAGTCCGAGAAGGCGTTGCTATGGAGGGGGAGGCGGCTTGGAAACAACCCCCCGAAAACACCCTCGAAAGCCTTCAGCATGCCATTCAACTGCTCGACGGCATTGAATTTGATGTCCGAATCACGGCCGATGAGCGATTGATCGTTCACCATGACCGAGATGTTTCTGTCCCAGCAGTCCATCTTCACAATCGGCCGTTATGGGTTGAAGAATGGGACCACGATGCCTTGGTCGACCTTGGTTTTTTGAGTTTTGACACCCTCCTCGACGACCCTACCGTCCAGCGGCAATGGGTTGAGGAGGGGAAAATGGGATGCATCGAAATCAAGCGACCGCATCCCAAGGCCGCCACAGGAGGAGGATATTGGGGCAGAGCCCAACACAACCGCCACGTTGCTCGGGCGATGGAGATGGCCGAAACAGCCCTTGACGAGCGGGGAATCCCGAAGGAAAATACCGTTTTCTATTCGTTCCACAAAGGCATGCCACAATCCGCATCGCTTGCCAAAACCCAACGTCCGTGGGCTGCATTGATTCCCTACATTCCCCCTTACGGCACGAGGAACACACAGCGAGTTCAAGCCCTCCCTCAATACATCACCACGCCGTTCCGACGGTTGGTAAAGCGCCATCGAAATCAGGGAAGTTCGATGCTGCCGTGCGCCATTGAATATTTCCAATCCTCCACACGCCGACTCCCCGTGGGACGTCATGTCGGCCTCACGGGCAAAAGTTACCAGCGCCTTACCAAAACTCGAGAAGGCATGGCCACCTATGTTTGGCCGACAAAACCTCACCTTGAGCATGACCTGCTGCGAGCGGGCATGACCGGGCTCACCGACCACGCTGATCCATCCCTCACCTGGCTCCCATCCAATCACGCTCGCTGGCATCAGCCGGGAACTCGCCCGCTTGATGGGAATCAATGGGCGCTCCTCAAATCGGCCACCCAAGAGAATCATGAATCGCTGATTGCCGAGTTGCACCGAGAAACACCCCGCTGGATTGAATGCGATGCAAATAGACGAAGAGCGCTCGTTGAAGAATGGCGCAAACGATGGAACTGGACCGGTTCAGTTGATGAACTTCTTGAGGCAAGCAAGGGGTCTACACCACCTTGGTCAGCACCCCGCCTCATTGGACACCGTGGATGCGGAAAGACTGCACGCCCAGTGCTAAAGCCTCACTCAACGTGACGCAGCTGCTGTTGCTCGGCGATGTACTTCGGCCGGTAAATGGGCGTGCCTTTTCCACTTCGCATCACGGCGCGTTCATCGATGATCTGGGCGCCGATGCCGGCAACTCTGGCCCAACCAAAGAAGGTGGTGTAGTACGTTGGGTCCTTGAATCCGACATGATGCAGCAAAGCACCGCTGGCGATGTCCACGTTGGCGTTTGGATTGGAGATTTTCTTGTTTTCACCGAGCACACGAGGCGCCACTTCTCGGAGCGTCCGAATGATTTTGAAATTCTCATCATCCGGACAGAGTTCCTCGCCCAAGGCAAATTGAACCGTTGCTCGAGGGTCTTCTGCACGAAGAACGGCGTGACCAAATCCGAAGACGGGACGCTTGGCGGCAAGTTCACCTCGAACGAAGGCTTCCACTTCGGCTGGATCGCTGGTGCCGATTCGAAGAACGAACTCCAGACAGGATTGATTGGCTCGGCCGTGGAGTGGGCCCGAGAGGGCATTCATTGCACCGGCGATGGACGCATACACCGTTGCGTGACCGGAGGCGATGGCTTTGCCGGTAAAGGTGGAGAGGTTGCCTCCGCCGTGGTCCATGTGAAGCACGAGATAGGTGGCGAGAATTTTCTCCATCAAATCTTGGTCAACACCCTCCAAGTCCAACGTTCGAACGAATCGTTGAACCATGGTGCCGCTCAAATCATCCGCTGGAATGGCGTCACCTCGGCCTTCTCGGATTCGGAACAACAGCCCCATCATGCGAGGCATGCGTGCGATGAGGTTGAGGGCGTCTTCTTTCCAATCTCCGGTGGTGTCCATCATGCCGAGGGTGTGGATACCGACGCTCAACCAATCCATCGGATGGCCGTCACGCGGGAGGGTGTGAAACACAGCTGCCACCGAGTCGGGGACAGCGCCACGTTCTGCGAGGTCGTTGCGAAACGCTTCGGATTGTTCGGCCGTGGGCAGTTCTTTGTTGAAGAGCAGGTACACGATGTCCTCTGGAGGATAGTGAGCGAGTTCGGCAATCGGGTACCCACAGTAGTGAACACCTTCGGTTGGTGTAACGAAGGAAGTACGGCAGGTGCCGACAGGGATGCCGCGCAAACCCGTATTGAGGTGGGAAGTGTTGACGGTGAACAGGGGTTCGTCTCCGCTCATCTCCTTCCCTCAAGAGAGCCGAGAGCCATGCTTCGTATAAATGCGGCTCTCAAAAGGCGTTGTCAAAAAAAATCGGTGTGCCATACTACACCTGAGCAGGTCATCGTTTCCATCGTTTTTTCTTCACTGGCCATTCTCGGAATCCCTTCGTTGAGGTTCGGTCTGCAAAAACATGGAGCCGGATGGTGTGGCCGTCGATAAGCAAGGCGTCTTCAGCATCGATGCCAGGACAGGATGCTTTGGTGTTGTTCCATGCGGCGGGTGTTGCAAGGTTTTCAGCCCACCATGGAAACGCTCGACACTGTTGGGGGCGGACTTCGTAGATGTTGCACTGTTGACGATCGTTGAGATGGATGCAAATGCCGTCTTCTTCTCTGCTCTTCAGTACGTAACGTCCGTCGAAGGTGGTCCGCGTGTCCCGCTCGAGCCAATCGGGAACGGACAGTTCAGCGTGAGCAGCCAAACGTTCTGCATCATCCTCCGACAGGTAAACGATGCCGCCGGGTTGATCGCAACATCGACCACAGTTGGGTTGGCAAGAAAAGTGGACGCCTTCCATCCACCAAGGTGCTCTCATTCCTCTTCACCCACCAACACCTTACGGGGGCGAAGGCGAGCAAGTGGAACACGATGAAGCGGTGCGGGCTCCTTCTCGAGAAGGTCATCGGCCGATATCCCTTCGCCGTCAATGTTCCATTCACCCTCAGGTTCGTATTCTTCGAGAGAAGCGGTCGATTCGGTAGGCAGCGGCGTTGATGTTGGTTTGCGACGACGGTTCACCTTGCGACGTTGCGACGGTTCAACATCCTCCTCAAACGGCGGCAGAGGTGCACGGTCGGGGTCCAGTTCAACAAGGCGTTCCTCCAAGGCACGAAGTTCGTCGGCAATGCTGATCAATTCCTCGATATCGGCTTCCATGGCCCGCTGTGCAAGCGACACCATGCGGTCCTCGAGTTGATTCAACTCGGAGGTGGTAGCAACGGTTGCGAGCTGGCCTGCCATCATGCGTTCATCGATGGCGGTGTCAAGATCAACCAAGGCATCAACCGTCCGATTGAGGTCCTCACCTTCCAGCGACTCTCTGTTGGAAATGAGATGACGTTCTCGTTCGTGAACGTCAAGCACCGTTGGTCGCCCGGGCGTGACGTTGGCGACGGTCTGTGCGAGGTGTTCTTCGAACGCTCGCGTTTGGTCGGATGCCAAACCACCCTCATCCCATGCAGGAGGAGTGTAGACATCTTCACCCCAAGGTTCGATGTCGGCGTGGAGGTCAATCCCCCCAGGCTCAACCGATGAATACACGCTGTCCAAGACTTCTCCGACCAGCGTCGCCGCAACATCCTCCACGCGTTGAACCTCACGCTCTGTCTCGATTGGCGTAGGTGAGGAGGCAAACAAACGGTCGAGGGGGTCGTGGTCCAACAGCACTTCGCCCCGCTCAGTAGCGAGCGCAACATGCTCCAGTCGTGATTGGACCGCACCCCAACCCGATGGTTCCATCCGAGCGAGTTGCGCCAAATGAATGTCCGACATCAAGAGATTTTTCTGAACGCAACGCCACCGTGAGAATGCCATCAACGTGGGAACGGAGGGGAGGTGAAGCGTTGCGGTGGTCGAAGCCTGCAGGACTTCCTTCAGCCTTGAAGCCGGCAAGGTTGAGGGTGATGAGCGACCACCAACGAGCACCTGAATACCGAGGTTCAGTGCATGATCGAGCAGGAGACCGAGTTGGTGCCTCCACGATTCGTTGCGAGCAAATTCGTGAAGGTCGTCGACGATCAGTGCAGTTGCACCGGGAAGCGCATCCTTCCAGGCCACCTCCGTCGGGTCGATGGCCGAAACGTCGGCAGCCCCGAGCATCATCACGTGCCCTTCACTTCGGCGAAGCCATGCTTGACCCGTAGCGTGCAGCAACAACGAGCACCCCGACTGCGGTTTGGCTTCGAGAAACAGCGGGTTGAAACGCTGGGCCGGTTGGTCAATCGCGGCTTCACACAATTGCGTTGCCTCGAAGTTCTCTTCAGCGACAAACCACTGCTTGAAGGTGCGTTGAGAAGACCACGACAGCCGAGCAGGCCACGAAGGGGCCGCTTCGACGACGCTGCTCAGCAACGATGTTCGGCCCTCATCGCCAATCGAGAGATCTTCGCTCAGTGCGTTGCTTGGACGACCACGTTGTTCGTCCAGCACCTGACTCCAAACCGGTCGTCCATCGTCCTCAACCCCAACAAAAGCCGAGGGCGTTCCGACGGCTTCCTCTTGTGCCACGGACGTGTTGAGCCGCTCTTGCAGGGCACGAAGGCGTTGTGCTACGTGGTCTGCGTAGGCTGAACCCTCATCGAGGAAGGACCGATGTTCGGGAACGTTTGGTCCAAGAACACGGTTGGCGATCAGGTCGTAGGTGGGTCGTTGAGGTACACCCACGCTTTGAAACAGCGACACGGGACGTTGCTCTACCGTTTGCTTTCCGAGCAACGTGTTCAGCTTCGACCTGGCTGGCTGGCCGGCTTCCTCAGGTGGTGAGGTGGGCGATGCGTTCTGTGATTCGTGAGAGGCGATGGTATCCCGCAAATGTTGCTTGGCCTCCTCAATCACCGAACGGAGCTTGGTAGGGGATGCCATTTCACTCACCCTTGTATCGCTTCAACATCTCGCCTTTTTCGCCGTACAAGGCCGTTGAGTCAAGGCCGTCTTGTTCTTCAAACGTTGACCAGCGCTCGTACATCGCCTCGATATCCTCGTCGTTTTGAGGCAATGAAGCCGACTCTCTTGCAGGTTTTCCGGTATCGGCTTCGATCTCGCGAAGACTGTTCGAGAGGGGTGCGTGTTCGCCTTTGCTTGGGAGTTGAACCGTTTGCGGCATCTGAACCGAAGGAAGGGCTTTGGCGTCGAGATTGGGCGACGCAACAACGTTGTCACGCAGTGATTTGGTGTGAAGCGGTACGGAAACGGCCTGTTGACGTTCAAGTGCCTCCTCTTGCCGTTGAGTAAACCCGTCCATGTTTTCCTTTCGATAGGCCGTTTGATGACGTTTTTTCTGCGGCCAATCGGGGAGCGGCGACGCCGATTTGATCACCGCTGAATTTCGCTTGTTCGCCAACCCTTCGTCGATGTCGGGCAGCGACAGGTCGGCTTTCCGCTTGGGAAGGCGCTGGGCCTTGCGCAACTCGACCTTACGTGGTGCTGCAGCCGGGGCTACGGGGGCACGACGACGAGGTTGAACCTCAACATGCTCCTCGACGGTGGCGACCAAACGGGGTGATTCACTGACAAAGCGACCCTCGTTCACGGGCTGGTCATCCGTTGGCCGCCATGCGGTGCTCCCCACCACCGTCGCTTCATCGGGCGAGGATTGCGTGGACGAAACCTGTTGAGGTTCATCTTGCTGCCAAGCCGTGACCACCTCGGTCAACACCTCGGTGGCTTCGGTCATGGTTTGTTCGTCGACATGGGCACTCCCCCCTTCAACGAAGGCATCGATGGCCGAGGAACGGGCTCCCAACTTCGCACCCTGCTGCTGGATTTGGGCAGCGAGCCATTGCTCCTCCTCCTCGTCCGGGGCCAAGAGAATCGGGTGATCCCAGAGGACATCTGGTTCGTTCAGCCAATGATCGAGTGTGGCGGTACGAAGCAGGATGCTTTCGGTCAACAGGGCATGTCTGATTTTGGTTTCGAACATCTCGAGGTCCGTGGTGCAGAGGACAATGTGATCGTTGAAACGAACAGCGTCGCAAATGGAACGATAGATGTCGATCATCGCCACGTCTCCCATGGCGTTTCCGAGACGGTCCAGACCGTCAATGACGATGAGGCTGCGTTCGCTGCCCCATTGGAACCCTTCCACGGCGGATTGGATGGCGTCCCTGTCCTGCAAGGTCTCAAACTGACCGTGGGGCGAAAGCAGCGCAAAACATTGGGGCGAAGGCAATCGTTGAGTCACATCGGTTTCGGCATGTGGCAACCCGAACAAGCCCAGCATGGGCATCCCACGTTCGGCAAGTTCAACCGCCAAGTGAATCATCGGATGTGGGTCGGGAGAGTCGTAGATGTAGACGCCACCGGGCGAAAGCAGGGTTTCGCCACCTGAGCCTTTGCTGTCCCGTCGTCGGTGCTCAGAAGCATAGGCGATTTCTTCAATGTCCTCCAAACGGTCTGCACGACGCCAAGAAGACGACGGCAAGCGAACACTTGACCACCAAGAATCACCGGAGCGCTCTGCCTCTTGATGTTCCAAATGGAGAACGCTGTCCGGATGTTCCTGCATCGTCGAACGAATGGCTTGCACGCCAAGTTCGTACAACTCAACGTCGTTGTTCACCTCAAGTGCATCTTCTTCAATGCAGAGCAAGGCCTCAAGGCCTCGGTGTTCCCGGGCGCCCTGATAGAACGCCATGACGGGTTGACCCACCCGAAAGAGCAGCCAACCGGTGCATGGTTGCCCGTCTTTTGACGAGCGAATGTTGACCGCACCAGACTGTTCGTGCAACGCTAAGGTACGGACCATCACACGGAGAACATCAACGCCACCACGTCGTTGTTCAAGCAAATCGCCGTGCTTGATTTCAACCATGCATTCGCACCCTACAGAACCGCTTCATCAAACCCCCTCTTGAAGAGTGCGGCGATTGTGCGGTAACACGAACTGTTTCAAGGGCGGACCTGCACGGCCGAATTGATGGTTTTCTCGGCCTCCCCGCTTCGTTCTGAAGAGGAATCTCTTCTCGAGGAGGGGCTGGCGTTGTTTGATGAGGGGAAATTCTGGCACGCTCACGAAGCATGGGAGGACATGTGGAACCTGCTGAAGAAACGAAGCGCTCCGGAGGAAGAGGTGTTGCTGATCCAAGGCCTGATTCAAACGGCAGCCCTGCTGCTGCACCACGAGCGAAAAAACAACGCAGGCGTCGAAAAACAGTGGGCGAAGTTGAGACCAAAACTGGAGGGTTGGCTGACGGCTTGGAACCTCGACATCGCCACCCATCTGGCCGCCATTGAAGCCTATGCAAACGACGTGGGCGTTTGGAACTTGGTCGCCCATCATCATCAACTCCCAAGGGCGTGAGATTCAAGTGACGGGTGCGGATGTTCCAAGCATGGATGAGCGGCCGTCCACGCTTCCGGTGGAGATGATTCCGTTCATCAAAACACCCGTGGCTCAACCCTTCATCAACGGTCGAAATGCCGGGCTGGTCGGAAGCCTCGTGCTCGCTGTGGTGTTGTTTGTTGCACTGACGTTGGCGACCAGTTCAACCCGATTTGCATTCGGATTGGCGTTGCTGACGCTCACGCTCAACGCCACCGTGTTGTTCCTTCGTTTCAACAGTCACGCCTCCACGCCGCTGGCGGTGAACCTGAACCATCCGTTTATGGAAAGTGATCCTCTCGGCGATGCGACGGTCATGGTCCGGCTTTCCGACGGCTCGTGGTGCCACCCCGGTCCTCACCGAGTTCGACTCATACCGGACGAACTGATGGGTGGATTCAGCCTCGCACAAGACACCATGGACTTCCCTGTGGTTGGCCATTTCACCGACAAGAAGCAGCGCACACCGACCATGGTTCGCCACTTGGCACTCATCAACCAGGCCATCGCCTTGCGTGACGCTGTGAACGACGTCCCCGACCCCATTGAAGATGCCCGAGACCGAGAAGGGATCGATTCAGGTCTCTTGGAGCGCTCGTGGTTGGAGGAAGAAAAGGAAATCGAGGTTGAAAGCCCGCTCGTCTCTTTTTTCAGAGGGAAGGAATGAGCCTTTTTACCTCTACTTGACCCTCTAAGTTCAAAACCCATTCACCCGACCGGCAAAGCGTGCCAACCAACGAAACTTGGATGTCCAAGGTCGAGCAATTGGCCGTCAGCGAGCAAGATACCCTGCTCGGCACCTCCCTCTCAAGGCGTTTTTCTCGTCTTCCTCTGTGGTTGAGCCATCCCGCGAACATCGGAGCGTTCTACGGATTTTTGGTTGCGCTTGCGTTGTTGCTTCCGTATGCCTTCGGTGAGAAGAACAACGATGTCTGGGGCGTTCAATGGGTGTTCCACACTTCGTTGCTGCTCGTTGCTTGTGCCCTCACAGGCTTTGTGTCGTTGATGTTGATTTCCTTTTCGAAGCGCCACCCCGTGACACCACCACGCACCCTGCTCTATCCCATGCCTTTTGTTGGGCTCGCTCTGCTGACCATCGACCGCACAGAACTGCTGTCCATCTGGCCGTGGTTGGTGTGGGGTTTGTTGTTGCTGCCCGGACCTGTTTATGTGCACCTGTCCTGGGCACCTCGCTGGCGTTTGTTGTGCATGATTGAAGACGGAAAAGACCCGTTCGCTGGCATGGAAACCAAAGACGAGGCCGTGGTTGAAGCAGAAGAGATGGTCGGGGAAGACACCGAAATGCTCGAGGTCGTTGACGCCTTCGAATCCGAATGAACCTCAAATCACGCCGACTTGGGGGCCCACTCGCTCAAAGACCGCCAAGACATCATCGAGGTCTTGACGTGTCAATCCTGCTGACATCTGGGTTCGGATACGGGCCTTGTCGCGGGCCACCATCGGGAAGACGATGGCGCCGGCCATCACGCCTTCGTTTCCGAGCGCATGGGTCATGGCCTTGGCCGTGCTGGATTCGCCGCACATCACGGGGATGATAGGCGTCACCGAATCGCCGGTGTCAAAGCCCATCGACTGGAGTTCTTTTCGGAAATAATTGGTGTTCTCCCACAACCTTGCATGATGCTCGGGCTCCTCCATCAAGACCTCAATGGCGGCTTTTTGCGCAGCGGCAACACCGGGTGGTTGAGAGCCCGACAACAGCCATGACCGTGAATGGTTGAGGGCATGGGTACGGGTCATCTCGGTCCCTGCCAAAATACCGCCCTGCACGCCAAGAGCCTTAGAGAACGAACCCGTTTCAAAATCCACCTTTCCTTGGAGTTTGAAGTGGTCAACGATACCTGCACCGCCATCGCCCAGCACACCCTCACCGTGGCAATCGTCGACGTAGACCATTGCACCGTGCTCTTCTGCCAGAGCGGTGACTTCGTCGAGGGGAGCGATATCGCCGTCCATGGAAAACACACCGTCGGTGATGATAAGTTTCCTGTCGGAGCCTTCGTGGGCTTTGAGAACGGCCTCCAACTCGCCCATGTCGTTGTGAGCGTACACCGCTCGTGACGCTTTGGTAAGGCGCACGCCGTCGATGATGGAACCGTGGTTCAACTCATCCGAAATGATGACGTCTTGAGGACCTGCCACAAGCGTGGGGATCAGGCCGACATTGACGGTGTAGCCTGCCGAATAGATGAGTGAGGCTTCGACGCCCTTGAACTCAGCCACTTTCTTCTCGGCCTCGAGGTGGATGTCCATCGTTCCCGCAATGGCACGAACCGAACCGCTTCCGGCACCGTAGGTGGTGGTGGCTTGTTGCATGGCTGCGACCACCTTTGGATGCGTGGTGAGGTTGAGGTAGTTGTTGGCCGACAGCATGATCGTGGGCTTTCCATCCATTTGACAGCGAGGTTGGTTTGGCCCTTCGAGCGTTGGGGGTTCCCAAAGCAGAGATTTCTCGTTGAGCTCGTCGAAACGGGCTTTCATCCAGGACATATCACCGGGCATGCGTCTTCCTCAGTTCGCTCACAGGAGCGGTGCTTCAAGGTCTTTTGTCTGGTCACGTTTGAAACACGATGGCAGAGACATCGTTGGCGTTGAGTTCCGTGAACGAACCCTCATCGAGGTGGAATTCAGCAAGGTGTAGTCCACCGATGGACCATCGTTCAAGCGCGACAACTTCATGCCCGAGGGCTCCAAACATCCGTCGCACTTGCCGTTTTTTTCCTTCTGCAATGGTGAGGACGGTGGTCAGGTGCTCGCCGCTCTCCACCCGTGCTGGCTGGGTCGTGTACACCTCCACCTCCCCGTTTGTTTCCAATTCAATGTCGACACCCGCACGCAACCGCTCGAGGTCTGCATCTGAAACCGATTGAGCCGTGGTCACCGCGTAACGCTTGGAAACGTGATGATCGGGAGAAGCGATGCGGTGAGCAAATGTTCCATCGGTCGTGACAAGCAACAAACCCGTCGTGTCTTCGTCGAGGCGACCAACCGTGATCAACCGTTCGAAATCATGGTCGGGTAGATGAGGGCGGAAGAGCTCAAAGACCGATTGCTTTCCGAATTCTCGTTCTTGCGAATTCAATCGGGAACACACCACGCCTTTGGGTTTGTTGAGGACAAAACAGCGTTCCGTGGACGGAAGCGAGAGGCGCTGACCGCGGTAGCACACCTCCTTTTTGTTCGGTTTGAACTGAAAGGCGATGTCCTTGACCACCGAACCGTTCACCGTGACGTCACCGGCCCATATCGCATCCTTCACCGCTCGCTTCGAGGCGAAGACACCCGTCTTCGAAAGGAACTGATGAAGTCTGATTTTCATGGCACCCGGTTGCACCTCGCTGCCCGTGCTCACTTAGCCGTTTCCTCACAACCGTGCTGAGAGAGGTGAATATGGAGAGAGAAGTGTTTGCGGGCTGATATGGAAATTGAAACTATCAATGATATAGGCTCCCGAGGGAGGGAAGTTCATGGGACAAGAACAATCGGGCGCATGGACTTCATCTTTCACCGACGGCGCATTCGTCCGGAAAACAAGCGAATTCCGTGACCACATCGACCCAGAAAGCCCTTTCCCTCCTGAATCCGGACGCTACCACCTCTACATCTCGCACGCATGCCCTTGGGCGCATCGCACACTTTTGGCTCGTCACCTTCTCGGACTTGATGAACACATCACCGTCGATGTGGTTGACTGGCGAATGAACAGGGACGGTTCATGGTCGTTCAATCCCGAAGAACCCGGTGCAACGGCGGATTCGGTCAACGGTGAGAAGCACCTCGAGGCCATCTACAACCGGGCGTTTGACGGGTGGACAGCGGGTGGGAACATCGGCACCGTCCCCGTACTATGGGACAAATCACGTCAGACCATCGTCAACAACGAAAGCAGAGAGATCATTCGCATGTTCGACACGCTTGCACAACACGTCGGTAACGGAGCCACGTTGTGCCCAGCCGACCTCAAAGATGAGATTGACAGGATGATCGATGCCAATTACGAACGGGTCAACAACGGCGTGTACAAGTCAGGCTTTGCCCGAACACAGGCAGCGTACGAGCGAGCCGTCACCGAACTCTTTGCTCGACTGGATGAACTTGAACACCATCTCGAATCCCGAGATTATCTCTGCGGTCAAGGACGAGGGGTGCTGACCGAAGCCGACGTGTGCCTGTTCACGACACTCGTTCGATTCGATTTGGTATACGTCGTTCATTTCAAGTGCAATTTGCGACGGATTGTCGATTATCCTCACCTGCAGGCCTTCGTCGACCGGATGCTTGCCCTACCGGGCGTTCGGGACACCTGCGATTGGCACCACATCAAGTGGCATTACTTCTGGTCGCATGAAAACCTCAACCCCTACCGAATTGTTCCGCTCGGTCCCGCTGAAGGCCCGCATCAACAAACGCGTTGAGGTGCTTAGGTATCGTCATCGACGGTTGTGACTTCACCCGAAGGTTGGGCACTGAGACGCGCCCGTTTGTTGGCCTGAACCGTTTCAAACATCGCCATCACGGGTTGAAGACGTAGGGCCCGAGCCTCTGCCCGAACCTCTGCAACAGCACGCTCTTCTTCGGCTTTCAACAACGCCACGTCCCGTTCGAGTTCTGCTTGATCCATGGCGCGTTCGCGAGCCGACGGCTCCGAGTCCTCCACCTCTTTCTTTCTCAACCATCCCCAGAGGGCTCGCACACCCTGAAAGGCCGTCACGTAACTTGAAGTTGTCATTTGCACGAGAGAATCACCACAGAGAAGTTGTCCCGGGAAGTATTTGTGAGTATTGTCCGAGTAACCATCAGTCTTATAGCACGACCATCCACGAATTTACTTCATGGCAAACCGTGGTCGTGCACTGGTTCTCTCCGCTTTTGTTCTTCAGTTGTTGATGGTCGGTGCAACAGCATCGCCACTCGCTGATAGCGTCAACCCCTTGGGAGACGAGGACAAAATGAACATCGATTTGCGCCAAGAACTTCACGTGGCCAATGACGGCGATGTGATTCCTGTCATCTTTCAACTGATTTCGCCCGTCACGAGCAGCGACAAAGCGGCGATGGACAACATGGGCCTGACCTTGCTCGGCGAGGCACCGCTGGTCGACGGAGGGCTCGTCGAGGGAACCGCGCAAGATGTACGCCACTTTTCCATGTGGCACCGGGTTGAGTATCTTGAACTTGACAAGCCGCTGGATTTCTTCTTCCTTCCACCGGAATGGGGCGGTGACCCCACCCAACCCGGCATCATGATGCACGAGACCACCCATGTGGTCGGTGCAACCGACGCATGGACGCGAGCCATCATTCAGCCCAACGGCGAGGTCATGAGGGAAACGGACCTCTCGTTTACCGAATGGGATGGAGACGGCACCGCCATCGTCGACCTCGACACCGGCGTGGATGCGGGTCACCCCGATTACGACTACCTCGAGCCGTGGACCGGTGAGAAAACGCTCTATTCGGCAAAGTTCGGCCCGAGCGGCTGGGTGGAGACACGAAACTCCGACACCTCATCAGGTCACGGCACACACGTCGGAGGAACCATCGCTGGCAACGGCGACGCGTCAGCTGGCCGAAGAGCAGGTGTTGCCAAAGGCGGCCAACTGGTGGCACTCGGCACGGGCGATGGCGCCTCCATCTTCGCTGCCGAACAGGGATTGGAATGGACGTATGCGCATTCGGTGCCCGGCCAAAACCCCCACCACATTCGTGTCGTTTCCAACTCGTGGGGCACCGATGGTGATTACAACCCAAACGGTGTCATCGCTCAGTTGACCGACCGACTCACCTATGAAAACGGCGTGGCTGTCATTTTCGCTGCCTCCAATTCCGGTGGCTCAGGGGCGGAGTGCTCAGGTGACTTGCGAACCAACGTGTATGCCAACACACCATCTGCGATTTCGGTGGCTGCACTGACCCACGACGGAACGGCCGTCACCTCGTTTTCGTCCCGCGGGTGCATGAACCAGCAGCATACGTGGCCCGATGTAGGTGCACCCGGCCGTGACATCTGGGCGACCGCCCCTCGCGGAACCGCCATCGATGCCTCAACGCGCCTCCAAGGCGACCTCTACTACATGTCCATCTCTGGCACATCCATGGCCACGCCCCACGTGGGCGGCATGGCAGGCATCCTGCTGGACGTTGCTCCATCGCTCGGTGTTGCTGATTATCATCGAGACGACCACGATTTCGGCAGCAGTTTGGTCGGAGGGGATGGGACGGCAGCCTACGGGCAGTACGAAGATTGGGACACCGCCAACTACAGCCGTGTTCACGAAATTGAGTTGATCTTGGAATTGACGGCCCGCTACGAGGGCATGGCCAACTCCTGCGAAGGAGGCAACGACGAAGATTCGTGCAACGACATTCCAACGGAGTGCTACCGAAGTGCGACGGGCCAATGCCATGACTGGCGAATCGGCCACGGACTAACGGACGTGGACGGAGCGGTCGCCTTGGCTCGGACCCTGCAGCTGATGCGGGACCAAGACAACGACGGTATCGTTGACCACCCCGAATACACCGTGTGGGACGCCTACGCCATTTATGACAACATGATGACCACCACCAGCATTCCGGTCAACACCGACCGGGTACGCCATGCTTGGAAGGGCGATTGGAACCACTTCAACAACGGACAGACTGGAGCGGTGTACTACACCGAAGACTCGCACTACGTCTGGATTCCGAACGGAACAACGCTCCTGCAAGCCACGCTTGCTGCAACCGAAGCCGATCTTGACACCGGGCAGGTTGGCACCCTCCAACTTTCCATCGACCTCGGTGATGACGGCAGCAACGATGGTGGACAGGGCGTGCGGGTGGCCGACACGTGGTTCTACGAGATCGATGTGGACGAGTCCTCCTGGGGCAAGTGGGCGCACTTCGACACCACGGGTCAAGCCGTGACCTTGTTCGGCCTTTTGGACGACCCAGAATTCTTCGAATCCCGCATCCCCTACACGGTGGATGTCATGCTCACGCTCGACCTCTCAAGCCCGGTTGACATCAGCTTTGAGCAGCGACCGGATTTCTACTCCGACCTTGATCCTGCACCGCCATCCGACGACTACGACGCCTCGATGGATGGCATGCTCACGTTCACCCGCCCAGCCTACGACCAGCAAACGGTTGTTTCTTTGATTCAGCCCAAAGCGACGGCTGACGATGATGGCTCGGACGGGTTCTTCTCATCGCTCGGTAAGTTCATCGGCGACTACACCTTTGCTGTCCTCTTGAGCATCATCTTGATGCTCGGTGCAGCAGGGACCATCGGCTACACGGTTCGCTTGAAGGTTGAGGAAGACGCACTGGATGCCATCGTCCTCAAAGAGTACGAAGAAGAACCCTGATCAGGGCTTCCCCAAGGTTTCCAGCGGTCTCAATGACCATTGATGAAGGGCAGGTCACCCCTCCTCATGTTTATTTTGGCAACAACGAGGCGCTTCCCAATCAGCAACACGACGAGTCGCCGCTGGACTTGGCAAGCGCATCTTGCGCACAGAAGCAAGTCTTGGCTGGAACGATGTCCGCACGGGAACTGCGCTCGTTGAACAGAGCGGTCACTGCAGCGAGCTCTTCAGGCGCATCGCCTCTGGCCTCAAGGCAGAGTTTGAGGCCGAGAAGCCCCCACATGTTGTCCTTCCACAGTTCGATATCAGCACGGTAGACCTCTTCTGCTTCCTCTATGTGGCCCTGTTCAAAGAGCAACGCACCGAGGATGTGGCGTACGGGTTGCATTTGACCCCAAGGTTCGTTGTAGGCGAGGTTGAGCGAAAGGTCAACACCACGGCGCAACTCATCAAAGGCTGCCGTGAAGTCATGCGCTTCGCCAGCTTGTTGGGCGAGGTATTGGCGTCGGTATTCAATTTCAGCCTCCAGAATGGCCGCATTCACGTTCAAAATAGACGGTCCTTCAGCGGGATCTTGGTACATGAAATTGTTGTGCATCATGCGACCAGCAAGAGCTGGATTGGCGAGGGCTTCGTTAAACAGCACCTGCTCGGCCTCGGCCTCAGGCACCATGCCTTTGGAGGCATAGGCAACACCGCGTGCGTAGTGTTGGGTGGCAATGGTTGCTGGGAACACGTCCTTGTCGGTGTACATCGGTTCAGCGAGAATCTCGTCCCACTTTCCAAAGCGAATCATCACGTGCCAAGGCATGGTGACGTAGGACTCGAGGAAGATTGCACCCATCGGAATGATGCCTGCAAGCATGAACTGAGCCCCGTGGTTAGCGTCACCCGCAGGTAGCGTGTCGACGGCCTTGCGAGCATACTTCAGTGCCGTCTCGTATTGGCCGTCAAACATGGCGCACCAGACAACGAAGTGGTGGTTGTGCATGCGATAGAACTTGTAAAATTGGGACTCGTTGCCGGTCAGTTCCACATAGCGGTCGTCCGCCTCGACTGCAGCGATGTTGCACTCAATGGCTTCTTTCCACTGGCCAACCCAAGCATCGATGTGGGAAGGCATGTGGACAAGGTGGCCAAGACCCGGCATGCGGGTTCGGAGCACATCGGCAGCGGGCAGGGCCTTCTCGGGGAAGGGTGACAACTCGAGGGCGTGACAGTAAAGATGGCAAAGGGCTGGGTGAACTTTGGCTTCATCGCTGCCCTCAAAGGCGTCTTCCATGATGTTGACAAGCAACAGCGTGTTGTCATCAGCAGGCGTGATCTCGCCCGTGGCGGTGTTCTTGTCCCACAACTGCCAGGCTTTGAGGTTCATGAGGGCCTCAACGTATATGGCGGTGACATCGAGGTTGCCAGCGTACTTCTTGTACAACGGAGCCATGGCTTCAGCGAAGGCCACGTTCAGTTCGGGGTCGTTGCCCATGTTCAGGACCGATGGGTCGGCAGCATCTCGTGCCTCAGCGGAGTGACGGGTTGAGAGGGCTCGGATGAGGTCCTGCTCAAGTTCCGTGCAGTGGTCCATGACTTTGAGTGCTTGCTGAATGGGGTCGTGACCCGAGCCGAGACCGGGAGACCAATTGTAATTGGACGAGACGCAGTAGGCGATTCCCCACCAGGCCATGGCGCAGTTGGGGTCGAGTTCGGTCGTGGCGGTGAAGCAGGCAATGGCTTGCTCGTGGTTGTAGTTCAGCATGTGGCCGAAGGCTTCGATGAATTTAGCTCGGGCTTCATCGTTGGCACATGTAATATTTTCAGCAAAGGCGTAGTTTGACTTCTCTCCAAAGTCGTATTCGGTTGGGGCTAATGACATATCTTCAGCCAAAAAATGATTTTACTTAAACCCGAGTCCGTTCAAAAACGAAATCAAAGAAGGCCAGTCTTGGGCTTGTCAACCATGTCGGGTGAAGCCTTATGTTACGGGTGTCGGATGTTGAAGCATGATTGGAACAGGCATCCTAAGCGTTCTCTTCGTATCGCTGATGAGTCTCTTGAGCGGTGAGGCCTCAGATTTGGACAGCATTCTACAGATCACCTTCAACGCCATAGAAACCGCCATAGGATTGCTCATTCTTGGCATCTTTGCGCTCATCTATCTGTTGGGACTCATTCCAAATCCCTTCCCATGGCTCCTGTGAGTTCAACGGCCATTCACGGTGTCTTTCCAAGCAGAAGTACCCGAGAGGCGCCGCGCCAAGCTTTCTCGACAGCCACCACCCATTCACTCCATGATGCAAGCGATTGATGCGTGCGCTCGGGGTGGTCAACACCGTCGTAAAATTGCAAACCCTGTGGAACCGCGAAGGTTGTGTTCGCGTGAGCGAGGTGAATTCGCCCGGTTTCGCAAAGGTTAGCGGCGATTTGTTGGCCGTAACACAACGGCAGAGCCATGAACAAAATGTTCCCCTGTTGGCCCGAAATGCGTTTGGCGATGTCCTTGGCTGAACGGTAGTCCTCATCTTCGTGCCCGTTCGAGAGGCCAGGAATGGTCTCATATTCCTCGTCTTCCCACTCCTCAAGACCCTCAAGCAATTCAAACGAATGTTCCAATTGTCCGTGACCGAGATGGATCCACGCTGCAGGATTTTGCGTTGTTGGAAGTCCGTCAAATACCTCATCGATGGTTGCTGCAAAGCGGACACTCAGTCCCACGGGCAGAGGCTCCTGCTCATACGAGAACATGGCCACCCATTGCTGGAAACGATGAACATGAACGATGGTCTCGATGCTTGCGAGCAACCCGTGATCGTGAGGGGAACTTACCAGGTCGCCGACTGTTTGCCACACAGGTTCACCCTGCCCATTAAGCGGTACACCCGTGATGAGGAGGTCGGTACCGTAGGTTTGTTTTCCAAATTCAAGCATGTCCCTCACGGCAACATCCGCTGGTCTAAACACCGTCATGCCGATGTGGGAGGCCGACTCCCTATGAAGCCTGCAGCAGGAGGTAGCCATCGAACCTTGAAATCCCATCGTCGAACAGAGGCGGCATGGTTTGCGCTGGGGAGGCGCACATGGCTCCAACTGCCAGCACATTCCCAGCGCAATCGCTTCGCTTCTCGAGGCACATCGACCCTATCTGGCCATGGTTCTGATTGAGCAGGAACTCAATACTCAAAATTGACCCATTCAACACTGCTTCCAACTTCACCCGTTGTAACGATGGGGTGAAGATCGGGGAAATGACCAAGCCTTTGAGTGGCTTCAGTGGATTGCTGAGCGCATGATGGAGTATTACGAGGGACAAGACGACGTCGCCCCAGCCCAAATCGCCTACAAGGATTGGCAGCCAAACAGATGAAGCGAGGTCGGCTTGGGTGAATCAAATCCATAACGAATATTGCATAGTTCGCTTGACGCCATGCGAAGACTTCTTCTTTCGTCTAACCCTCGGTTATATATGGACCGAAGAGCGTTCAAAGCATGGTTGTTGGTGGCCTTGTTCGTTGCATCAACCACAGCATTGGCTGGATTCATCCAAACCCATTCGGGTGAACAGTGGAGGGTGCTTCAGGAAAACAAAACCTGGAAGGCTCTACCAGACAATGCCTCCAACAACGAAGGTTTTGTCAATTACATGGTGTTGGGTTACTCAATTTGTGACACCGAAATCTACGGCATTGACGACGTCACCTTCATGAGCATGCTTCAATGCCCGGACTACACAATCCTTCGTTCTCTTGCTCAAGACGCTGCCCCCAATAACGAAATTGGAGGTGATGAGGACCTCCTGAACATCAGCGGTTGGACCGTCAACGATGCGGCATACCTCGGAAACGGCGAGCACCTTCTCTCTCTAAGCAAGGCGCCCTACGCAACCACACTGCGGAGCATTTTCAACGAGACGATGTACGACGGCCACAGTCATTTGGTTGGTAAAATGGACAACACGGGCTCGTTGAGTGCTGTTGGTGGCGCCTTGACTTTCTCGCATGACCAGTTCAACACAGCCTTTGACATCGATGGCAACCTGTTCGTCCAGGGTGTTGCCAGCAACGAGAGCGAATCGCCCCTCATTTCGATCGATGGATCCTTAACAACGCTGGATTGGACAACGATTGGGCATGGACCTGGGTGTTCAGTGGAAATGGACTTCAATCCAGCCTTCCTCACGTATTTCAATCGTACAACAAACCGTTTTGACTGGCTGTTCCAAAGCCCCTTCCTTGAGCCCCAACCTCACGCAACCAGCGAAGCCATTGAAGGAACGTTCCTCTTTTCAACGATAGGAACGCCAGCGCAGACATTTGATTGCGGCACCGTGCCAGGCACACACACCTTTGGTCAACACACGGCATCTGCGGGAGAAATCCTCGCCAGCGTGTCAAGTACAGGAGAATTCCATTACGCTCACAACACGGGCGTAACCAGTGTGATTGCAAACAGCAAGGTGCAGGTCGGTGTCGGAAACCATGGCTATATTTACCAAAGTGGTGTGTCCAATGCCCAACACCTTGTGAGCAGCGACGGTATCAAGACGCTTGCATCCAATCATCCGTTCGTTTGTGAGCGGCAAAACGAAACGGCCTACATGCACCACGGTTCACCATGGTCAACGGATGCCTTCATTTGGAACCAATCTCGACCGTACCATTATGTGGACATGTCCAATATGTACGACTACATTGACCCCCAAACGGGTCGTTGTGTTGCAAACCATGACTCGTTGATTTACCTCGCCTCCTGGACGCCCACTTGGAGTACAGAAGAAATGCCGTATTGGTCTGCATTTTCCCAAAACTCAGACAACGACTGGTTCGCTGATGTCAACGATGATTTCCCCTTCGAATCAACCCAGTGGCGAGATACAGATGGCGATGGCTACGGAGATAACTGGGGTGACCCAACGTTGAACAACACCATGGAAGGAAACAATCCAAACGGCCGTTGGGTTGAGAATGCCGTCAACGTTGATGCATGCCCCACTCATCCGGGACTTTCATGGCATGATCGCAATGGCTGCCCCGATTTTGACGGGGACGGATGGTCGGACGAAAGCGACGCCTTTGACTACGACCATACGCAATGGAACGACACCGACGGAGACGGATTTGGGGACAACACCGGGGGAAATCGTCCCGACGGTTGCATCTACGATTACGGTACGTCCAGCCGAGGAATTTGGGGCTGTCAGGACAGTGACGGCGATGGTTGGCCAGACCAGTTGGATGCGTATCCAGGCGAAATTTCTCAGTGGAACGATACCGACGGAGACGGCTACGGTGATTCCGTTATCGGGTTGTACGGGGATGCTTGCCCACAGGAATTTGGAAACAGTTCCATTGACCGGTGGGGGTGCTTTGACACGGACGGGGACGGTTGGTCAGACGATGGGGACGCTTTTCCAAATGAGGCGACCCAACACAGCGACCGAGACAACGACGGGTACGGAGATAACCTATCCACAGGCGCGTTTCAACCCGACGCTTTTCCTTTTGACCCAACGCAGCAACTTGACACCGATGGAGACGGTTTCGGGGATAACCAACGTGGAAGTGGAGCTGATAAATTTCCACTCGATCCAACCCAGTGGTCGGACATTGACGGGGACGGCTATGGCGATAACACCGACGGGAACGACCCCGATGCCTTCATCGCCGACCCGACGCAATGGTCAGATGCAGACGGCGATGGCTTTGGTGATAATCCAACGGGACGATTGGCCGATATGTTCGTCAACGAGGCCACGCAATGGGAAGACCAAGACGGTGATGGACTTGGCGATAATCAAAGCGGCGTCAACCCCGACCCATTCCTTTTCGACTTCGACAATGATGGCTACAACGATTCCATCGACCCCTTGCCGAAATATGCGAGTCCGGGAGATTTGGACAACGATGGGGTGAACGATGAGGACGATTGGGCACCGACCGACGCGAGGGAATGGTTGGATTCAGACGGCGACGGTGTAGGAGACAACGCAGACCTTGACGACGACAACGACGGATGGATGGACACCGATGAGGCCCGACAGGGAACCGACCCGTTCTCAAGCGATAGTCAGCCGGTGGAGGGCTTTGAGGTCATCATTCCTGGCACTCAGGTCAGTTTGGGAGCATGGGATTTAATCGGCATGTTTGGTGGTATACCGTTGTTCATTTGGATCATGTTTGGGCTGGTCACTCGCAATAGCCGAACCGCTCGGTTCGAGCAGCTTCTCGCCGAGGCAACCACCCGTGAGGAATTGGAGAGCATTGCCAATCAGTGGGAGTACTCCCTGATGCTCCGTCTTATCGGCCCGCACCAAGGCATCCGACTTGAGCGAATCCGTACCGAATTGGACGATCGTCTCGAAGCCGAGTTGTTCAATGCGGACAGCCAGATGGAATTGGACGTTGATCAAACCCGCCTCGTCGAGAAAGAACTCAACGATGAAGGGGAGAAAGATGTCCCTGAATTGAAATCCGGCGATGAAGAAGAGTGAGGAAGATGGCAAGACCGCCACGTCCGTCAGAAGGGTCAAAGTGGACGCTGGGG